>PLUW01000056.1:28297-29971 GCA_003162935.1 Acidobacteriaceae bacterium
GGTGATCGGCAAGGTTTCGGTCTGGGCCACAACGGTCGCGCCAAAGCGAAGGTTCGCCGGCGTGCACGCCAATTGCGGCGCATCTGCGCGGGCGCTCACGGGCGTCATTCCGAGGACCAGGATTGCCAAGCTTAGGGTTAGAAAGTTGATTGCGCGGATGAGGGAAAATTGGATGATGGACCGGGGGAGTTGCATGCCTCCAGTTTGGAAGATGGGCGTGCGGAATAACAGATTCCGGCAGTACACTCAGCCGCTGGCCGACCGGCCAGTCCCCGGAACGTCAGTGCGCTGTCCGGTTAGACAATCGAAAGGCCCGGTTGAAACCCGCGGAATAGGCGCCCGATATCTTCGCGGCGGGGATGTTTGTCGATCTCTTATGGGAACTGCTGCCGGCGCCCGGTCCGTAAGGCCGGAGGAAGCCGGAGAAAGAAATTCCGCTATAGGCCGCTCCGGAATAATTTCGGTTGACACTGGTCCCGGTTGTTTTATAATCATTCTCATCCGATAATCATGCGCCTCACCCATGAGAAGTTCCGTGAGCTGGCCGTGAAGCACGGTTTGGCGGTCACACACCAGCGCCAGGTGGTCTATGAGGCCGTGATCGCTTCCCATGGACACCATTCCCCGGAAAACATTCACGCCGCGGTCCGACGCCACATTCCATCGATTTCTCTCGCTACGGTCTACAACAATCTGCGGCTGTTCATCGAGTGTGGGATGCTGCGAGAGGTCACTCCTCATGCGACCACGGTGCGGGTGGACGGCAATCTCAAACCTCATCACCACCTGGTCTGTTCCCGCTGTAAATCGGTGCAGGACATCGAAGGGGAATTCGTCGATTTCAAACGGCTGTCTCGGCATGCGCCGGACGGTTTTGATCTTACGCAGCCGTTGATCGAGGTCTTTGGCCTCTGTCGCCGCTGCCGCGCAAAGAAGTAGTTTTTTCACGCAGTACGCAATCAAGAAGCGAAGGACGAAAACATATGAAAAATACACTCGCGAATTCATCGGGGAGTGTTGTCCCCGAAGCTAAAAACACCGCAACCGAATCGAAGTGCCCGGTAGCGCACGGCGTGCACAAATCCTACGCGAATGTTGACTGGTGGCCGAATCAGCTGAACCTGAAGATCCTTCACCAGCATTCCCCGCTGTCCGACCCGATGGACAGGAAGTTCGATTACGCGAAGGAGTTCAAGAGCCTCGACCTAAATGCCGTGGTCAAAGATCTGCGTGCCTTGATGACGGACTCGCAGGAGTGGTGGCCGGCCGACTTTGGGCACTATGGGCCGCTTTTCATTCGCATGGCGTGGCACAGCGCGGGTACGTACCGTATCGGCGACGGCCGCGGCGGCGCCGGAGCTGGGCAGCAGCGCTTCGCGCCGCTCAATAGCTGGCCCGATAACGTGAACCTCGACAAGGCGCGCCGGCTTCTGTGGCCGATTAAGCAGAAGTATGGGCGAAAGATTTCCTGGGCCGACCTTATGATTCTCGCCGGCAACGTCGCCCTCGATTCGATGGGCTTTAAGACGTTCGGTTTTGGCGGCGGGCGCGAGGATGTCTGGGAACCCGAAGAGGACATCTACTGGGGTCCTGAGGGCAAGTGGCTGGCCGACGAGCGCTACAGCGGCGACCGCGATCTTGCGAATCCGCTCGCTGCCGTGCAAATGGGTCTGA
>PLUW01000064.1:0-14961 GCA_003162935.1 Acidobacteriaceae bacterium
ACCGACGGCTCCGGACCCTCCTGGGTCTCGTCGATCATCAACGCTGTTGGCTACAGTCCATGCACCGACCTGGTCAACGGCCAACCGCTCACCTATTGGCAGGACACGGTGATCCTCGTTACCTGGGACGATTGGGGAGGCTGGTACGATCACGTTCACCCGCCACCTCTTCCCGCCGCAGCCCCGGCCATCGCTTCTTCCTACGCCTACGGCTTTCGCGTTCCCTTGCTGGTGGTTTCCGCCTATACTCCCGCCGGAACGGTCGACAGCAACACCGCGGGACTTGACTTCGGCACCATTCTCAAATTCATCGAGGAAGTTTTCAATCTGAGCAACATCAACTCGGGTGACCTGGGCAGTTTCGCGGATCAGTGGTCGAACGGCGATCTCAGCGATTTCTTCCAGTTCAGCCAACCGCCGAATGATTTCCAGAGTATTCAAGCCCCTTTCAAGCCAGACTTCTTCGTCGATCCCAAGCGTCCCATGGATCCGCCCGACGACGACTAANNCAGTTCCGGCGCAGATTCCGCTCGTGCGATTCCATTCGCTTCTTTTGCAAGCGATTGCACACAATTCAAGTAAACATGGATTGAATGTTTCCAAGTAATTGATAATAAACCTATTGGCTCCGCTGCCCGTGGAGTTTAAATTGCCCGTATTCTCCCGATGCTGTGTCTCTCGGCCAGCCCGCAGTTGATCAGTCGGATGATCGGTAGGACGATGGGCAGGAAGTCACTCGCGACGGCTGTCTCGTTGGCCCTCAGCGTTCTGGGATGGTGCGCTGCAACTCCCACGCCGAGTGTCGCTGTGCATCCGGCACCACTCTCGCAACTGGAAAAAAAACTGCGCCGCGTCCCCGCGCACATTTCCGAATTTTCTCCTGTGTCCGAGCCCCTGGCGCTGCCCAAATGTGGCAACACTCGTCCGCCCGAAGCTCTGCTCACCCCCGACCCGGTACTGCAAGGTCAGGATGAGTTGAACGTGCGTGTCAGCTTCATCGTTGGTTCCGACGGTCGCGTATTCAGCCCCTTCATCCTCAACAGCGGCACCCCCGACGCCGATCGGGTGGTCCTGCACGCCGTTCGCGCCTGGCGCTATCGTCCTGCGCTCTGTAACGGCGTTCCCACCGATTCCGAAGTTCGCGTACGATTTACCGTCCGCTAACTGGCGAATTCTCCTACAATGTCAGCGATGAGGATGCCGTGACCAAAGACAATCCGAACCCGGCCCGCCCCAAGCAGGATGATCGTCCGGCGGGGCAGCCCCGCCAGCACAACGAGCAACCGGTCGAAGGCAAGGAGGTCGCAGATTTTTTTCAGCGTCTCCCCTCCAACTTTCGCTGGCCCAAGCCGAACGATGAGGCCGTGGCCGCTGCGGTCGAGGCCATTCAACGCATGTCGGGCAGCGCCGCCGCGCAAACCGTCGCGGTGCCCGGTGCCGAGGATGACCCGGCCAACATCTGCTCCGCCTGCGGAGGTTCGCTGCCCCCGGGCGCTCGCTTTTGTGTCTGGTGCGGAATCTCCAACGAACCCGTCGCTGGCGCTGCCGCTCCCTCCCGGTCCAATTCCGCCCAGCATCACTTTCACCATCACTATCATCATTTTGTCCCCGGCCCTGGCGCAGCGTCTGGCGCGCCTTTGGCCGACTCCGATCCTTCCGCATCTTCCGTTCACCGCGGCCGCGCTCCCGGCGCCCCGGGTTCCACCGGAGGACGCGCCGAAGCCGCCGCGCGCCAGGTCGTCCAGGACTGGGCCCAAGCCTGCAACACCCGCCATATCGACGATCTGCTCGAGCTCTACGCCGCCGACGCCACTCTTATCCGCTCCAGCCTTCCGCCCGTTCGCAGCTTGCCGGCCATCCGCGAATTTCTGATCTCGCTGCTCGAAGCCGGCTTGGGCGATGTGGAGATGGAATCGCTCCGCCTCGAAGTGATGGGCGATATCGCGCTCGATCTCGGCCGCTGCAAGATGCTCGTGCCCGTCGCCATGGGAAAGCGCCGCGAAGAGCGCGGAAAATATCTGGTCGTTCTCGTCAAACAGCCCGCCGGCACGTGGAAGATCCTCGCCGATTGCTGGGCTTCCGATCCCGCGGTCAGCGCCCCGCCGCCCGAACCCGCCGCCCGACAGGGAACCGAACCCATCCCGCCGCCGCGCAAGCCTCGCTGAACTCTCTGCCGCGGGTGGAGCGCCGGGCGTCCCCGCCCGGCCAACCGACTGTGACGGGCGAGGCGCCCGCTGCTCCGCCACTTGCTCCCGCCAACAATAAACCCCGGCCCTTTGGGGACCGGGGGGTGATGTGAACTACGCTGTGCCCTCTCCTATTGGCTGCTGGTGCGTGGCGTAAACACCTGCCGATAGGACAAGGTTTCCACATCGCGGAACATGGGAGTTCCCGGTGGTAGGCCGCCCGGCGACGTAAAGTCCAGGTCGAAGTAGAACGCTCGCGCTGGAACCCCATAAACGTCCGTACAGCATTTGAACGTGCCCGTGTTATAGGTTGCGTAGAACAGGCTTACCATCGAGCCTTTGTAATACATGGTCTGCCCACTCCAGTTTTCCAGATAGCGCAAGAAATTATGGACGCCGCCATCGGTGCCGAAATCGTTTCCGGGTGCCGCTGGAGTGGTGTAAGTGGGCTGTTGGAAATTGATGTTTTTTCCGCCCGCGATCGCCAGGCGGAAGTGGCCGTCGTGACTCGGATTCCGGTTGTTCTGGTCGGTGACCTGGTTGCTCCCGGCAGTGCTGCCAAGTGTGCTGCTCAGGTCGTTCCAGTCCACCGAGAGCAGAGTTACCGCGTCCGCGATTACGGAAGCGGCCGAGTGGCCGGTCACATCGCCCTGAAATTTAGTTGTGTCGCCGGCCCAACCCGATGCGTCGCTGGCATTGGTGTTGTAATCGCCCCAGATATACACCGGGTTTTCCGACGCTACCGTGAATCCTCCGGGGCTATCCAGAGTCGCACCAGAGTCCGTTCTGCGGGGCACGTTGCCCAGCGACCCATCCACCAGTCGCAATACGTGGCGGGCCCCGCTGACCCAGTTCTTTCGTGCCGTCGTGCCGCAACTGGCAATTCGATTGTTGGTGTCGCCCGCCGCGTCGGCGCCAAAAGGATTGGGGCTGGTCCCGCTGTTGATTTGGGTGTTCTGGTTCTTGCCCGAGGTTGTCGCTGTGCCAGGGCTGGCGATGGTTCCATAAAATCCCAACCCCATGTTTCCCGGCCCGAAATTGTCCAGGTACCCGTTCTCATTGTCGTCCTCGGGAGAAATGGTTCGGTTGGCGGGGATCGCTTCCAACGCGCCGTCGGGCACGCCCGGCCCACTGGCGCGGTTGATTACGTCCTCCGTGCCCGCGTCTCCGGTCTTGGTGGCAGACCCGCCCAGCGGTGGGTGCGGGTTCAGCAGCATGCCCCGGCGATCCGAGAAGTACAGGATGTATCCATTCTGTGCGTTAAAATCGACGCTCGATCCGCTCGTACCGGTGATCGAGCCCGCCAGCCATTTGGCCAAATTGCCCACATCGATTTCGACCGCGTTCATGACTCCGTTGGTCGAGCAACTGTTATCCGCCACCGTGTTGTCCCGAACTTCGCCTTCGCGGACATCGTAGAAATTGATGGGATACCAGTTAAAGCGGGTAGGGCTCTGCGACTGCAGGGTGGATGCTGCATTCCCCGGAACTGATTTCATCGTGGAAGTCGTCACCCCATAAGTCCACGACATGCCCGGTATCGTTGCCGTCGCGGTCGGCGATGGGCTCGCGGGATCCGCGAGAAGTTGCGGCGGCGTGCTCGACCACGCCGCGCACTTCGTGGAGGCTCCAGAGCCCGACGTCGCCGTGCATACCGGGGCAGTTGCGCTACTCGACAGAACTGCGCCCGAGCAGGAGGTTCCCGAGGTACAAATTGTAGGGGGTGTGGCTGGGATCGCGGTCATGCGATCCGCCGGTTCCTGCAGCAGCAGAATCGCATTCGGATTGATCGGGTTGGTTCCCGGCGAAGTTGGTGGCAACGGGCCCCGTGCAAATCCCAGTTGCAGCCATTCCATGGTTACCGGGACAAAAGCGGAGCCTGCTCCGGGACTGTATTCCACCCGCAGCCAGCCGTCGATCAAGTTCCAAGTTGAGCTCAAGTAGGTCTCGGGAGTTATGTTACTCCCAAGAGCCGAACTGCTGGTGCTTCCGCCGTTCGCATACCCGGTCAGGTAGTAATACGGACCTGCCGAATTATAAGGGCTGGTTGGGCACACAGAGGAAACAGCCGCCGCTAGTGGAGCATAGTTCGTGCCTGAATAGTTCATGGTTGGCGTTGGACATGGCGTGAATGTCGGCGGGACGACCGTACTGGCGCCGGCAGAGAGCGCCGGAGCGACCGGAGCGGTGCTCGGAATCGCCGCATCGCTGCCATAGATGTAAGGAGATCCGTTTGGCACTAAGAGCGGGCTCGGGCTGTTCACCGTACTTGTCCACGGCGCGGGCGGAAAAGGCCAGTCCGCCGGGCACACAACCGTCGGATTGTTAGGGGAACTCGCGTTGTAAGTCGATGTACACGTGCCCGCTGGAATCGCATTCGACGCCGTGGCGAAGTACATGTTGTAGGTGCTCCCCGATGCCAGAGCCGGCAGAATCGTGGTTCCAGTCGCAGGCGTTGACGTTGCGATTCCATAAGGCAGGTTGTATCCGGTGCCCGCCGAGTTTGCCGGTACGTTCGCCAGCCGGATGTTGTTCGAGTCCGACGCGCCTCCCGGCAGATCGTTTGGATCGTCGCTCAGCAGCACCCGAATCTGCGCCATGTTGTATTCCCGCGACTGCCCGATCGCCGACGTGGACGCCTCGCCTGAAGGGGGCCGCCGTATGATTTCGTTGGGCAAGGCTCCTCCTCCGACAAATGGCATGGAAAGCTTCGTGGCACCCGTACCTGCTGGCGTTGTGGCGGTCGCCGTCCAATAGTTCCCGTTGATGAGCTCGTTGTTCGTGCTCGAGGAGAAACTGTTCCAGGCGGTACCGTTATAGTTTGCAGACGACTGCGCCGTGGACGACCCGGCTCCCGTCACGCTGCCGTCGCCGTAGCTCGTGCCCACGGCCGCCATCTGGCTACAGACACCGGTTACAACCGTTCCCGGAGTTGAGCAATCTCCGTCGGCGCTCGGAATAAACACATTTCCGGTGTAATTTGTGCCTGCGCCGTATCCGTTGGCCAACTGGGTTCGAACCACATTGCCGTAGGCCGTCACCTTGGAGTGAAAAGTCAGATTCGCGCCGGTTCCGGCAAACAGATACAAGTCTCCGTTGGTGTGCGCGGGGCCGACGAAGTCCAGGTTGGAGCCCGCGAAATATGAGAGATCGCTTTCCGAAAATACGCCAAATTGGAACACTGGAATCAGCGCGATCTGCGCGCTCCGCATCATGCTCACTTCCTGCCCGCCCGGTAATGCGGCCGTAACCTGCATGCTGATCGGAATCACCTGAGCCCACAAACCTTGATACGGCCCGGCGTTGACGGTTCCTGGAACCGATGTCGGATTCGACGGGGCCGACGTTCCGCAACCAGAAGTCGGTTGCACCAGGTATTGGGTCCAGGTGACACCCGTCATCGACGGCTGATTCGCTGTGCTGCCCACGTTGCAGATCGCGCTGGTGGAGGGCGACTGCGCGTTCTGGATCACCGATCCCAGGTCGGAGGACATTTTCTCAATGCCGCCCTCGGCCACGTGATACGCGATGTTATTCTGCAGATCGGTTCCGCCCACCTTGCCTTCGGTGTTGACCATCATCAGCAACCCGATCGCGATCCCCGACAACAACAACAGCATCAGCAACGACGCAATCAGCGTGAACCCTCTCGTGTGCAGTCGCGCTCTTTTCATGCCCTGAATTCCCATGGTTTCAATCCCCTTCGCTTTGCTCCCCATCGTGCCACTCGCTTTGGTCATCTCCGCCGCTAATTGGAGTAGTTGTTGACGTAAGTCAAATTTCGCGCGCTCACCGATGTTTGCAAGTCCATTCTGGAATACCCTTTTTGCGCGAAGCCCGAGCCGTTCACCGAGCTATCCATGTCCATGTGCATAATGTTAATTTTGGTGATCTGATTGGGGAAGAGCCCGCTCGAACTGCCATTAGCGCAGGCGGGGGTAATAGCGCCAGGATTGGGACAACCCACCGCCGCTGTTGTGGTGGTGGTATTGAAGAGATCGTAGGTGAAATTTAGATACACGACATTTTCCGCTACGGGCATGGGCGTGTGTCCGCTTACCTGCCGCATCAGTCGCGTTGGCGTCACGCTGCTATCGAGGTAATAAGTAATCACTAAGATGCGTTCGGCCGTTCCCGTGGTCCCGGTGGTCTTGCTGGCTAAGCTACGCGCGGCGCTGGATGCCTGATTCATCTTCAACTTATCGCCGCTGGCAAAGACTACAACCCCTCCGCTGGTGGCTGCGGTGGTTACTTCCGCCACCACGTTAGACGTGCCAAATGTGAACCAGACCAGATCGCCCGCCGTAAGTCCTACACCCGCATCGTTGACCGCCTGCGGTGTACTGATGTTCGTCGGCAACGTGCAACTCAGTGTTCCCGGCAGCGTGAACGTAACCGTTGTCGAATTCGTTACACTCGCGGTGTAGCAATCCAAAGCGAAGGTTGGGTCCGTGTACACCACCGTGACGATATCGGTTGCCATGGTGTTGACCGTCGGCCCTTCCTGGTATCCGGGAAGCAGACCGTATAGATATGGCGTGGTGCCCTGCACGGGGTACGTCTCCCCAGCGCCGCTGTTGATGTAACACGTTCCCGTGGTTTGCGCGCAACCGTACAACGGAAGCGTCGCCGACGTCGGCAGTTGGATCGATGCGCCTTGACCCAGGCCCGCGCCGGCCAAACTCAGGTCGTTCGTCAATAAGTTGGAGGCGGCGCGAAAATCCTGCTGCAACTCCGCCCGTTGCGAAACCGTCCATGTCGCGTTCACACCCTGGATGTAAATCGACACCGCCGCGCCCAGCACAATTGTCCCCAGAGCCATGGCGACCACCATTTCCAGCAGACTGAATCCACCCTCGCGTTTTTTCCTGCGATCGCTCATATGTCCTCTACTGGTACTGCGAAATGTACGAGTTCAGAACGTAGGTCGCCTGCGAATTCTGGGGAGTGGAATAACTGATGGTGATGGTCACGCCGCGCAACGACGAGATCTGATTGTGGTTCGCGTCGTAGAGTGCGTAGATCGAAATTGTGCGCTGGTAATTCGTGAGCGGGACGATGGTATCGTCTGTCGTGTTATAGATTCCATCCGGCCCCGGATCCGCCAAAACCTCCAGCAGCGGCGTCGAACCGGTGTCGTCGCAAGTCCCGTAGATTCCGTCGGCTCCCGAGTTGTAGATCTGCGTTTGCCCCGGCATGAAAATTCCTCCGGTGCCGGGGTCGGTGTTGCCGGAGCAGGCGCTCGCATTCTGGATTTCGTCCCAGCTGATTTGCGAAGTATTGCGTGCCGTGATGATGCTCTCGTACGCTTCGTTCGCCAGTTGCTTGGCAATCATGTTCTGCTGCGAGGCTTGCGTCGTTGACATCGCCAGCCCGAACACCCCCAGCAGACTCACCATTCCCACCGTCAGGATCACCATCGAGATCAAGACTTCAATCAGCGAAAATCCTTCCTCCGCCTGCTTCCGCGACCGGAAATTGCCGCTGCCCCCGGTGGTCGACCACACCATCCTGGATTTGCCGATTATTGACGAAGCCATTGATAGCCTCCACCCGTCTTTGCATAGAGCCGCCACCCGTGAATGCGGCCCGTTCCACCCCACAGATCCACCGCCCGCGAACTCAGCAAATTTGTCCCTTGCGCCATGTACACCACGCCATCGTCCCAGTAGTTCGCTCCGGCACAACTGGACACGGTCTGTGCAGAACCGTCGGGGCAGAAGTAGATCGTCGTTGCTCCGCCCGAGCCCCCGCTTCCCGTATAGCCAAAGTCAATTGGGTTCGCCCCGGTTCCGAAGTTCGAACCCGGGCTGCTGTCGGGAGCCGTGCTCGCCGAGATCGCGGAATTTGTCTGAAACGTCACATCCGTCGGCAAGGAGTAGATCGCCGTTTTCTGATCGCCCTGAAATGCCGACGATCCCGTCAGCGTCGGCGCCACCGTGATCGTGTTGGGTATGGCTGCGTTTGAAAACGTCACCGAGTACGCGGTCCGCTGCGACACTGCGTTGTCGCGTGCCTGCCGCAACGTCGACAGCGTCGTGTTATACGCGTTGGTCACATGTTGCGATTGCATCACCGGCACCAGGTTCACGACCGAAATCACCGACGTGATGAGGATCAGTGCCAGCACGATCATCATTTCCAGCAAGCTGAAACCGCCCGCCCCATGCCTCGTATTTGTCTTCCGGCTCCTCATATGCATGTGCCGTCGTGGAGGCTCCCCGCCCCAAAAGCAAGATCGGTTGTCCATCATCGTGTAACTACCATTTGGTCGACGCGGTATCTCCCGCGTTGCGCAGCGGATTGCCGTTCGACCGGTCTGAATACCTCGATGGTAGGAACTGTCTCGTGGTGCGTCAAAGTACCGGGGTACACGGGCCTTTCGTACATTGGCCCCTCGTAACGCAATTCCACCGGACTTACGATTCGTTCCACCGCTCGCTCGCGGCGGATGTGATACTCCTTTTCCCCGCCAGTCACGCAGGTCCGGCGCAGCAACGGCGAAGAAACGCCGCGTCCCAACCGAACCCTCGCAGATATTCAGTCAGCCTAGCCTTTGCCAGCACAAAGCGAAAGATGACGAATGGTGGTTACCATCGAGTATTTTCCAGGGCGGCAGGGAACCGCGAAGTGGCAGGCAAAGGACGGCAAAACCCAGAACGTCAATCTTAAGTCAACCCTGCCATCACCGTGACATAGGTAACTTGGCTCCGCTGTGGGCCGTCCTCTATTCTGCAGGCAATATGGAACAACGCGCCCTTGTAGTGTGCCCCGATGAGGATTCCGGCAGCCTGCTCGCCCTCATCCTCTCCGAGATGGGAATGGCGGCCGAGCATACGTCCTCGATTTCCCGCGGAATGGAACTGTTCGACAGCCAGCTCTTCGACGCCATCGTCCTCGACTATCGGGCCGACGAAAGCTCCGAGCAATTCGTTGCGCATCTGCGCCACTCCGCCAGGAATCGCAACAGTTTGCTGATTGCCGTGGTCGATGGCGAGTACAACGCTCGCCTCGTGTTCGTTCTCGGCGCCAGCTTTGTTCTCTATCGCCCGCTCTCTTCTGAACGCACTCGCGTCAGTTTGCGCGCCGCCCGCGGCCTCATACGCCGCGAACGCCGCCGCGCGCCGCGCCGAGCCGTCGGTTCGACTGTGAATGTCGCTTGCCCCGGCGCTCCCGAAACCAACGCCGTCTTGAGCGACCTCAGCGAAGGCGGAACTTTGATCCAAACCGCCAGCCGTCTTCCAGCCGACCACAAGATTTATTTCGAGTTCGCGCTTCCCGGTCAGCCGCAACCGGTCCGCGTGTCCGGCGAGGTCGCTTGGCAGGACTCCAGCGGGCGCACCGGGGTCCGCTTCCTCGATGTGCCCCAGGCTTCGCGCCGTATCATGCAGACCTGGTTGCAACGAAACACTCCAAAGCTCGGCGACGGAGTGCCGGAAAACCCGCCCGCCGCCGCTGCGACACCCCTGCCGACGACGACACGGTCCGGGTTTGACAGAAAAAAATCCACCCGTGCCGGCGAACGTCGCGGAGATCCTCGTTTTGCCTGCAAAGTCGGCGCGGAACTTCACCGCGCTGGCGCCGCTGTGCCCAACTACTGCAGCCTGTCCGATATCAGCGAGGGCGGTTGCTACGTGGAAATGCCATTCCCGCTCGAAGGGGAGTCAAGCGTGGAGATTCTGGTCCGCACCGGTGGCGCAAAATTCAGGATGACCGGTCAAGTGTTGAGCACCCACCCCGGTTTTGGCATGGGTGTGCGCTTTGTGCTGCGCGATTCCGGCGAACGCGAAGAAGTGATGCGCCTGGTCGCCGTGCTCTCCGCCAGTTCGTCGCTCGACCAACCGATGCGCTGAATGCCTGTGGTGCAGTCGCCATCCCCGGTGGCGCACGTTTTCCAGGGACCGAGCGCGCCGCCACGAAATCGCCCTACGCGACTCGTTCTTTCTCGGCCACTACCCGCCGAAAATATTCCAGCGAAAGCTTGAGCCCGCTCGCCAACTCCACTTTCGGCTCCCAGCCCAGCAACCGTTTCGCTTTCGAAATATCTGGACACCGCTGCTTGGGATCGTCCTGCGGCAGCGCTTCGAACTGGATCTCGCTCGCCGATCCGGTCGTCGCCATCACCTGCCGCGCACACTCCAGAATCGTGAACTCCGTGGGATTCCCAATATTCACCGGCTCATGCTCCAAATCCGAAGACCTTGCCAGACGCAGAATCCCATCCACTTCATCGCTCACATAGCAAAAGCTGCGTGTCTGGCTGCCGTCGCCATACACCGTAAGATTCTGCCCGCGCAGCGCCTGCCACATGAAATTCGGAATCACCCGCCCATCGTTGATCTGCATCCGCGGCCCGTACGTGTTAAAGATGCGCACAATCCGCGTGTCCACTCGGTGATAGCGGTGATATGCCATGGTCACCGCCTCCGAGAATCGCTTCGCCTCGTCATACACCGACCGCGGCCCGATCGGATTCACATTCCCCCAATACGACTCGGTCTGCGGATGCACCAGCGGATCCCCGTAGCACTCCGAGGTCGATGCCATCATGAATTTCGCGCCACACCGCCGCGCCGTCTCCAGCGCTTCAAACGTCCCATACGATCCCACTCGCAGCGTCTCGATCCCGTGCGCGGCATAGTCCACCGGACTCGCCGGGCTCGCAAAGTGAAAAACATAATCGAACGCGCCCCACTCCCCGGCTTCGCAAACGTCTTTCTCCACAAACTCAAATCGCGAATCGTTCCGCAGATGCTCAATATTCGCCAGACGCCCTGTCAGCAGGTTATCCGCCGCCACCACTCGATAGCCTTCGCCCAGCAGCGCATCGCACAGATGCGATCCCAGAAAGCCCACCCCGCCGGTCACCAGCGCTCGTAGTGTCTTCATAGGTTGCCGAATCCGAACTCACGTTTTCACAGCTTGCCGAAAAACTGAACCGAGGAGTTCCGGTTTCCCCCGTGCACCCCCGTGTACCCTGTGGTTTATGCTTTCTGCCGACACTTAATCAAGGTCTCCCTAGGCCCGCTCCTTTTTCTTCAAAACCGCCGCCGGCACTTCTTCCGTCAACGCCGCAGGACGCCCCACACTGTAATACGAAAATCCGTGCTCCACCATCACCGCCGGATCATAAAGATTTCTCCCATCCAGCACAATCGGATACTTCACCAGCGCCCGCAGGCGCTCCAGGTCAAGCGCTGCGAATTCCTCCCACTCCGTCAGGATCAGCACTGCATCCGCGCCCTTCGCCGCCGCATACGCATCCGAGGCGAACTCGACCCCCGCCGTCAGCACCTCCTTGGCCCGCTCCATCGCCGCCGGATCGTAGGCGCAAACATGGCATCCCTCGCGCAGCAACTCCTGCACCAGCAGCAGCGCCGGCGACTCCCGGATATCGTCGGTCCCGCCCTTGAACGCCAGCCCCAGCACGGCCAACCGCTTGCCGCGGAAAGTCCACAGCACGCTCCGCACCTTGCGCAAAAAACGGTGCCGCTGCTCTTCATTAATACGGTGTACTTCTTCCAGCAGCCGGAAATCGTATCCGTTTTCCTTCGCCACCGCCCGAAACGCCATCAGATCCTTGGGGAAACACGACCCCCCATACCCAATCCCTGGATTCAAAAATCGCGGCCCGATGCGCGAATCCGTCCCCACCCCGTCGCAGACCTGCTGCACGTTCGCGCCCACCGATTCGCAGATCGACGCGACCGCATTGATGAACGAAATCTTCATCGCCAGAAACGCGTTGGATGCGTGCTTGATCAGCTCCGCGCTCTTCGTGCTGGTGACGATCAATCGCGGCGGCGTCTTCGCCGCCTCCGGCCGCGGAATCGCCTCCGTCCGCCCGTAGTACCACCCGCTCGTGAGCGGCCCATAGATCTGGCGCATGACTTCCGCCGCCCGCTCGTTCTCCACCCCCACCACAATGCGGTCGGGATACATAAAATCCGTAACCGCCGTTCCTTCCCGCAGAAATTCCGGATTCGAAGCCACATCAAACTGCGACGGTGCCGCCCCATTCCTCAGGATGATGGTCCGAATCCACTGGCTCGTATACACCGGAACCGTGCTCTTCTCCACGACAACCTTATATCCCTCAACTCCGCCCGAGATTTCCCGCGCCACCGACTCCACATACGAGAGATCGGCGTCTCCACTTTCAGTCGGCGGCGTTCCGACCGCGATGAATACCGCTTCGCTCGCCCGCGTCGCCGCCTGCAAGTCGCCGGAAAACTGAATGCGCTTTCCCCGATGCCGCGTCAGCAACTCTTGCAGGAACTTTTCGTGGATCGGCACCTCGCCGTCCCGCAGCGCCGTCAGTTTCTTCTCGTCGTTATCGACCAGGACTACCTCGTGTCCCAGGTCCGCAAAACACGCGCCCGTCACTAATCCCACATATCCTGAGCCAACCACCGCGATGCGCATAGCGAGCACTCTCTCCTCGGATTTTGTGCACCTCCGGCTCGTCGGCGTGCACTTTCCACTGTAGCAGTCTTGCCATCCTGAGCGGCATTTCCATAAGAGGTACCGTGCCCGCGCCGCTCAGGAATGGGAATCCAATCCTCACAATAAGTCGTGATTGCCATCACCGCAAGCGTTGTTACCAGGTTGTGTGACGCCCATGCTTTGTCCCGCAAACGGTTGCATCGATGTCTGTTCCCGGCGCATGATCGCCCCATTGACTTCCCCGCCATTTCGCGGGAAACTCGCTCTAGGCCTGCTTTCCCCAAAAATCAGCGCAGGCTGCGGAACAAACTATGTTCCCGCAAACTATGTCGAGGTCCGAGATTCGCCATGACGATTCGTATCCCGACCCGATACGAATCCTCGAACAGCACCTCCTCGCCGGTTTTCCACTCGATCAAGCCGCCGACTTAGTCCTAAGTGAGCTGGTAGTCCGCGCCGCCGAAGCCGTCCACGCCACCGCCGCGGCTCTCGCTCTCCTCCGCAACCGCGAAATGGTCTGCTGCGCCGCCACTGGTTACCTCGCCCCAGAGCTCGGCGTCCTCATCAATACTCGCGATGGTCTGTTCGGAGCCTGCCTTCAAAGCCATCAACCGCAGCTTTCCGTCGACACCGAGTTCGATCCCCGCGTCGACCCCGCTGTGCCGGGCCGCCTCGGGATTCGCTCCATCCTCATCGTTCCCGTCTTCGATCCGAACAATCGCGCCCATGTCGTTGGAGTCCTGGAAGTCTCTTCCACCTCGACTGGCGCCTTCTCCGATCTCGACGAAAAACTGCTCGAAGGCTTTGCCAGCGAGTGCGCCCGCGTCCAAGCCGAGCTCGAACGGAGCCAGCGCCGACCCGCCACCCCGTTCCTTGCGTCCGAACCGGTTGCTCCTGAGATCGCGTGGCCCGACGAACCCATCGCGCTGGAGCCCCTTGATCCCGAACCCGTCGACCCCGAACCCGTCGATCCCGAATTACTGCCACGCGAGTTCGCCGCATTCACCCCTCTGCCAGTCCACGGCCACAACTATGCCGCGTGGACCCTCGTCCTCCCCAGCTTGGCCATTCTCGCCTTCATCGCCATTGGACTCCTGATCGCCTCCCGCGTCGGATGGCTGCACCTCATGCCGCCTCAGGCGGAAGTTGCGCAACCGATTCCAGCAGCGGCAATTCCCGCCGAGCCCGCCGAACCCGTCGCGGTCGCTCCCGTCGTAGCCCGTCCGGCAAGTCACCCTTCGTCGGTAACAAAGTCGGAAAAAACATCCCGGCGGTCCGAGCCAACTCCCGCCGCCCCCGCCGCCGGCGAGTTAGTCGTCTACGAAAAAGGCAAAGTCATTTTCCGCATGAAGTCGGATACGACCACCGACGCGGGAAAGAACAACCAACCCCAGCTCGATGCCGGTCGCGATTCCACCAGAAAAGTCGGCGATTCGATCGTGCCCGCCGCCTCGACCACGGCAGTCCCCTCCACCAAGCTCCCCGCAACCAAGAGCGCCTCCGCCCCCATCGTCTGGATCTCACCCGCCGAAGCCGCAGACCGCCTCCTCAACCGCACCGAGCCCAGCTATCCCCCGGAAGCCAAAGCCGCCCACCGCGCCGGCGACGTGGTCCTCGAAGTCCAGGTGGCCGAAGACGGCTCCGTCTCCAACATCCACGTCCGTAGCGGAGACCCGCTCCTCGCCGCCGCCGCCAGCGCCGCCGTCCGCAATTGGCGCTACCTGCCTTACCGCCAAAACGACCATCGCGCCCAGTTCCAGACCGATGTCACCCTGACCTTCAACCTACCAGACTGATGGGTTGCGCTATCGTGCCGCCGTTGTGCGCCCGCGACCCTTCGTGTATTTTCGTGCCCTTTGTGGTGGAGGTTGGTCGTCATCACGAAGGCTTGTCATCCTGAGCGAAGGACCTGCTTTTGCCCGTAGCAATCCCACTCCTTGCATCGCTCACTTTTCAAACTGCCCCGCTACCTGCAATCCCGATTGACATCCGCGCCGACACCAGCGTAGGGTTGGGTCGCATTTCCAACCATTCCCCAAACACTAAGGAGAANNAACAAATGCGATTGCCACTCGCGCTGTATGGTGTTGCGTTATCTGTCTGTCTAGTCCCATTCCTCGCGGCGCAAGATGCGGCCAAGGTGGATGCCAAGCATTACACCGTAATCAGCGAGAACGACCAGGTAAGGATTTTGAAAGTGCACTACGGCCCCCACGAGAAGTCGGTCATGCACCACCATCCCGACACGGTTGCCGTGTTTCTAACCGACGCCAACGGGACGTTCAGTTATCCGGACGGGAAGAAGAAAGACTTTATGGTTAAGGCGGGC
>PLUW01000064.1:15015-65401 GCA_003162935.1 Acidobacteriaceae bacterium
TGGCTCCATTCAGAGAAACAGTAAAAATCTGAATTTCACGGCCTTATACCCTCCGCCGATCCTCTGACACTGTTCGTCTTCGAGAGTCCAATCCTCGCCCCGCGCGCCAAAAGGCATCCTGCCTCATTGTGCAGATGCTACGTCCCGCGCTCCGCTGCAGACTGTTCAAAACCGCTCAATTGAAAAATGATCTCCCAAAAACTGGCGGTAACTGTATCAAATTGACCGGACATCCCTTTGGACTCGTGAGATCGTGCAGGAATGCGGAATCAAAATCAGAATCAGAATCGAAGAACAGAGCCCAGGCAGGAATCCAGTCAAGCAACACTTGCCCGCGTCAAAAAAGAAATGGATCAACCGCGTATGGTCGCGTCCGCGCGGGAAGACGACGTCAACCGGACCACGCGGCAGAAGCTGGAAAAACTGCCGTAATCCAGCGTGGTCGAGCTTAAGAGGTTAAACAGGAATTCCCGCGCCGTCCGTGCGCGGTCGAACTACTCCCGAGGAGTGCAACAATGGCCAAGCTAACCACTGCAACGCGCGATCGCATCTCCGCCACCAAGTTCGCTTTTCCCAAGCAACGCAAAGAGCCGCTGGAAAACGCCTCTCATGTGCGTAATGCCATTGCGCGCTTTGGTCAGGTAAAAGGCGTAACCGCAGCGGAGCGCACCGCGGCGTGGAAGCGTATTCAGGTCGCCGCAAAACGCTTCGGAGTGGACCTCCAAAAATCCGCCTAACCGCCCATGGTATTCCGCGCCGCCAGTAGCGTTGCGATATCGCGCGCCAATCCGACTTTCACTCCACTACTTGGTGGCAGCGGCGATCGAAGCCGGCACGGATTCGTTAGGTTTCAATTGGCGCTTCCAGTCGGAGAAATAAGAACCGTTCAGCTCGTACATGACAATCTCAGGACTATTGCGCGACAGCATGGTGCGCCCCTTCACAATCCCCTCAAACGTGTTCTGCAGGAAGTAATACGACCTGCCCGCCTCCAACTCGATCTTGAAGCCATTTGCGTTTTCCGATTGAGAAACCAAGTTGTACTGCCCTGGATCAAGATACGCGAAGCTGTAAGTTCCCAATTTGTTCACTGCGATTACGTGGTCGTTGGCATGCAGCTTGAACTGATTTCCATGCCCAGCATATCGGGCAGCCAATGAAGGACAAACCACGATTACGGTTGCCTTATCGGCCCTCGTCTCTGGCAGTGGATGATTGTTCTTGTCGACTTTCACCGTATGCTTCGATCGCAAATCGGGAACGTGTTTCTCGTCTAGATCCTCACCCTTCTGGATTGCCTCGCCTTTTTCCTGGAACTCAGGCATGGAAACCCGCGAACCAAAGAGACTTTTGGCTTTGGCAATTACCTGTTCGGACGATTCCTTCGGCACGTCCAGGAGAACCTGTTCGTTCTGATCGCCATTCTTATACTCCAGGTAAAGCCAGGAGTCGTGAACATGCATTGCGTTCGCGATTCCGCCCAGAGCGCCACCACCCACACCCGTTAAGACGACGGTGGAAAGCGTGGGGCCGTGCATGTGAGTAGTCACTTCGAAGATAACCTTGGAGATGTCGTCATACCGTACTTTGAATGTGTCACCCGCACGGTCCGAGAAAATCAGTTCTTGGCCGCCCTTTTCAAAGGTCAGAACTCCAACCTTGTCGACCAGCATGCGGTCATTAGAGCTCTTATGACGACGAATCTTCACATCGTCAAAAGTAGCCGATTCGTTGGCGAGACAGAGAATCGCTGAAAACAAGAACGGTATCGTTATAGCCAACCGTTTCACCCGCATTTTCTCCTTCGACTGAGATTCGAGCGGAGCCTCGCTACGAAAACGCCAACTCCTTCGCTCGCTGCACCGCCTTCACCACCGCCTTGATCAAAGTCACGCGGAGCTTGCCCTCCTCCAGTTCCATGATGCCGTCGATCGTGCATCCCGCCGGAGTCGTCACCGCATCCTTCAACAGCGCCGGATGATCTCCCGT
Organism: Acidobacteriaceae bacterium; assembly: GCA_003162935.1. Taxonomy (GTDB): domain Bacteria; phylum Acidobacteriota; class Terriglobia; order Terriglobales; family Acidobacteriaceae; genus Acidiflorens. The sequence goes on from PLUW01000064.1 coordinate 17,005, forward strand.
CTCCAGCACCACCCGCGCCGCGCCCATCGTAGTCTGCGCTGCCAGCAGCGTAGCAACATCGCGCGGTAACCCCACCTTCACTCCAGCCTCCGCCAGCGATTCCAAAATAATGTAGATATACGCCGGTCCGCTCGCCGACAGTCCCGTGACCGCATCCATGTGCTTTTCGTCGAGCACCACCGTCCGCCCCACCGCATCGAAGAACTGAGTCGCCAGTTCCAGATGCTGCTTGTTGGCAAACTTTCCCTTGCACAAAGCCGTCATGCCCGCGCCCTGCGCACAAGGAGTATTCGGCATCGCCCGCACCACCGGAACTTCCTTCTCCAGCGCCCTCTCAATCATCTCCGTCGGAACCGACGCCGCCACCGAAATAATCACCTGCTTTGCGTGGACGTGCGCCCGAATTCCCCGCACCACGTCCGCCACCACCTGCGGCTTCACGCAAAGAAAAATAATGTCCGCGTCCTTCACCGCCGCGGAGTTGTCGGTCCCCGCCCGCACCTTGAACTTCTCCTTCAGCACCCGCGCCCGCTCCGGATGCGCCGTCGTAGCAAAGGTCTGCCCCGCCGACAGCAGTCCATCGCGCAAAAAGGACTGCAAAAGAATCGTCCCCATCTTCCCCGCGCCCAAAATCGCCACTTTCTTCTTCGCGCTCAAACTCTTCGCCATCAGAATTCTCCCAGCCGAATTCGTAGAGAAACTATCAGTCTAGACGATTGTAGAGGTCAGAAGTCAGATTGCAGAATTGAAAAGCCCGACCTCTTCGATGGCCGCTCAGGCGAGCTTTTCACCTCTGCAATCTAACCTCTAACCTCTGCAATGGCCTACCTCAAAATTTCCCCCGGCACCATCCCCAAGATCTCTCGCCCAATCGGCAGCGAAGCCGTCGCCGCCGGAGAAGGTACATTTAGCACATGTAAAAACCGTTCCCGCGCCACAAACCGGAAATCATCCACCAGCGCGCCATCCGCGCCCACCGCCTGCGCTCGCACGCCCGACCCGCCTGGCGTCATATCTTCCATCCGCACCTCCGGCACCAACCGCTGGCACGACCGCACAAACTCCCGCTTCCAAAGCGACCGCCGAAATTCCCCCAGCCCGTTTTTCCAATGCTGCCGCGCCATCGCCCGGAACCCCGCATCGAGCAACACTTCCATCGTCTCGCCGAAATCGAAGTCCCGCCACCGGTATCCCTCCCGCTGGAACGCCAGCACCGCATTCGGCCCCGCATCCACATTCCCTTGAATCCGCCGCGTGAAATGCACACCGAGAAATGGATACCGCGGGTCCGGCACCGGATAAATCAATCCCCGCACCAGCGACTGCCGCGCCGCCGCCAAATCGTAATACTCCCCGCGAAACGGCACGAGGATCATCTGAGGATCGTCCCCCGCCATCCGCGCCACCCGATCGCTTTGCAGCCCCGCGCAATTCACCACATACCGCGCCGCAAAATCTCCCGCCCGAGTCCGCACCACCACTGCGTTGCCTGACGTGCCTCCAGACGTGCCTCCCGAACGGTCAAATCCCACCACTTCCGCGCCTGTCCGCACTTCCGCCCCGTGCTGCGTCGCAATCTCCGCGTACTTCGCCGTCACCGCCGCATAATCCGTGATCCCCGTCGATGGCACATGCAGCGCTCGCACACCACCCGCATGCGGTTCAATCTCCAGCATCGCCTCGCGTGCCAACAGCCGCAGACCCTCCAACCCATTCGCCACTCCGCGTGCGAGTAGATCCTCCAGTCGCGCCGCTTCCTCCGAGTTCGTAGCCACAATCAACTTCCCGCAAACCTCATGCGGAATCCCGTGCCGCGTGCAGAACTCCACCATCGCGCGCGCCCCCGCCACGCACAACCGCGCCTTCAGCGACCCTTCCTTGTAGTAAACCCCGCTGTGGATCACCCCGCTGTTGTGTCCCGTCTGGTGCCGCGCCACCCCCGATTCTTTCTCCAGTACCACGATCCGAATCCGAGGAAAGATTTCGGTCGCCTGCATGGCAAACGAAAGCCCAACAATCCCGCCGCCAATCACCGCAATGTCATAAGTCATATTTGCTCGTGTAGCGCGGACACTCCTGTCCGCGGCCTTTGACTTTCGTAAGCGGAAAGCAGAGCCGTGCCAGGCACGGCAGCCTCGCCGCAGACGATCCTACCTCACCCGCCGACGCATCGCCGTGACGCAGGCACCAGCCGATGTGACGCAAAAAAAGCGCAGACATGAGTCCGCGCCCCACAAACAAAAAGTATTTCTCGGCGCTCTCTGCGTCTCGGCGGTGAATCCGCTCTACTGCACCGTCAAACTCACCCCATCCCCATGCGCCGCCCCGCCCGCGGCCGTAGCCGTCACCGTAATCTGCGCTGTCCCCAACACCGTAGGCGCCGCCACCGTCACAAAAGCCGACGCCGCCGATCCCGTTGCGGGCGTAGCCGACACCGTCACCGTCGCCGGATTCGGCACCGTCTGCGGAGGCAAATACAGCCCCGTGGGGCTTACCGTTCCACTACCCGCCGCGACCGCCCAGGTTACGCTCTGGTTTGCTGTGAACTGTTGCTGATTCTCTCCCTTCGGCCACGAGTTGCCCGATTCACTCGCGAATAAAGTCGCCAGCCCCGGATTCACCGTCACCGGCGTAGTGGTGGTCGTATTGCTGGACAGTCCTCCACAGGAAATCAGCGCCAGCAATCCGATCGCGGCGCACACTCCCGCCATCCCAATATAGAAACGCAGCGCACCGGGTCTCGCTCTCTCCATCCCCACCAACCCCGCAAACATGAACCAAGCGAGTGCGAAGAAAGGCAAGATTTGCGGATGCCCGCCCACCCGAACCTGCCCCCACAGCGCCGCCGCCGATGACCGCCGCACATCCCCGCCCGCCCCCGCCGCGCAATCCGTGGGCAAGTTCGGCCCGCACGTCCAGACAGTCACCGTCACCGCAGTCGTCCCCGAGGCCCCCGCCGCAATCGTCGCCGGATTAAACTCGCAACCCGCGCCCACCCCTCCGCTGGTCAACGCAGGCAACCCCGAGCAAGCAAAAGTCACATTCGCGCCAAACGTCCCACTCGCCGGAGCCGCCGAAAATGTATAAGTCGCGCTCTGTCCCGCCAACACCGTAGCCGTGTCGCTGCCCGTGTCCGTCCACGTAAAGTCCGTGCTCGCCCCAGTCACCGTCAGCGTCTCCGGCGGGGTCGCATGGGTTAGCGTTCCGTCCGTTGCCTGAATCGTAAAAGTAAATGTCCCCGGCGCTGCGCTGCCGAGCGTCACCGTAAAAGCAGTTCCGCCAGCCGTCGGCGTCACCGAAGCCGGCACAATCCCGCACGTTCCCGGAGCCCCCGCCGTACACGATAACGTCACGCTCCCGCTATATCCGTTCAAAGCCGTCAGCGTCCCGCTCCAGGTCACGTTCTGATTCACCGCCGTCGTATTCGGAGTCGGCGTCACCGCAATCGCAAAGTCCGGTAGCGGCGCGGTCACCGTCAGTGCAAACGTCTGCGGCTTGGCTGCGGGAGCTCCCGCCGTCATCGCCCAGATCGTTACCGTCGCAGGACCACCCACGGCAGTCCCAGTCGCTGCCGTCACCGTCAAGGTAACCGTCACCGGCGACGAAGACGTAGGACTCAATGTGCTCGACGGCGAAAACACGCAATTTGCTCCCGCTGGCTGCCCCGAACAACTCAGCGCCACCGTCCCCGCAAAACTTCCCGAAGCTGTCACCTGAAACTTGCTCGCTCCCGAAGTTCCCCCTTGCGCCACGCTCAGCGCATTCGGACTCGGTGCCGTCAGATTGAAATCCACCACATACAGCGTGACCAGCGCGTCGTGTGTAATCGCGTGAGAGTCCGTTCCCGTTGCCTGCGCGTCAAAACTGTAGTCGCCAATCGCTCCGCCCGCAGTCAAGGTGTAGGTTGCCGTCGAATTCCCGGAAAACGTCGCCTGCGCCGGATTCACAGTGCAAGTCGTCGGCTTCGCGCCCGCGCAACTCAAATTCACCGCGCTGGAATATCCGTCCAGCGCCGTTAGCGTCCCGTTGAACACCGCCGTCTGCGTCGGAAACACCGTCTGCGGCGAATTCGAAACCTCGTTCGCGTAGTTGGGCGCGAGCGCGTATTCCCAAATGCCCCGCCCGTACGTCGATGCCGCCAGCGTTTTCGCGCCCCCCACCGGATTGAAAATCTGTAGCCCCGTCACCGGAGCGTTCGGCAGAAATCCCGAAACCCCCGCTCCCGGCGTCGGACCAACTTCCGTCCAACCATGAACGCTAGTCAAACTGACAAACACGCCCACGTCCGTTCCCGCATACACCAACCCCGCCTGCGAATCCACCAGCAAAGCATTCACTGGATTGTCGGGCAGTTCCGTCGCGCCCGTTCCACTCCAGTCCGTCCAACTGGCGCCCGCATTCGTAGTCTTCCAAACGTGCGATGTCGGATACCCCGGCGTGCTAAATCCCATAATCCCCACATACGCCGTATTCCCCGACTCCACCGACGCGTCCATCGCGACCGTCGCAATCGCATACCCCTGCGGATTGATATTCTGGGTTGCGTTCTGCGTAACATTCGTCATCAACGCAAAGCCCGCGTCGGTCGTGGCCCACACCTCGCCTCCAGGCGCCCCGCCGAGCGGCCCATATCCGTTCGTCACCGCATACACCGTCTCCGAATTCCCGCCAGCGCTTGCCGGGCCCCCCGCCGCCAGCGCCGTCACCAAGTTGATCTCATCGCCCGTGCACACGCCCGTTCCCAGCGTGTCGAAATCGTTACTCAACTGCACCGGATCCGCTCCACTCGTCGTGATCCACCACACCCGGCACGTCCCCACCAGCATCTCGCTCGCATTCTGCGGATCCAAAATATAAGGAGTATTGAAAGCCCCCTGGTCTCCGCCCAAGTCGTTCGATCCGACAATCTGAACAAACGAGCCGTCGTCGCAAGCCGTTCCTGCTTCGCACTTCGCAATCGTGACGTAAGGATTGGCCGCAAACCACTCGTTCCCGTTCGTCGGATTGATCGCCGTGAATCCTCCATCTCCACCCAACGCATTCTGCCATGTGCTGCTCTCGCTGGCCGTGCTGGTTTTTGGCGAGCCATTCCCCGACGTTCCCCCAAGCACGATGTCGGCGTTCGTTGCGTCCACCGAAAACGAAACAAACTCCGTCATCGATCCCAGGGTCTGGCTCAAGCTGTCAAACTGATTTGTCCCCGAGCAACTCCCCGCATTCAGCCCGGAATATCCATCCAGCGTCCGGCTGATCCCGCCGTCATGCGCGAAGTACCCGGGCGACGTTCCCCCCACCTCCAGAAACGCAATTCCGTGCTGATCCGGATGCACATGCGCCGGCGCACCCAGCGGCCCCGGATTGCATCCATAAACATGCGTCAAATTGATCCAATCCCCTTGCGTGCAGGCCGTGTTCGGAGGCTGTTGTCCCGGCTCCAGCGTGCACTTATAAAGATTCACCGCCCCCGCGTAAACATCCGTTGCCCCTCCATCCGCAATCGCCGCCAACGCCAGGTTGTACCATCCCTGCTCCACCCCGCAGCCGCTGTCCGGGCCAAACGCATCGTCCCCGCAATTCGTAATGCCATTATCCGGAATCTGCGTCCAACTCGCCCCGCCATTTCCAGTTCCCCCATTCAAAGACTGCCAGATGCCCTCGTCGAATGCCTGCGGATTCCCATTCTCATCCGGCTGCACATCGACCACCCACACATACATTTCATCGCGTCCCGGCACCACCGCAAACTCGCCGCGATAAATCAAGCACGTCGGCGAATTCGAACCCGCCGGACAATTCGCCGATGTTAGCCCCGCCGTCGGTTGCGCCGCCAGCCGCGTGAAGTGCTGCCCATCCGTCGAGGAATACAGCCCGTGCCGCCGAATGAAAGCATAGAAAGTCCCGGTCGTCCCCTGGCTCGCGTTATAAATCACCGCCGTAGCCGATGCCGGAACCGCCCCATCCGACAGAATCGCGCGGTTCCAGGTCACACCGCCATCCTTCGAAAAATAAAGTCCCCGCGCCGTCGAATTCCCATCCTCCTCCAGCCCAACATAGAGCCCGTTGTCTCCCGCCGTAGCCGCCACCGCCAAATTCGGATTCAACGTACTGAAAGCAATCTTGCTGAACCCCACTCCCAGAAACGCTTGCCCCGTCCCCGCGCCCGTGATCTGTGTCCAGGTCGACCCGCCATCCGCCGAGCGCAGAATTCCCAACCCGTAGTAAGAATCGCTCGAACTGTTCGTCTCCCCTGTCCCCACCAGAATCACATCGCTGTTCCCCGGCTGCATAGCAATCGCACCGACGGCCAAGGTAGGCTGATCGTCCATCAAAGCCTGCCACGTGACCGATCCAGGATTCACGCTCAAACTCCCCGCGTTCGTCGACCTCCAAAGCCCTCCATAAGCTCCGCCCAAAAGCACCGTGTTTCCCGTGCCATCGGCCGGATCGATCGCCACCGCAGTAGCTCGCCCCGAAACCCAGTTGTAATCCTGCATCCCATCGCCCGTAGCGTCCGATGCCAAAGGAGCCGGCCCCAAAGCCACCCAACCCGCGGATGACGATGCGGGTGAAAGGGAAGCGGGTGCCTCACCCAAGCTCTGCTTGGGTGAGTCCACGGAACGTGCCGCCCGCATCGCCATCTTCCGCCGATAAGCCCGTAACCGCAGTTCCGCCGCCGATTTCCTCCCCGGCACCCTCCGCCCCCGCTGGTTCCAGCTCCAGCTCAAGTCGTCCCACGAATAAGGACGGTTCCCCTCGCGCGCCTTGCGAGAAACGGAGATCCTCTTGTCGGGTGCCTGTGCAAAAACATTGCCGAAGCCTCCGCCAGGAAGAAAAGCGAAGACAATAGGAAAAAGAGAAAGCAAAGTGCAAACCCGCAAACCACGGCTGGCCATAGATAGAAATGCCGATCTCACAGGTGCGCGGTCCAGAAGCAGCGCACAATCCGAGTTTCAACGATCAGCCAGGGATTTCCACGTCCACGAAAGTACCCCCATCCTTGGTAGCCATCCTCCAGAGGCCAAGCAAGCACGAAAAAACTGATAACTGATAACTGAGAGCTGATCGCTGACAGCTGCCGCTCCGCGAAACATCCGCTATACTGTTAAAGCATGTCCGTCATTAAAAACATCGGCGCCATCGCTCAGGGAATGACCATCACCCTGAAAGAGATGTTTCAGCCCACCATCGTCGAGAATTATCCCGACGGTTCCGGCCCCACCAAAGGCGCAATGTTTCAGGAGCGCTTTCGCGGCATGCACGTCCTGCAGCGCGACGAAAACGGATTGGAAAAATGCGTCGCCTGTTTCCTCTGCGCCGCCGCCTGCCCCGCGAACTGCATCTATATCGAGGCCGCCGAAAACACCGCCGAGAAGCGCATTTCCGGCGCCGAGCGCTACGCGCAGGTCTATAACATCGACTATAATCGATGCATATTCTGCGGTTATTGTGTGGAGGCCTGCCCCACCGACGCCATCACCCACGGCCACGGATTTGAGCTGGCCACCTTCAATGCCAGCAATCTGATTTACCGCAAAGAGCAGATGCTGGCCCCGGCCCCAGCGCACATGGGAGCCAACCAGATGTTCGCACAATCGGAAGTGGATGCCGGCGTGAAGGAAACTTAGAAAGTTTCAAGATTTTCCACCCAACGCCGGTCCCGCAGGGACCGGCGTTGTTGTATAGCAGCGGTCTTTAGTCGCTGGTCGTGGGTCGTTCGCGCCTTTACGAACGATCGCCGATTTGATGAACTAAAGGGAGCCGGATTCTCCCTGAGACCCAAGACAAAAAGCGAACGACGAAACCGCGAACGACGAACGACCATCGACGAACGACTGACCACCAATGTCCAAATTTCTCCAACTCGTAAAGAACCGCGTCGTAGTCTACGACGGCGCCATGGGCACCAACATCCAGAAGCGCAACCCCACCCTCGACGACTACTGGGGCAAGGAAAACTGCAGCGAGGTCCTGGTCCTCAGCCGTCCCGACATCATCCGCGACATTCATGCCGATTTCTTCCGCGTAGGTTGCGACATCGTCGAAACCAACACTTTCGGAGGCACCGGCCTCGTTCTAGGCGAGTTCGAACTCCGCGACAAAGTGCGCGAGATCAACCTCGCCGCCGCGAAGCTCGCCCGCGAAGTCGCCGATCAGTTTTCCACTCCCGACCGTCCGCGCTTCGTCGCCGGCTCCATGGGCCCCACCACCAAGCTGCCCTCCCTGGGCCACATCGGCTGGGATGCCATGGAAGCCTCCTACGAAGAGCAAGCCCTAGCCCTAATCGAAGGCGGCGTCGATGTCATGCTCATCGAAACCTGCCAGGACCTGCTGCAAGCAAAGATCGCCACGGTCGCTGTCATCGAAGCCATGCGCAAAGCAGGGAAGCGCTTGCCCGTACAAGTTCAAGTAACGCTGCAAGAGTCCGGAACCATGCTTCTAGGCACCGAAATCGGCGCAGCCCTAACCGCGCTCGAGCCCTACGACATCGACATCATCGGCCTGAACTGCGCCACCGGCCCCGCCGAGATGAACGAAGCCGTCCGCTATCTCGGCCTGAACTCCACCAAACACATTTCCATTCTCCCCAACGCCGGCCTGCCCCAAAACGTAGGCGGACACGCCGTCTACAAACTCGCGCCCAAAGATCTAGCCGACTTCCACAAACATTTCGTAAAAGATTACGGCGTAAGAATCGTAGGCGGCTGCTGCGGCACCACCCCCGAACATCTGAAAGCCGTAGTCGATGCCGTCTCCGGAGTCGAGCCCGCCGTCCGCGACGTCAAGCCTGTAGGAGCAGCCTCCAGCGCCTACACCTCCGTCCCACTCGACCTCGAACCCAAACCCTTGATCGTCGCCGAAGAAATGAACACGACCACCCGTGTCGATCATTTCCGCAAACTGGTTCAGGCGAAAAAATACGACGACATCTTGACCCTCGCAAAAAAGCTGGCCAACGAAGGTTCGCACATGCTCGACCTGTGCTGCGCCATCGTGGGCGAAGACGAGAAAGGCTACATCTCCGCCATTCTCGAAAAAATCGCCACCCGCGTCCCCGCTCCAATCCTCATCGACAGCACCGAAGCCGACGTGGTCGAAGAAGCGCTGAAGCGCATCCCCGGCAAAGCCATTATCAACTCGATCAACCTCGAAGACGGCGAAAAGCGCACCAGTAAAGTCCTGCCCATGGCCAAGCGCTACGGCGCAGGCGTAATCGCACTCACCATCGACGAAGAAGGCATGGCCCTGACCGCCGACAAGAAAGTTGCGATCGCGCATCGCATCTTCGACCTTGCCACAAAAAAATACGGCATCCGTCCTGTCGATTTGCTCTTCGACACCCTGACCCTCCCCATTTCCACGGGCCAGGAAGAATACCGCTCCGCCGGCATCGAAACCCTAAACGCCGTGAAGCGAATCCACGACGAACTCCCCGAAGTGAAAACGGTCCTGGGCGTGAGCAACATCAGCTTCGGCCTCGACGCCTATCCCCGCCGCGTCCTCAACTCCGTCTTCCTGCACGAAGCGGTCGAGAACGGCCTCGACGTAGCCATCGTCAACTACACAAAGATTTACCCGCTCTACAAAATTCCCGCCGAAGAAGTCGAACTGGCCCGCAAGCTCATCTATCAAGACCGCTCCGCCGGCGATCCGCTGCAAGTCTACATGCAGCATTTCGCCGGCATGAAAGGCAAAGCCCAGGCCCAGACCACCGCCCACGTCGATGCGCTTTCCATCGAAGACAAGCTCAAATACGCCATCATCAACGGAGAAAAATCCGTAGGCGAAGGCAAAACCAAGCGCAGCCTGGAAGAGTTGCTGGAAGAAGCGCTAGGAGAACACAAGTACACCCCGCTCGACCTCATCAACACCGTCCTGCTCGACGGCATGAAGACCGTAGGCGACCTTTTCGGAGCCCGCAAAATGCAGCTCCCATCCGTCCTCGATTCCGCCGGAGTCATGAAAGCCGCCGTAGCCTACTTAGAGCCCAAGATGGAGAAGAAAACTGGCTCGCAGCAAAAAGGCACCATCATTCTGGCGACGGTGAAAGGTGACGTCCACGACATCGGAAAGAATCTCGTCGACATCATCCTCTCCAACAACGGCTACAAAGTAGTGAACCTCGGCATCAAGCAGTCCGGCGACGTAATCATCCGTTCCGCCGAAGAGCACCATGCCGACGCCATCGGCCTAAGCGGCCTGTTAGTGAAATCCACGCTCGAAATGAAATACGTCATCCAGGAACTCGAGCGCCAGAAGCTCGCCTACCCCGTCATCTGCGGCGGCGCCGCCCTAACCCGCAAATACGTGGAAGACGACCTCCGCCGCGAATATTCCAACGCCGTTTTCTATGGAGAAGACGCCTTCGCTGGCCTCCACGTAATGGAAGACTTGGCCTCCGACGGCAGTAAGAAAGAATCCCGCCTGCAAGACGGCCGCACCGTCAAGGAATACGCCAAAGCCACCGCCGTGGACGAAGAAGAAGGCCCAGTCTTTTCCGAACGCAGCCCCGTAGTCACCGACGCGCCCAACATTCCCACTCCGCCCTTCTGGGGAGTGCGCGTAATAAAAGACTACGACCTCCGCGAGCTCTTCCAATACATCAACGACACCGCCCTCTTCAAAAATCAGTGGCAGCTAAAGACCGCGTCGCAGGAAGACTACGCCCGCCTGGTGGAAGAAAAATATCGCCCAATAAAAAAGAAGCTGGAAGAAGACATAATCGCCGCCGGCTGGTTCGAGCCCAAAGTAGTCTACGGATATTTCCCCGCCCAAGGCGACGGCAACGACATAGTAGTCTACGATCCCAGCCAGTGGAGCGACGGGCGTCCCCGCCCGTCCACCCCAGGCTCCGAACCCAAAGAGCTCCTCCGCTTCACTTTCCCCCGCCAAAAAGAAGGACGCCGTCTCTGCATCTCCGACTTCTTCGCCGCCCCGTCCTCCGGCAAAATGGATGTCCTCGGCCTCTCTCTAGTTACCATCGGCCCCAAAGCCTCCGTCGAAACCCAGCGCCTCTTCGAGTCCGGAGAATACACCCGCTACCTCTATCTCCACGGCCTAAGCGTCGAGACGGCCGAAGCCCTCGCCGAGTTCCATCACAAAAAGATGCGCGAAGAGCTAGGCATCTCCGCCGAAGACTCCCCGCATATCCGTGATCTCTTCCACCAGAAGTACCAAGGCTCGCGCTATTCCTTCGGCTACCCCGCCTGCCCACACCTTGAGGACCAGACCAAGCTCTTCGCCCTGCTAAAGCCCGAAGAAAACGTAGGCGTCCGCCTAACCTCCGCCTTCCTGCTCGAGCCCGAACAAAGCACCTCCGCCATCGTAGTCCACCATCCGGGGGCCAAGTATTTTGTGGTGTGAGGTCGTTCATGGCTAGATTCTCTGGCTTCGGAGTCTTCTAAAGGTTCACGTTTGGGACCGCGTCTACAAGGGCCGATACGGGCAGGCCTTGCGTTGGTGACAATCCTTAGTGAATGGCACCCCTCTCAACATGTACTTGACAACATATGTACTGCATGACATACTATGCCGGTGACTTGGGAAGTCCTGTTCCATGAGGAGTTCGAGCCGGAGTTTGACGCCCTGCCGGAAGTTGTGCAGGACGAGTTGCTGGCCCATGGCAGGCTCCTCCAGCAGTTCGGGCCGCAGTTGGGTCGTCCCCGTGCCGATACCCTCAACGGCTCCCGTCACGCGAACATGAAGGAATTGCGGTTCGACGCGGCAGACGGTGTCTGGAGAGTGGCGTTCGCCTTCGACCCGAACCGGAAGGCGATTCTCCTGGTCTGCGGAGACAAGTCGGGCGGCAGCGAAAAACGCTTTTACCGCCAGCTCATCGAAAAGGCCGATTCTCGCTTGGATGCGCATCTGGCCCGCGTTAAGAAAGAAAAGGACAAGCAGAAGCACAAAGAAGGGAAGTAACGACAATGAAGAACCTGGATCGGAAAATTGAGGAAGTGAGCCCAGCCAGACGTAAGAAGATCGCGCACAGAGCGGCCCAGCTTCTCGCTGAGGAAATGTCCCTCCGCGAGCTGCGCCGCGCCCATAAGCTGACGCAAGAGCGCATCGCGGAGACCCTCGGGATCGGACAGGATCAAGTATCCCGGCTGGAACAGCGCAGCGATCTTCTGCTTTCCACGCTTCGCAGCTACGTGGAAGCCATGGGAGGCCGACTGACGCTAGTCGCGGAATTTCCCAACCATAAACCGGTGGCGCTATCGGGCATCGCCGAACTCGGCGCGGACGCCATGTCCACTGCGCCGCGTGCTCAGCACGCAGAGGTATCGGCGGGCTGAAAAATGTCGGAGGGGGAGGGGGAAGTACTTTTCTTGGCGTCCCTTCTACGGAAAGCTCACACCGTAATCCGAATCCCGGTCCTTGTGAAGATAGGCGATTTGTTGCACGATTTCGCTCCGCTGCTTGTTAGGTTGTCATGAGCGGAGTTTTACGAGTTCTCTTCCGCGTATACCGTTTGCAACCCTGAATCCGCCCGCGAGTGTACGCGCACAATCAGCAGCCCCACCAGCACCGCGCTGACCAGCATGATTACCCTGACGTAAAGTCCCGCATGAAAGCTTTGGTCACCAAATGCGGTTCGCAGCAGCCCCGACGTCGCGCTGATCGTGCAGAACGCGAAATAGAACTTCTCCAGCCATCCGCGCGATAGGATGAGCAGCCACAAGAGAATCGAGGAAACAATGACAAAGATCGCGCACAGAATCCAGGTCCCAGTCGGTACCAGCGACGGTACCCAAATCCCCGCCGCCGGATTCGCCGCCACCATCTGCCGCACCGCAATCAGCAGAAACACGACCGAATGCACCAGCGCGACGATGGCGCGCTTCCGGTTGGTCAGAATGGAGAATCCGCCCATACTGAACTCACTGTAGCGAACCCGCGGACATAACGCTGTGATCCGGATCACCTCACGTCCACGAAAAGGGAAGTCCAGCGCCGCGCCAACCTGTTCCACCCGTACCTATCCTTACACTGGCACCCGCCGGTTTTCTTTTGACAGCAGCCGGGCGGTCCGAGAAAATAACGCTCATCCGTGCGTGCCGGGAAAAATCAATCTATAACTTCGAAAGGAAAATTATGACCAAAGCGATTGCAAGTGCCGTAGTTGCCGCGTGTCTGTCGTTTGTTGCCGGAATCGCGCTTGCCGAAAAAGTTCACGACTGGCACGACCTCGACGCGGTCCATCACCACGTGGAAGAAGCCATCAAAGAGATGGATCATGCCCGCGCCGCCAACCACTACGATATGCAAGGCCATGGCGCCAAGGCCGAAGAGCATCTCCATGCCGCCGAGCGCGAACTCCACGAAGCGATCGACACGATGCGAGCCGAACACTAAAAGTCTTGCCGTCCCGAGCGATCGGAAGCCATCCGCCGCCAGCATCTTTGCTGACGGCGGATGGCTTTTCTATTGACGACCCCCGCCCGCGCCGCGAACCAGAAGCATCCGCGCCCCACGAGCCGCTTACGCGTCAAACGACACCAGGGAATCCGGCGTGAGCGCTGTGCCGCCCAGCGCAAATTGCTGTAGTTGTTGCTCCAGCGTGGCATAGGACTGTTGCGCGGCGGCAAGATTGCTCGTGCTGGAGGAAGCGTCCTGGCCGATCTCGCTGACCTTCGGGCGCAGATAATCCCCGCCTTTGCCGCCCAAATGGTTGGGATCGATGGACTGGGGCCCCGAGAACCACATGGGCGTCTTCGTCTCCTGCTGGATGGCGGAATAGTCCTTCTGCGCCGCCGACAGGTTGCCCGACTGAAGATCGGAGGCGAGCTGGTTGAAGGCCTGATTGACCGGGTTGCTGGTAGTCGAGCTTGTGCTAGTAGCGGACGAAGCGCCCGTAGTGCTGGAGGGCTGCGAAAAGCCTGCCCGCAAGCTCGCGAAATCGGACTGCGCCGCCGACAAATTGCCGGACTGCAATGCCTGCCCCAGTTGCTGGAATTGCTGCTGCAGCGGATTGGCGCCGGTCTGGTATGGATTGTAGCTGTTGCTTGAAATCCCGGAGATCGACATAGATGTACCTCGATGGAAAAGTTGAACAAGCGTTCCAAGCGGAACTCGCAAGCCGCCGCCAGCGACAGATCGTCGCCGCTGCCGGAGTCAGGTGGAAGTTCCGCGCGAACCTGCCGCTGTTAGAGCAACCTCGCTGCCATTGGCAGCGCAAGGCGCGCAGAATCGTTCCCAGTGTATTTTCTAGAGGTTGCGTCGACCAATATCCGCCGACCGGTCGCCAGGGGTGGTGCGTGGGCAAACCATGCAGGCCTTGGCGGAGGCAAGAGTTGCCGGGCGCACTGAGCGCCCGCCCAACTCAGCTATTTGCGGTTGTCCGCAGTTTGCGCTTCCGCCCGCGGAGTCATCGAGACGACTACGTACTCGCGCTCTTTGTTGTTGTCGCTGCCTTCCACGCTGAGCTTCATCGAATCCTTCTCGATGCGGAACTGCGCATTCCCGCCGACTGGCAGCAGCACGGGGTGTTTGTCGTCCTTCAGGCGAATCCGGTAGTTAACATGGTCGGTCTGAACGACGTATTCCTGGCAAAGCAGCGTGTGCATTTTCTGATGACCCTTGTCTGTGCCGCAGTTGACCGAGTCCATCTGCAAGAGCGTGCCGAATTGCGGAGCCTGGCGGTCGCGGGCATACGCGAATGATGTGCACAGTAAGCCAAAAACGATGATTCGTCTCATAATCTCCCCCTCGGACTGTCTGAATTAGAACCGATTCATCGCGTCGGGCGGGAGTTACCAAGGTATTGAGACGGTTAGAGAAACTCTGATTAGCTCCCGGTCTTCCCCGTGTACCTCCGTGTACCCCGTGGTTCACGCTTTCCGCCGACACTGAATCAGAGTTTTCCTTTGAAATGGATCAGATCCCAGCCTTGAAACCCGCCGCAAAAACAGTACACTGTTCCGCATGGCGCGAAACTTCAAAGACTTGTCCGAGCGCGAGATTCTCGCGCTGGCGATTTCATTGGAAGAGGAAGACGGCCGCGTGTACGCCGACTTTGCCGACGGACTGCGCGAAATCTATCCCGCCACCGCGGCCCTGTTCGACGATATGGGCGCCGAGGAATCCGGGCACCGGGCTTCGCTCATCGCTACCTATCGCGAGCGCTTCGGAGAGCATATTCCCCTGATCCGGCGGCAGGACGTCAAGGGCTTCGTGCAGCGCCGTCCGTTCTGGCTGACCCGTCCCTTGAAGATTGCGGAAGTGCGTAAGCAGGCCGAGATCATGGAATTGGAGACGCGCCAGTTCTATCAAAAAGCGATCGGGCAAGTCACCGATGCCGGCGTTCGCAAACTGCTCGGCGATCTGGAGGAAGTCGAGCGCAAGCACCAGATCACGGCCGAGGCTCTGGAAGAGAAGATCACGCCAGATGTCGAGAAGAAGGAGGACGAGGCACAACGGCGCTTGTTTGTATTGCAGATCGTGCAGCCAGGTCTGGCCGGACTGATGGATGGCTCCGTGTCGACCCTGGCTCCCGTATTCGCCGCTGCGTTTGCCACCAAGAGCAGCCACGATGCTTTACTGGTAGGTCTCGCGGCCTCAATTGGTGCTGGAATCTCCATGGCCTTTGCCGAGGCGCTCTCCGACGACGGTTCGCTGACCGGCCGCGGCCGTCCCGTGCTGCGCGGCGCGGTTACGGGATTGATGACCGCCGCCGGTGGCATCGGACACACGCTTCCATTCCTGATGAAAGACTTCCACGTAGCCCTCATCGCGGCCGTGATGGTAGTGGCAGCCGAGTTGGCCACGATCGCCTGGATTCGGAATCGCTATATGGACACCCCGCTTCTGTCCGCCGCATTTCAGGTCGTGGTGGGCGGCGTGCTGGTCTTTGCCGTGGGCATTTGGATTGGCAGCTCGTGAGGATCTTGATCGTTTTGGACTCCGGTAATACAGCAACAGCGCTTTTGCACCTTGGAGTAGACTTAGAACGCGAGTTCAGGTGAGGGAACGTATGCCCAATCCAGCAAATGAAGTGATCGCCAAAGATACGGAAATTCTTGGCGGGACGCCCGTGTTTCGAGGCACTCGCGTGCCGTTTCAGGCTTTGTTGGACTATCTGGAAGGCGGGCAAACGCTGGATGCGTTTCTCGACGATTTTCCCACCGTGACTCGTGAAGCGGCAGTACACGCCCTGGAACACGCCAAATCGCTGATCGTCGCCGAACTTCAATGAAACTGCTGCTGGACGAGTGTCTTCCGCGCAAACTCAAGCATCATCTGCCGGGCCATGTATGCCACACCGTTCCTGAAGCGGGTTGGGCAGGGAAGAAGAACGGCGAGTTATTGCGTCTGGCCGAGAAATCTGGTTTTGAAATCTTTCTGACGCTGGACCGAGGGATTGGAGTATGAGCAGAACCTTAAAGGACGTGAAATCTCGATCGTCTTTGTAGCGGCAAAGTCCAGTCAGCTTGCAGATTTGCTGCCTCGCATGCCTGCGGTTCTTGATGTTCTACGCTCAGTCCGGGCGGGCCAGCTTGTCCATGTGTCCGGCTGACTAGACGCCTCGAAAATCTCTGCGTCCCAACGCCCTCGCCAACGATCTATTTCCCATGGAAGCCACCGTTCGTCCTCCAACCTGGAAGACCTTGCTGGCCTTCGCCATCATCTATTTTGTCTGGGGATCGACCTTCCTCGCCATTCGCGTCGGTGTGCGCGAGGTTCCCCCGCTCGTTCTCGCCAGCATGCGCTTCTTCATTGCCGGAGTCGTGCTCTACGGCTGGCTGCGCCTCAAAGGTACCCCGTCTCCGTCGCGGCGCCACTGGCTTGCCGCGTCGCTTCTCGCAGTCTGCATCTTCGTCGTCGATTACGGTCTATTGTTCTGGGCCGAACAACGCGTGCCTTCGGGAGTCGCCGCCGTCATGCTCGCGACCATCCCCGTCTTTATGGCGCTTTCGGAAATCATCTTTTTGCGTACGCAGCGGCTCACCTTCCGGCTGGCGCTGGCTCTTCTTGTCGGCATCGGCGGAGTAGCCGTCCTTGTGAGCCGCTCGGTAGGATTGGCCGAAGCCCCCATTGATCGCGGCGGAGCCATCGCGTTGCTCATCGCCGCCATCAGTTGGTCGATTGCCTCGGCCTTGACCCGCAAACTCCCGCTACCCGCGTCAAAAGCTATGAGCTCCGGGGCGCAAATGCTCGCGGGAGGAATTCTGCTCGCCATCGCGGCCGCCATGTTTGGCGAATTCCGCGGATTTCAAATTCAATCCGTCTCACGCGGAGCCTGGTTCGCGCTGGCCTACTTGATCGTGGCTGGGTCGATCGTCGGCTTCACCGCCTACGTCTGGCTCATCCATCATGAATCGCCGACCAAGGTGGGCACCTATGCCTACGTCAACCCCGTCGTAGCAGTAATCATTGGATACTTTCTCGGCGGCGAGACGGTCGGTCCGAGAACCCTGCTCGGAACGCTACTCGTTCTGGTCAGCGTCGTCGTAATCACCACCACGCGCGCCAAGAAGCCGGTTGCTCTGCCATTGGTCGAACCGGCGCAAAGCTTGGCGGAGCCGCAAAGCAGTTTGGCGGAGCCATAACCGCAGCCCCGCCACCCTGGATCACACCTGCCTCGTCATTTCACGCTGATCGCGTCATGATCGTAATACTCATACGCCGACATGGGCTTCTCGCCGCCCTTCTTCCAAATCCTGCTCTCCGCGGGCAGCTTGCCTAATACTTTTGCCATTTCGCGCACGTGCATCGCCACCGATCCGCAGCACGATCCTATGTAGTTGATGCCGATTTCCTTGGCTTGCTTCGCGTAGTCTCCCATTTGTTTGCGCGTAAGTTGCAGTGGATCGAGAGCATACGGAAATTCCGGGAGACTCGTAAAGTCCGGCTTGGCCGCCGGAGTGTTGTAAGCCACCGGCTGGCAGGCCAGATAACCGTCGACGGCTTTCCGCATCTGTTCCATGGGACCGAGAATGTGCTGCGGCGGGCGCAGACAGTTCATGCCTACAATATCTGCGCCGGCATCCAAAAGAGTCTTGGCGGCCGTGGCCGCGTCGATGCCTTCGGCGGTCTCATCCTTGTTTTCGAAGCAGATGGTGACCATGACGGGAAGTCCAGTCTTCTTGGCGCGCTCCACGCAAAGCAGCGCCTCCCCTAACCACGAGAAAGTCTCTCCGATGATGAAGTCAATGCCTTCTTCGCACTGCACTTTCAATTGTTCGTCGAAGGTCTGACGGACGCGGTCGTCGGCGGTCGGGCTCTTCGGCTCGTACATCCAGGTCAGACTCAGGTTGCCCGCGACCAGGCATTGGTCGCCTGCGACTTCCTTCGCCACGCGCACGGCGCTGCGATTGATGTCCTCCACCCGATCCTCGAGGCCGACCGTCGCCAACTTGTCGCGGCTGGCGTAGAAAGTCAAAGCCTGCAGAACTTCAGCTCCCGCTTCGCGCATCTCGACGTGCATCTCGCGCAGCGCCGTCGGGTAAATGATCGCCACTTCGGGCGTGAACGGACCGGGACGCACCCAACCGCGCTTTTCCAGTTCGAGCAAATAACCGCCATCGCCGAGGACGGGGCCGTGCTTCAATCGTTCGAGAATTCCTTGCTTGGGCATGATTTCTCCTTTGAGAATGCGGCTACTTTTTTGCTTCCAAAATGCGTTCGATTTGCAATACGTGATTGATGTCGTGACCCGCCACCATACGCACGATATGCTCAATGGACTCCTGGCCCCGCTCGGCATGCTGGCCGAAGTGCTTCCACTGCGCGGGCGAAATCGACGTGACCAGCGCGAGATTCGCTTCGCGCACGACGCGGTGCAGTTCAATCGATTTGTGCGGGTCTCGCTTCTCGTAGTGCCCGGCCGTGACCCATGCGTTTTGATCGTAGGCCTGCACGTGCGTCCCGGGATCTCCAAGAATGGAGCGCATCCGCCATCCGATTACGATTTCGACGTCGGCAAGGTGAGCCAGAATCTCCGCCACCGACCATTTCTCCGGCGCCGGCCGCTTGCGAAGTTTTGCCGTCGGGACGCCTTTGATCAGCCGACCTAGTTTCCTGTTGGTCTTGGATTGGATCTTGATGGGGTCTTGTCCCAGAGCATTCGAGAGGATGCGCCTCGTGTATTGCTGTGCGGTTTCCGGCATTTGGAATCTCCTTATCTTGAATCAGACCCTGAATCTTACACTGCTAGGGTAGTTTCTGATTAAGCCCCCGGGGTCCCCCGTGCGACCCTGTGTACCCTGTGGTTTATGCCTTCTGCCGACACTGAATCAGAGCTTTCCTAATCATCTTTGTACTCAAAATCCGCTTTGATGGGGCTGCCTTCCGTAAACCGCGTCGGGCGGAACGGAGTTAAGTCCACCGCTTTGGTTCTGCCTTCTAAAATCAGCTCCGACATCACCAACCCAATCGCCGGAGAAATCTTGAATCCCATGCCAGAAAAACCGGCGCACAGATACAAGCCCTCCACTCCAGGCACGCGGCCCAGCAGCGGCCGCGAGTCGGGAGTCACGTCATAGACGCCCGTTACTCCTCGCATAACTTCGGCGCTCTCCAGCTTGGGTACTCGGCGCGCCGATCTTTCGATGATGTCTTCCAGATCGGTTTCAGAGGGCCTCTGCGGAAAATTATCGGGGTCGATCGGCCGCTTGCCGTAGAAATCACCGATCAGGAATTTGTCACTGCCATCGGATCGAAAATAGGTAGCCGTCACCGAGTCGATGCACGCCGCTCCCGGTTTCATCGTCGGCGCGTTCTTCAGGATGGCCACCTGGTGAAATTCCGTTTCAATCGGCGGATCGAATCCCGTGGACTGGAACAGAGGACGCGTCCACGGCCCCGCAGCCGCGATGACGACGGGAGCGTGAATCTCGCCCTGCTCGGTTTGCACTCCGCCGATCCGCCCCGACTCAATTAGAAAATTAGTTGCACGGGTCTTCGAGAGATAAGTTGCACCCGATTCCCGCGCCGCAGTCAGGAAATCGTTGGCGACAACGTTGCCGTCGCCATATCCCGAATCCGGCTCATACGCGGCCAGTTCCACTTCATCCACTTGCCAGTCGGGTTCGAGTTCCTTGAGTTGAAGGCGGTCGATCAGTTCGACCTTCGCGCCCAGACCCCTTTGCATGGCGACGTTCTGTTTCAGCAACTCGGATTCGCCGGGATGCACAATGCGCACGAATCCAGTCCTGCGAAACTCGCCCGTCTCGCCCACAATGTCGCGCCAGTTGTGGAAAATCTTCAGGCTGATGAGGGCCAGTTCGACTTCCGGCGGAAAGCTGTAATGCATGCGAACCAGGGCCGAAGAGCGTCCACTTCCGCCGCTTCCTGCATGCTCCCTGTCGATGACAAGAATGCGCCCAGCGTTGCGGCGCGCCAGATGGAAGGCGATGGATGCCCCCATCACGCCAGCGCCCAGAATGATGAAGTCGGCGGTTTTAAGCAGGCCGTTTCCGCTCATGCCACCGCCTCCCTGAATTTGCCTTTCTTTAAGTCGCGTAACACCTGGTGCGCCGAGTTGTGTCCCGGCGCTCCCGTAACGCCTCCGCCGGGGTGCGCCCCCGCGCCACAAAGATAAAGCCCGCCGATAGGCGTCCGATACTGCGACCATCCGGCGACCGGCCGATTGAAAAATAGCTGTTCCAGCGTCAAGTCGCCATGAAAAATGTTGCCCTCTGTGAGCCCGTAGGTGCGTTCCAGATCGAGCGGAGTAAGAACCTGACGGGCGATAATCGCGCCCGGCACATTCGGCGCATACTCCGCGACCTTCTTCACCACCCGGTCGCCCAGCAGTTCGCGATTCTCGTCCCAATTGCCCTGGCGAAGTTTGTAGGGAACATACTGCACAAAGCACGTCATCACATGCTTGCCGGCAGGAGCGAGCGACGGATCGGCGTTCGTAGCAATCACGCAATCCACCCAGAGCTGCTCTGGGATTTCTCCAAACTTCGCAATGTCGTAGCAACGCTCAGCGAATTCCAGTGAGGGCACAAGCGTAAAAAGCGAGCGTTGTTGTGGATCATACCCGGCCGGCGTTCCCGTGAAGCGCGGTTCTTCCGCCAACACCATGTTGACTTTGGCGCAAGGACCCTCCATCTTGATGCCGCGAATCGATCGCACAAAATCGTCCGGCATATCGCGCTCCTGCACCATCCCCAGGAAGGTGCGCTTCGGGTCGGCGTTCGACAGCACCACCCGCGCTCGGATTTCGGTCCCATCTTCAAGAACCACGGCCCGCACTCTGCCGTCCCGCACATCGATCTGCTGCACCGAACTGCCGGTCCGAATCTCCGCCCCAAATCCTCGTGCCGCTTTCGCCATGGCGTTGGTGATCGAACCCATGCCGCCCATCACGTGTCCGTAGAAGCCTTGCTGGTCGTGTTCTCCTCCGCTGAGTAAGTGAAACAGCAGGCCCAGCGCCGTCCCCGGCTGGTAGGGACCTCCGTGTTTGCCATAAACGTTGTTGGCGAGGAACAGCGTCTTCACCTTTTCCGATTCGTAGTTGCGGTCGAGAAAGTCGCCCAGACTGCCCGTAAGAAACGACACCAGTTGCGAGATTTCCGTTGTCGAGATGCCCCGGAAGCGCTTGCCCGCGCGAAACAGTTCCGACCAGCCGCCAAAAGATTGCGTCCCCGGCTCCGGCGGAGGCTCCAGAAAAAATGGTTGCAGATAGCGCGCCAGTTTCTTCAGTTGATCGTCGACCCGAACAAAAGTCTCAGCGTCCTTCGGCGAAATCTTGCGAAGCTCTTCCACAACTCGCTCGCGTTTCGACCACCACGACACAACATGTCCGTCGGGAAACGGAACCTGCAGCGCCGGGTCGCACGGAACCATGCGCAGTCCGTGGTCGCCGAGATGAAGATCGCGGATCACTTCCGGCCGCAGCATGCTCGCAATGTACGAAGTGGTGGAAGCGCGGCAACCAGGTGCAATCTCCTCCGTGACGCAGCATCCACCGACAATGTCGCGGCGTTCGAGCACGAGAGTCGAGTATCCCGCCCGCGCCAGATACGCGGCCGCAGTCAGGCCGTTGTGGCCCGCGCCGATGACGACGGAATCGTAGATGGGATTTGCCACGCTGGGCATAAGAATGACCCTTGGTCAAAACAACAAAACGCCTTGGTGGAAGAAGGTACCGAAAGACCCTTAAAAAAGCCATTGAAAAATAGTTTGCCAGTGCTGTATTGTTTTTGACCAAGGGTCAAAAGGTGGGGGGATCGGCCATGGATAATATCACCAACAGTCTGGCAAAACCGACTCAGATGAGGCGCGACATCAAGCCGCGTCCGCGTTCCGAAGCCAAGCGGGCGCAGATCGTCGAAGTAGCCATCCGGCATTTTGCTGAGCGCGGCTACAGCGCGGCACGCGTCGAAGACATCGCCGCCCAGTTAGGAATCGCCAAAGGATCGGTCTTTCAGCACTTCAAGAGCAAAGACGGATTGTTCTTCGAAGCCTACAAAAAAGCCGTGCAGTCGTTCCCGAAGTATATGCAGGCCCCGCCGGAGGCGCAGGACCAGGGCTTTTTTGCCGTCCTGCGCTACTGGCTCGTCCGCACCGAGAACATGGTCCGCGACAACTGGTCGTCCTATCGAATCTATCTCGTGGGCAACTACGGGACCGATCTGGCGCTGCGAAGGGAAATCAATCGTTTCCTCGTAGCCGAAGATCCTTACGGCTGGCGCGACTTCGTGAGCTTCGGAGCGAAGCGGCAGGAATTGCGAACCGATCTCGATGTCGACATGGTCGGATCGATTCTGGAGTGGACCATGGACCGTTTTCAGGACGCGCTCCTAACCGAGGAATTAGATCCAGGCCTGTTCCGCAAGTCGGGTTCGGTTCCCGAGAAAAAAGAAGCGCGCATCGATCAGTTTGTGGAATTGTTACGGCGCGCCATCGGTTCGGAGAAAGCTCAAGTCACGGGGAGAAAAGCATGAGCGGGATGAACGTCGGGATGAACGTCAAAGAGATTCTTGCCAGTTATGACAGTGCCGCGCCGCTCACCGAAGCGTCGACGATCCCCGCGCCCTGGTATGTCGATGCGCGCATTGCCGAACTCGAAACGCAGACCGTTTTCTCGCGTACCTGGCAGGTCATGGGCCGCGTCGATCAAGTGGCCAAGCCGGGGCAGTTCGTGAGCGCAACCGTTGCCGGAGAGCCGCTGGTCGCCGTGCGCGGCAACGATGGCGTGCTCCGCGCGTTCTATAACGTGTGCCGCCACCACGCCGCCGCGGTCGTGACCGAGCCCTGTGGCCATGCCTCGATCCTCCACTGTCCCTATCACGGCTGGAACTACGGCCTCGACGGCGCCCTCAAGGGTATGCCCGAGTTCGATGGCGTGAAGAACTTCGAACGCAAAGACAACGGCCTCGTTCCCGTGAAAGTAGACACCTGGGAACAATTCGTCTTCGTGAATCTCGACCCAGCTGCCGCTCCGCTGGCCGAGTTTCTCGGTGGAATCGTAAAGCGCGTCGCTCCCCTCGGATTGAGCAAGCTGCACTACTTCGCCACCAAGAGTTATGACATCCACTGCAACTGGAAAGTCTTTGTCGATAACTATCTCGACGGCGGATACCACGTCCCGCATCTGCACAAGGCGTTAAGCTCGGTGCTCGATTACAAGCAATACACCATCGAGAATGAAGATCGCTTCTGCCTCCAGTCGACTCCCATGGTGAGTTCAGACGAAGACGCGGCCACCGGCATCACCCGCCGCGGCGACCGCGCCTGGTATTTCTGGCTCCATCCAAACTTCATGTTCAACTGCTATGAAGGATACTTGGACACAAACCTGGTCATTCCGATCGACGTCGATCACTGCCGCGTGATCTTCGATTTCTACTTCAGCGACGTAAGCGAAGCGGCCCGCGCCTACAACGAGCAAAGTGTAGCCGTAGGCAACCGCGTGCAAGACGAAGATCTTGGCATCTGTGAAGCCGTCCAGCGCGGCCTGAAATCCCGCGCCTACAAGGCTGGCCGGCTCTCAGTGCGCCGCGAAGCCGGAGAACAGCTCTTTCATCAGTTGCTCGCCGCCGATCTGAAGACCGGCATGAGAGAACCCGCGCTGGTGAGCGATTAGGGAAACTCTGATTAAGTCTCGGTTTCCCCCGTGCACCCTGTGGTTTAAGCTTTCTGTCGACACTTAATCGGAGTTTTCCCTCCAGGCGCAGACGACGTGGTGGACAGCCCCGGAGGGACGACCGAATTCTCCCGAAGGAGATCCCCACATTGAAAAAAACTCTTCTATTGACGATAGTGCTGTCAGTCGCCCAACTAGCCATGGCGCAACTCACCGCCATTCGCGCCGGCCGCCTCATCGACCCCGATTCCGGAACCGTGCTCACCAATCAGGTGATCCTAATCAAAGACAGAAAAATCTCCGCCGTCGGTGCGTCGCTCCCGATCCCGCCCAATGCCACCGTCATCGATCTTTCCGGCAAGACCGTGTTGCCCGGACTCATCGATTGTCATACCCACGTAGCCGACGGCCATAGCGACGGTGAGCCGTTCAACGTACTCCGAAAAACCGCGTCTCAAATCGCGCTGGAGTCGGTGACCAATGCGCGCGCTATGCTGCTTTCAGGTTTTACCACCGTGCGCGACGTTGGCACCTACCGCGCCCTGAACGATATCGCGCTCCGCGACGCCATCGCCCGTGGAGACGTGATCGGCCCGCGCATGTTTGTCGCCGGAGCATACATCACCATCACCGGCGGCGCAGGCGCCATGACCGGCCAAGCTCCCGATATTCAGTTGCCCTGGGATTTGCACTATGGCGAGGCGAACAGTCCGTGGGAAGTCCGCCAGAAAGTACGCTTGCTCGCGCACGATGGAGTCGACCTAATCAAGATGCTCTCGACCGGCGCGGTCCTGACCCATGGCAGCAGCCCTATGGCGATTGAGTTCACCGAAGAGGAGTTACAGGCGGGAGTCGACGAAGCCAGCCACTTCGGCTTGCGCGTCGCCGTGCATGCCCACGCCGCGCAGGGAATCCGAAACGCGATTCTCGCCGGCGCAGCTTCGGTGGAGCACGCCGAACTGCTCGACGACGACCTCATCGCGATGGCCAAACAACACGGAACCTACCTCGACATGGATATCTATGACGAAGAATGTATCCAGGCCGGAGCCGCAACCGGACAGACGCCCGCCGACTTCCTCCAGCACGATGCGGATCTGGGACGAATCCAGCGCGAGAATTTCGGCAAAGCCGTGCGCGCGGGAGTGAAGATGGCGTTTGGAACCGATGCCGGCGTCTGCGCCTACGGCACCAGCGGCAAGCAATTCGCCTTCATGGTGAAGTACGGAATGACCCCCATGCAGGCGATTCAAGCCGCAACTTCCAATGCCGCCGACTTGCTCGGACACGCCAGCGAACTGGGATCGATCAAGCCCGGCAAGTACGCCGATTTGGTCGCGGTGAGCGGAGATCCCTTGAAAGACATCAGCGTACTCGAGAACGTCGAGTTTGTCATGAAAGACGGCAAGGTCTACAAGTCGGCGGGAGTAGCAGCCTGCTCCCAGTAACGAGACGGGTTGAATAGGGGATTCCGGCCTGGTTTTTTGGCAGGGCACGGCTTTACAGCCTTCGGAAAAACTCATGAATGTGTGCATCGCCATGGAAGAGCGGCCCTTTAGGGCCGCGTAACTCTGACGAAATCAGCGCGGGCTTTAGCCCCTGAGGGAAGGGCCCCGATGTCGTCCGTCCACCCTGCCGGGCACACCAAAAAAAACGCCGAGAGAGAGTTCCCTCGGCGTTCAATCCAGTCAACCCTCATCCGGCGGCACCGCCGCCTCAGTTCGACTCGGTGAATTCTATATAGGGCGTCGCGCCGCCCGTGCCGGCGCACTTGCCAAGATTCAAGTTATTGGTTTCCGCCGTCGTGCCGGCATTGGATGCGCACTTCGGTGCTTTCGTGGTCCCATTGGTCACGGCGATCTTCACTGTGATGGAGGAGGCAGTGTTAAAGGACGCTTCCGACCCGCCGCCGTCGCCGATGATGTTGAACTCCGACTCCTTCCAGGCAGTGGCGAGGTCGACGACGCTGTCCTCTCCCGTCGTGCTATAGGCCTTGGTTCCCACGGTCATGACCAGCGTATCCAGACCGCCTGCCACGGCCGAGCCCGATATCTTGATGGTATCGAGTTTCGCGATTGCCTTCTTGGGCACGGTGACAGCATTGCTGTTCGTGTAGCAGTCGCCGCCGCCGTCGCTGAACCACCCACTCGGGCACGTTGTGTTCCAGTAGATCAGCCAATATTGCATGAATGCCGCTTTTTCGTCCGACGAATAGACGTACTGCAGCCAGTCCAGGCAGTCCGCCGGAATTTTGGCTTTATCGCAGGCCGCCGTGTTCATGAAGTTGGAATTGAGCTGCAGCGAGTAACTGTTCGCGCCGTAAACGCCCTTCTCGGTCTTCACCCCCGTGACCGTCGGAAAGGAGCCGACGGTTTGGCTGATCAAACCCGAGCTGACCTCCGCCGCATAATCATCGCCATTACCCACCGTTTGACTGCCCCGCCCGCTACGCGGCCTGAATTGGATGTTGGGCGCCTCGACACACTCGACCTGATTCCACTCTGTACTTGGATAGGAGGCCTCGAAGCATCCTGCCGCCGGCACGTTGGTGTGCGCGATAGCCTCGCGCCATGTCTCTTGGGCAAGAGCTTCCGCATCACCCGCTGTTTGCGCGGCCGCGGTCAGGGAAAGCAGGCCTGCGCTCAGAATACCGGCCGCGATCGCGATCCGGATCGCGCCCTGTGCACACATCTTCAATTGCTTCATGGTTCTCCCTATGGATTTAGAATTGTCAGCGGGGATCTTCTTTGGGCGCCCACAAACGGCCTCGATTATCCTTCCAGCCACCGTTCGTGTCAATGTGCAAGTCTTTTCACTCCGGGTCGCCCCCAGGCCGCGGAAAAACTCAATTTTACCCTTGCCTTTGGGTGGCGCAGCGGTTCACCGCTGCGGCGCAGTGCGCGCTCGCTACTGATGGTCCCTGGGGATGGTTTCCTCCCAGATCTTTTCCTTGATCTGCTGCCCGTCTTTGAATAACTGGCGTGTGTATTTGTAGTAGAAGTTCTTCGCGTCGCTGGTCAGCATCAAATGCCCTCGCCAGCTCAGAGTCTGTTGCTTCAGCGCCATCAGGATCTCCGCGTCGCCCTGCACCGAGCTGACCTCAGGGTGGTTGTCGGCGGCTAGATAGGTGATGGCTTCTAAGTCGGTTTCCTTACCCCATGGGTAAGTCTCTTCCGACTTCCCGCTCCACATCACTTTCGTGGTTCCGTTGACCTCGTCGCGCTCGGCTTTCCAATCTCCCGGCCAAGGGTAGCCTACGTCTTGTATGTCGGTGCGCTCCACGTTCGGTTCGGGCGGAGCGAACACCGGCGCGGCATACAAAGACGGTGGAACCAGCGGGAGCGTCAGCCGCGATCCATTATCGCCGCCGAGTTGCAGCGTGGTCGTCATCGCATAAGGAGTCGGCCAGACCATCGGCCACATCGCGTTCGATACCGATAGCCGAATCCGATGGCCTTTAGGAAATGTCCAGGTAGCTAAGTGCATCTCAATATCGAAAGAGTAAGTCTCATTCGGCACTAAGTCTTTGGGGTCCGAAGGATCCTCACGCTGCGCGCCGTTGAGTCCCGCTCCGGTGACTTGGGTGACGGTGCCGTCGGGCGCAACATCCGACAATCGGGCAAACCAGTCCGCTTGCGGAGCCGACGCGCTCGCCCGCAGCAAAGCGTGCGGACGCCCCAGCATCGTTAGGGCCTCGTTCAGCGCAGCGGAATCGTAAGTCAGGCTAAACGCGTCCACCGGGCGCTGGTCGGTGAGCAACTCTCCCCACCAGAATCCCGCTTCGACTCCCACGCTCGGCACGTAACGAAGTAGGCTTTCTCCCTGCTTGGCGGGGTTGACCGAGAGCGCATGCGCGTCATACAGATAAAGGGTTGTGTTCGCTACATTCCGCGGCGGCCATCCGATCTCACCGCGCCACTTGCCCGGCAAGTTCTTAAGATGTGCGTCGGGCGCATGCCAGTCTTGCATGTAAATCGAAAGCGGCGGTTCCTCGAGAATCCCAGTGTTGCGGTTCTTCAGCCAGTAATCCCACCACCGCAGCGCTTGATCTCGCCATTCGATTTGCGGCCCCGGCTCCGCGTCGTTGGGGAAAGTGTGATTCCACGGCCCGATAATCGCCTTCACCGGCGCCTTCACTTGCTCGAACATGCGCGGGATCGAATCCCTGTAGCCGTCGAGCAGCCCGCCAATCAAGAAGCACGGAATCTTGATTTCGCCGAGCGCCCGTTCCGGCGCGTGCCAGAACTGCCCATCGCGCTGGTGCTTGAAATACATCAGCGACCACGGCGCGGATTCAAAACGCGGCCCCAGTATCTTTTCGTCAAGCGTGTAATCGGGCGCTCCGGTCATGCCCGGTGCAAGGTCCATGTTGAGCTCGAACTCATCGACGTGCATCAGCCCATCGATGTAATGGACGTCATCGTGAAAAAGCTGCTCGGTAGCATCGACGGCAAGAATGGCCTTAAGCGCCGGTGGATGCCGCATCGCCATCTGGATCGAGTTGAACCCGCCCCACGAGATGCCGAACATTCCCACTTTGCCGTTCGACCACGGTTGCGCGGCTAACCATGCAATCACTTGCTCCCCGTCGAGTTGCTCCTGCTCCGAATATTCGCGCTCGGTGGGCACGCCTTCACTCGTGCCGAACCCTCGAATATCGACGCGAACACTGACGTATCCGTGGCTGGCAAACCAGTAGTGGGTAGGATAGTCCCGCGCGGCGGTGGCATCGTCCTTGCGATACGGAAGATATTCGAGCAGCGCCGGGAATTTCTCGTTCGCCTTCGCCGAGTCGGGCATGTAAAGAGTGGCGGAAAGATGCACCCCGTCGGCCATCGGAATCGATTGCTGCACCATGCGGACGGTTCGCAGCGCTGCAGACTTGGGCGCTGGCGCCGCATGCACGCTGACAATGAGCGCAAACGCGGCCACCGTCATCGCTACGCCGGCGCGCAGCGTCACCGGCAACCGTTTCCACTCGAGCCGCCAATGAATTTTCAATGCCATGAACCGCAAATCATATCAGAAGCCGCAAGCGGCGGTTAAGTAAAAGCACGTGATCAGTAAAAGCACGTGATCTGGAGTCGCATCGTCAAACTGACTCACCACCCGAATCCTATCTTGACACGGCGCGCCTCCCTCCCTATCGTTGCTAACCATCTATGAACATCGTCAAGGCGACCAATAAGTACGAAGAATGGCTGCGGCAACACATCCGCATCGTCGAGCCCGACCTACAGTTCAAGCACGAGCAGATGGCAGCTGCTCTTTTCCCCTTTTTCCGCGCCACCTTCTACCGTTGGGTGCAGGTCTGGCCCGAGGTCTGCCCCGACCTGGACCGCGTGCCGCATCTTTTATCGATCGGCGACCTCCACGTTGAAAACTTCGGCACCTGGCGCGATATCGATGGCCGCCTCGTCTGGGGAGTAAACGACTTCGATGAGGCCTGCGTCTACCCCTACACCATGGATCTGGTGCGGCTTGCCGCTAGCGCTCTGCTGGCGGCACGCGCTGAGCATCTCACGATGAAGCCCAAAGATGCGGCCGAGGCCATCCACGAGGGCTACGAGAACGTAATGAACGAAGGCGGGTTGCCGTTTGTGTTGGAGGAAAGCCACGCCTGGTTACGGGCGATCGCCGAAAGCAAACTGCGCGATCCCGTGGCCTTCTGGAAAAAAATGGACACCAACCCGACCGCCAAGGGAGAAATCCCGGAGAGCGCCCGCGAAGCGCTTGAGCACATGCTGCCCGAGTCCGGCCTGCGCTACCGCCTCGCGCGGCGCAGGGCGGGCCTCGGGAGCCTGGGCCGCACTCGACTGGTGGCCATCGCCGATTTCAAGGGTGGACGAGTGGCCCGCGAAGCCAAGGCCTTGCTCCCCTCGGCGTTGCAGTGCGCAAATCCAAACCGCGTGCCCTCCGAGATTTTGTACGGCGCGATTCTGCGCCGGTCTGTTCGTTGTCCCGATCCCTATGTGCAGATGCGCGGCCACTGGATCGTCCGCCGCCTTTCGCCGCATTGCTCCCGCATCGAACTCGATGCGCTCGCGAGTAATCGCGGCGAGTGCCGGCTGCTCGAGGCCATGGGAAGAGAGACGGCGAACATCCACCTGGGAACAGAAGAAAAGCGGAAAGCAATTCTGAAGGATCTGCGCGGACGAAAGAAGAACTGGCTCACCGCGGCCGCGCAGGCGATGGCGGAAGCGATGGAAAAAGATTGGCGAGTGTGGAAGGAGCGCTGGCAGAGCTAGACCTCTGCCAGCGCCTTATTGAAGGGAAATCCCGTGCGGAGACTGTTGTGGCAGTGTGAAAAGTTGGCACTCAAGCGCGTGGGGCTTGTTTTCGGCCCCGATCGTGATCAGTGCCTCCAGAATGCATTCCAGGGCCTCGGGAGATCCCGACCAGACCCGCGAAAACGACTCGCGATGAACCGCCAGCTCGCCGACCACGCGCCCCATCGCGTCGGGACCAAGATCGAGGTCGCTTAGCGACGGGTCGCTCCCAATGGGCATTGGAGGATAGTGCCCAAGATCGCGCAGAGGATCGTGCGGAGCAAAGTGCGACGGCGGCAGGCGCAGGCTGGCCTGCGTCAGCCAGTGCGCGATCAGCGTCTTCAGATGATCCCGGCAGCACACGCTCTTCATATCTTTTTGCGTCGCCAGCGAAGGATGCCAGGAGAGAATCCTGAGCCGGTCGAGCCATCGATTGTCGACCACTAGGAACCATCCCTTGTGCCGAAAGGTGTCGAGCCCGCAAACCGAACAGGGCGCGCGTCTCGCGATCGGGGAACTTATCATTGCAGTCATCCTTTCTTCCGCACAATCCATCAAGCGCTCGCTGCGCGGCTCCGAATCTGTGGGCTTGTGCGCGCGACCAGCGGGACGGTCAGCATCCCCTGCGCGGCGTCGAAGCGCAGCGTGTAATGCGAGGAGCAAGCGTCGCACAGCCAAAAATGTTCCCGCCGGCGAAGCTTCCGCCGACTTCCATCGAACGTGGCGTTTAGATTGGACGGGAAGGTTTCCGCCAGAAAGAGCTTGCCTTCGCGTAAGGAAAGGAACGGAACTACGCAAGTTGGATTCGCACACTTCTGCAACATTGGCTGGGTCCAGTCTTCTCTTCGGCTTCGGCCAGGGAGATTCAAGGGGTATTGCAAATGAGAAGCCAAACGGCGAACAGAATTCTGGAAATGATGGACTCGTAGTTACAGAGAGTTGTCGCGCAAAGAGTCGTCAGCCTCCCATTGCCGCCGACGAAGCACACCCCCTGCGCCGGAAGACCGTCATCAGATATGACCATTTGGGTTGTGATGGAAATCACAGCGCGATGGGTCAGAGGGCATTGGTCAGAAGACAATGAGTCGATCGTGCGACGGAATTAGTGTCGCGTAATCGCCGCCACCACCCACACATACTCGAGCAGTTCCGTCCCTGTGTTCGTCACGTTGTGCTTGGTCGCAGGCGGGATATACGCAAGCATGTTCTCGTGCACCGGCACATCCGCCTTCCCTTCGATCTTCACCGTTCCCTTGCCCCGCAGCACCACCAAAGCCTCTTCATGCTCCGTCGTGGAGTGCCAACCCACGCTCTCCCCCGGCCTCAGCTTCACCGCCCCGCCCCGCATTCCGCTGGTTTGCGGCATCCCTTTCAACAACGGGCAGTCGCCGCCCGCACAGTCCAGCGGGAATGTCATGGCCTCTCGGTTCGCCTGCTTTTCCTGCGCCGCCAGAGCGCCGGCGATCAAGACCGAAACCCAAAGAGTCCCCCAAATCCATGTTTTCTTCATGTTTCGTTTCTCTCGTCACAATCTCTAGCTGCGGAAAAATCAGGAATGTAGGCTTCAGTGCGGAAGAGCGGCCCTTCGAGAGCCCAAGGGTCTCGTAAGGTGGAAGAGCGGCCCTTCAGGGCCGCGCGCGCCCCTCGGAATCTTTGTGGGCTTTAGCCCCGGTGGTCGCTCCCCCGCAGCCTTCTAGTGCAGCAGCAACGCCGTAGCCGCAACCACAACTCCTCCGGTTGCCAGCAGCAGCCCGATATACCAGTAGATTCGCTTGCCCGAAAGCAGGGTGATCGACGTGATCACGAGCGCGACCTCCAGAAAGACTTCGCCCAGATCGAAGCGGTCAGCTTTTCGGTTCGTGAGCGCGAACTCCTGCTCCAGTTCGTGTGCCTTGGCCTGCACCTCTTTCTTATCTTCCCGATAGTGCTCCGCCTCGGCCCCGATTTTCTGCTGAAGTTTCGCTGCTGCTGTGGCGTCCTTGGCCGCCACAATCCCCGCCAGGTCCGAGAATGCCTCCGCCGTGTGCAGCCGTATGTCTTTGGCTTGGTAATAGCTCCACTGATCGGTGACTTTGTTCTGCAGGATGATTTCTTCGGTATGGGTTCGGTGACCCAGCAGCGAAACCGTAGCCACCAAAACGGCCAGCACGGCCATGGTCAGCGTGACCGGCGCAAGATCGGGATGCTCACGAGCGTGTTCCGCGTGCTCGTGCAATTCGTGCAGTTCTTCGGACATGGTGTCGGGCTCCTATCGAAACTTGTCGGTGGAGCGCCGGGCGTCCCCNNGCCTTAGGGAAACTCTGATTAAGTCCCGGGTTCCCCCGTGCGCCCCTGTGTACCCTGTGGTTTATGCTCTTTGCCGACGCTGAATCGGAGTCCTTAGAGGATAACCCAAGTCGCCTATTCTCCCATCACTTTTACGGACCAGGGCAGCAGACTTTCTCCGGCGTTACGGCGTGAGCAGAAACCCATGATACGGTCCGTTGTCAGCAAGAAAATATCCCACAATGTCGCCCGCCGTGTTGATGCCATTGGCGACCGTCCCACTGCCTTCCCCCGTACCCGCGCCGGGCACATCGAGGGTGGTGATGGTACCGCTGGACGTGCGCATAAAGCCGTGGAACGCAAGGCTCGTGTCGTAGTAAAACCCCGCAATCGTGCCGGCGGTGTTGATTGCGTTGGCAACAGTGCCGGTGCCCGCTCCCGAGGCGGCGAACGTGGTGATCACCCCGGCCGAGGTGCGCACAAAACCGCTAACCACATTACTGCCGCTAATGGAATATCCCGTGATCGTGCCCGCCGTGTTGATACCGCCAACGAATGTTCCCTGAAAGGCGTCGGTGCCGGCGCTCGAAACATTAAACACGGTGACGACGCCCGCGGAAGTTCTCACAAATCCGTGGTTCACATTGCTTCCGTCAATCGAATATCCCGCAATCGTGCCACCCGTGGCGATGCTGGCGGCAAACGTTCCCTGATTGGCGCCCGTGCCCGCTCCCGTAACATTGAACGCTGTGATAACGCCTGCCGCGGTCCGCACAAATCCGTGACTCACGTTCGTTCCATCGACGGAATAACCCGCGATTCTTCCGCCCGTGTTGATGCCGGCGGCAAAGGTTCCCTGATTGGCGCCCGCGCCCGCCCCCGTAACATTGAACGCGGTGATGACGCCCGCTGCGGTTCGCACAAATCCATGCGACGCATTGCCCGCGTCAACGTAATAGCCCGCGATTTTTCCGCCCGTGTTGATGCCGATGGCAAACGTCCCCTGGTTCGCGCCCGTGCCGGCGCCCACCGCGTCAAACGTCGTGATCGCCCCCGCCGCCGTACGGACGAACCCGTGCGCCACATCGAGCGCGTCATAGTAATATCCCGCAATCACCCCGGCAGTATTGATGCCGCTCGCCACCGTCCCCTGTTGATAGGCCCTGCCCGCGCCAGTGACGTCGAACGTCGCAAAGGTATTTGCCGGGCGTTGCGCGAATGCCGCCGCAGCAAATAAGAAACAGACACCAAGCAAAAATCTGGGAACGCTGACGAAGTCCCGCGGCTTAAAACGAGCCTGTCCGTCCTTGGCGCTCATCGCCGACCTAACCTTTTTCATGATGGATGTTCTCCATTAAGCAGTCGCTCTAGGGGAACTCCGATTGAGTCCCGGTTTCCCCCGTGCGCCTCTGTGTACCCTGTGGTCTATGCTTTTCGCCGACACCGAATCGAAGTTTCCCTACCGCATCGACTCTTCCACTTCCGTGATCCAATCGGGCCGCTTGAGCACTTCGCGCGGCTTGGGCCCGTCGGCGGCGCCGACGATTCCATCCCGTTCCATGAGGTCGATGAGATGTGCTGCGCGCCCATATCCGATCCGCAGGCGGCGTTGCAGCAGGGAAGTGGAGGCCTTGCCGAACTCGATCACCAGCCGCACGGCGTCGTTGAACAGCGGATCGTTGTCCTCCGCCGAAATTTCTCCCGAGTCGTCGCCACCGCCGCCCGACGACTCGCGATCTTCTTTCGGAGTCTCCAGGAATTTCTCCTGATATTGCGCCTGCCCCTGCGCCTTCCAGAATTCCACCACCGCCGCAATTTCCTTTTCCG
Organism: Acidobacteriaceae bacterium; assembly: GCA_003162935.1. Classification (GTDB taxonomy): domain Bacteria; phylum Acidobacteriota; class Terriglobia; order Terriglobales; family Acidobacteriaceae; genus Acidiflorens. The sequence goes on from PLUW01000064.1 coordinate 51,403, forward strand.
TCACATAAGGAGCATGCAGCCGATGCACCCGCGCCGAGCCCGATGGAAGGTAAAGCATGTCGCCGCGTCCCAGCAGCGATTCAGCGCCGTTCGCATCGAGAATCGTCCGCGAGTCGACCTTGGTCGCCACGCGGAACGACACGCGCGCCGGGAAGTTCGCCTTGATCAGTCCGGTGATGACGTCGACCGAAGGCCGCTGCGTCGCCAGCACCAGGTGAATGCCCACCGCGCGCGCCATCTGCGCCAACCGCGTAATCGATTCCTCCACGTTGTTGCCGTCCAGCATCATCAGGTCGGCCAACTCGTCGATGATGATGACGATCTTCGGAAGCGGCCCGTCCTCAGGGTTGTTCTGATCGCTAAATAAACTCGGTGTGTCGTCAAACAGCCGGTTATAGCTGTCGATGTTGCGGACGCCCTTAGCCGCCAGCAATTTCAACCGCCGCTCCATTTCGCGGACCGCGTTGCGCAGCGCATTGGCGGCCAGCTTCGGTTCCGTAATGATCGGCGTGTAAAGATGCGGCACGCCTTCGTAATTTCCCAGTTCCAGCCGCTTCGGATCCACCAGCACCAGCCGCACTTCCGCCGGCGTCGATTTGTACAAAATCGACATGATCATGGAGTTGACCGCCACGCTCTTGCCTGTGCCCGTCGATCCCGCAATCAGCAGGTGCGGCATGCTCGCCAAATCGGCGGCGGCGATGCGCCCATTAATATCCTTGCCCATCGCGATCGTGAGCTTCGATTTCGACCCCAGAAATTCCTGCGACTCTATGTTCTCGCGCAGCCAGATAATCTCGCGCTCCCGGTTCGGCACCTGTATGCCCACGGTGCTTTTGCCCGGCATGCGTTCCACCAGAATGCTCTCCGCCCGCAGCGCTAAGCAAAGATCGTCCGTGAGTCCAATGATGCGGCTGTATTTGATGCCGGCTTCCGGTTTGAACTCGAACGTGGTGACAACCGGCCCTGGGTTGATCTGCGTGACCTGCCCGTGGACCTCGAATTCCGCGTACTTCGCCGTCAAAACCTGCGCGACGACCTTCAGTTCATCCTCATTCACCGATTGCTGTTCGTCGGGACGGTGCAGCAGACTCGACGGCGGCAACTTGTAGCTGCCCGCAATCTTTGGAAAAGTCGTCTTCGGTTTGACATCCGTGTCGGCGCGATCCGTGACTTCGATCTCGCCCGAGGCATGTACAGCGTGCGGCATCGAGGCGAAATCCTCCGCGCCTTCGCCCGCCATCATGCGTTCAATCCCGTTGCGCGGAGCCGCAGCGACAGCCTCGCCCGCAACTTCCTGCCCCGTCTGCCGCTCTGCGTCCTGAGGATGCCTCGACCCGTCCTCACCCGACATTTCCTGCCGCGAACTGTCCGCACGCACCGCCACCGGACGCGCCGGCACCAGCCGAGCCGTGACGCTGGGTTTTTCCGCGCGCCGCTTTTCCAGTTCCTTCTGTTGACGCTGGCGCTCCCGTTCCACTTGCCAGTCTTTAAAGCGATCCCGAAGTGCCAGCACGAAAGCAAACCGAGTCGGAGCCCACAATTCAATCGCCGAGAACGAAAACGCCGTGGTCAGGTAGAGCGCGACCGCCAGAACCGTAGTGCAGACAATGTATGCCCCGGCAACGTTGAGGTACCGGATTAAGACATCCCCGACAATGCGTCCCGCCAGGCCTTCAATCGGAATGGCGCCCATCCAGCGAAAATGCCCCGGCAGAATAGCCAACAGCGCCGGAGTAAACATGAGCAGCCAGATTCCGCCCAGCGTTTTCGCGATCGGAGACTGCACCGCCCGCGACCGGAACCACCGCACGCCCAGCATCCCCATGAAAACCGGCAGCAGAAACGCTCCCACCCCCCAGAATTGCAGCACCAGGTCGGAAAGATACGCTCCCAGAATGCCGACCCAGTTGCGGGCCGCGTGTGATCCCGTAAGGATCGAGGCGCTGTTCAGCGAGGGATCGAGCGGCGAATAAGAAGCCAGCGCGAGAAAAAGGAGGAGCGCGGAGACGCAAAACAGAAATCCGACCAGCTCGTTCAGCCGCCGGCTCTTGGTGGGCGCAAAAATCTTCGAGAAAAATGTCATGTGGCAGCGACGGCGTTGCCCAGGCAGCCTTCACCCGGCAGCACCGTTACGGGGCCAGAGCTTGATAATTATGACAAGAAGGCCCGCTTCCTACAATGCAGGAAAAGATACAGGTTGGCGAGTTGGGTTCGGGCAAAAGAAGGGCTGCTTGGGGAACGAGGACTTTCACCAAGCTCAGGGTTTCGAGTCTTGAATCTTCACGTCCGCTGGTTTTGCAAAAAGCTTCGGCCCGAATTCCATTCGGGCGTATTGCGAGTAAATGAAGATTTCGTCCCTGTCCCCGCGCTTCAGCGATACTACAATCGGTAGTTCCGGGGATTTGGCCATGAATAAGGTCAAATCACCGTTTGAACGGGAACTCAAATTGCTGTTAACAGGCTCTTACCCTCGCCCCCCCGCTCACCGCACGCAATCCCGATTTATCCTGGCCACAAGCGGCCGCGGTTCAATCCGCAGCGCGCAAAATTCAAGCCCAAAACAAAAGCCCGTGCGATTGCATACCACCCCGGCGACTCGGATCGTCCTGCCCGTTGCCCTTAACTCGACTTCCATCAGTTCTCCCGGTTGTAGGTTGACCCCAGCGTAGATCTCCATGCCCGTCCGGCTTAACTTCGAAACCACTCCCGGCACAACGACATTCGCGGAGCCGGGGACCGCGATGAACACAGGTGTATGCAGCCTGAATCGTGGGTATCGGCGAGTGCTGTTCGAGTCCATTTCGCGGCAGTGACCAATGACCGTCCAACGCAACATCATCTACTTGCGAAAAATTGTGCAGTTTGGTCTTCACTAAAAGACTTGTCATCCTGAGCGAAGCGAAGGACCTGCTTTTGCTCGCAGCAAATCCACCTTCTGGGTCGCCCACTTTTCAAACTGCACCACCATCTACTTGAGCAAGCCAAAGTGCAACACGTACGCCGCCGTGGCCAGCCCAGCCATCAATAACCCAACCGCTCCCGCCGCCTTCGACCGCCAACGCCGCGGCTCGTTCTGCCGCGCCGACGCCGCCCTCAGCTTCTCCATCCATGCCTGCCCCGAGTCTTCCTCAGTCGACCGTTGCGCGACCAGTTCTCCCAGTCGCCGTTGATCGTCCTCCGCCAGCGAAACAAACCGAAAAGGTTGCAAACTGTCGTTGACGGGCTGAAGCATTTCCGCGCCTCCCAGCACTGCCCCGGTTCCGGTCAGGAAAATCATCTTCACTTCCGATCCCTGCACCATCGGTTGAGAGACCGAAAGCAGGCCGCCGGTCTGAGAAATTACCTGTAAGTTGGCTGCGACGCTCCGGCCATTCGAAAACCGAAGCACGGTTGGATTACTGCCTTCGAGGTGAGCGCGCGGAACACGCCACGCTGCGCGAGATTGGGGAGGGCTGCTCATAGTCAGCCTCAGTATGTGGCGAATGTGGTTACTAAATGTAGATTACGTAAGTGCCACTCCCCGCGGTTCCCGAGCTTTTTGAGCCCGGTTTTCGCTCGGGGAAGGCTCCGATTAATCCCCGGTTTCCCCCGTGCACCCCCGTGTACCCCGTGGTTCACGCTTTCTGCCGACACCTGATTCAGATCTTCCTACCGCGCCCCCGCTCCCTCCAGCCCCCTATGCTTCAGCATCGCCTTCGTATTCGGAGGCGCCCCGCGCCAGTCCGCATACATCTTCGCCAGATCCTCCGTATTGCCGCGCGAGAGCACCATCTTGCGAAAGCGGTCGCCGTTGGCCCGCGTTAATTCCCCGTGTTCCTCGAACCACTGATACCCGTCGTCGGCGAGCATCTGCGTCCAGAGATAGGCGTAATACCCGGCGCTGTATCCCGTGTCCCAGATGTGGCTGAAGTAGCTCGACCGGTATCGCGGCGGCACATAACTGACGTTCAGGTGCGTCTTGTCGAGCGCCTGCTTCTCGAACTCGTCCGGGTTCTGCAGCGGAGCGCTGGCCGGAAGAAAGTGCCACTGCATGTCCAGTTCCGCCGCCGCCAGAAGTTCCGTCATGTCGTAGCCCTTGTTGAACGTCTCCGCTTTCCGGATCTTCGCCGCCAGTTCCGCGGGCATCGGTGCACCGGTCTTGTAGTGTTTCGCATAGTGCGCAAACACCGCCGGATAGCTCGCCCAATGCTCGTTGAACTGCGAGGGAAATTCGACGAAGTCGCGCGCCGTCGCCGTTCCCGAAAGCGTCGGATACTCCGCATCCGAGAACATGCCGTGCAGTCCATGTCCAAACTCATGGAACATGGTAACCACATCGCTGAAGCTGATCAGCGCCGGCTCNNCCCGCCGCCGGCTTGGCAAAGTTCGCAACGTTGTACACCACGGGAGAAGTCCCCAGCAGCCGCGACTGGCCGACAAAGTTCGACATCCAGGCGCCGCCATTCTTGTTGTCGCGCTTGAAGTAATCGCAGTAAAAAAGCGCGAGGTGCTTGCCGTCGGCGTCGAAAACCTCAAACACGCGCACATCGGCCTGGTAGACCGGCAGGTCGTGCCGTTCCTTGAAAGTGATCCCGTAGAGTTGAGTGGCCGCATAAAACACGCCGTTCTTCAGCACACTGTCGAGCTCGAAATAGGGTTTTACCTGCTCATCGTCGATATCGTAGCGGGCCTTTCGCACCTGCTCCGCGTAGAAATCCCAATCGTAGGCTTGTACCTGAAAGCCGCCCTTCTGGGAATCGATCACGCCCTGGATGTCCGCCGCCTCCCGAGCCGCCTGTGCCGTCGCCGCCGGAACGATCGCATCCATGAACTGCAACGCGGCCTCGGGCGTCTTGGCCATCTGATTGTCGAGCGTCCACGCCGCGAAACTCGCAAAGCCGAGCAGCTTGGCCTTCTGCGCCCGAAGCTGCGCCAGATGCGCAATGGTGTCGCGCGTATCGTTGGCGTCGCCCCGCTCGGCCCGGTTCCAGGAGTGCTCAAACATCGCTTGCCGCGTGCTGCGATTGCTGAGCGAAGCCAGATCGGGCTGCTGCGTCGTGTTCTGCAGTGGAACGACAAAACCTTCCACCTTGCGGTCCTTGGCCATTTGCGCGGCGCCTGCGATCTGCGCTTCGCTGAGGCCCGCCAGCGCGGCTTTGTCGCCGGTCGCGTAGGCGCCATCCTTCGTGGCCGCCAGAAGCTTCGTGTTAAAGGCGTCTTCCAGCGACGAAATCTGTTCGTTCAGCTTTCTCATCTCCGTCTTGTCGGCTTCCGAGAGATTGGCGCCCGCGTGCACGAAATCGTCGTAGTAGCGCTCCAACAGCCGCAGCGACTCCGCATCGAGTCCCAGCGTGCCGCGTTCCTTGTAGAGCGCGGCAATGCGCGCGAAGAGTTTCGTGTTGAGGAACAGGAAATCCTGATGCGCCGCCAGTTTCGGAGCCTCGATCGTCTTCACATTCTGGAGAGTAGGGTTGATGTTTGCGCCCGTCACTCCAAAGAATACTGCCGTCGCGCGGTCCAGCAACCGCCCGCTCTTCTCCAGGGCGACGATGGTGTTGTCAAAAGTGGGCGCGGCCGGATTGTCGGCGATCGTCCGGATTTCGGCCTGCTGCTGCGCCATCCCCGCTTCGATCGCGGGCTGATAGTCGTCGTCCTTGATCTTGTCGAACGGCGGAGCCTGGAAAGGCAGCGTGCTCGGCGCATAAAAAGGATTGGACGGTCCGAAGTCGGCGGCGAAAGCATTCTGGACGGAGCCGAGTACGATGGCTCCCGCGGGAATCAGTGCGCTAAGGCTAAAAAACAACAACATAGTCCTCGCTGGGCGAAGTTGAGCAAAAATCATCATGGCGATCAAAATCCTCTTTGGAATAATTGTAACGGGCGAACCGCAACCCCGGCGCGCAAGCAGCGGCGATTGCGCACCGCCACTCTCTCACCACGGACTCTACGCGCAACCACTGCATTTCGGCACGTCTTTTGGCAGGTTTGCTGCCCGCATAAGAGATTAGTGGTGAATCCATCCCGCTGTCCAGGCCAGCACCGCAATTCCCAGCACGATGCGATACATCGCGAACGGCGCAAACCCGCGCTTCCTCACCCAGTTCATGAACCACGCCACCGCTCCGTAGGCGACGATAAACGAAACCACAAATCCGATGGCGAGGATGACCCATTGGTGCGGAGTGATCTGGGCCACGCCAATGGGATTCTCATCCTTGCCGCTCAGCGATTTCAGCAGCGTGTACAGCGTGGCCACCGTCATCGTCGGGATGGAAAGAAAGAACGAAAACTCCAATGCGGCCGCGCGCGACATCCCTGCCAGTTGCCCGCCCGCAATCGTCGACATGGAGCGTGAGGTCCCGGGGAAAACCGCCGACAGAATCTGGCACGCCCCAATCCAGACCGCCTGCCCGCCGTGAATATCATCCATTTTCCACGAGTGGATCGGAGTGCCATTCGCTCCCGGTCCTGCTGCTTCCCATGGCGCCTTCATGGCGTCGATGATCCACATCACGATGCCGCCAATCAGTAGCGCCCCGCCCATCACGTAGACATTCTCCAGGTTCTTGCCGATCACTTTCGTCAGCAGAAACGACGGGATCGCCGTCACCACAAACGCGATCATCACCAGGCTCAGCGGATGCGTCCAGGTATCGCAATCCCGCTTTTCTCCTTCGGGAAACGTCGAAATCAGCTTGGCAATGTGGTGCCGGAAATAAATCGGCAGAACCAGAATCGCGCCCAGCTGGATGACGATCGAGTACATCTTCCAGTACGGATCTTCCAGCGGCACGTGCAGCAGAACTTCCGAAAGCCGGAGATGAGCGGTGGAACTCACCGGCAGAAACTCCGTAAGCCCCTCGACAATTCCCAGCAGCACCGATAAAAAATATTCGTTCAATTGTTCTCCCCAATGATGAAAAATAATGATGGTCAATCTATTTCAACGAAGTGACGGCGCGGTTCCTTGCCCCGTCAAGCACCACTCCGAACCCACGCTGGTGCAGGAACGGGAAGGGCACGAGTTCCACTCGTGCCGCAACTGCTGCGGAATCACAGCGGCTTCCAGCCGCTGGGGGATGCTGCGCCGGAACGCTATTTCCGCCACCATCCCTCACTTCGCCTTCTCTTCCGCAATCCATCGATCCGTGCGCGCCTCCAGCAGGTCCAGCGGCAGCGTTCCGCCATTGAGCATTTCGTCGTGGAAAGTGCGAATATCAAACTTCGGCCCCAACTCCTTCTGCGCCCGTTCGCGGAGTTCCCGGAACTTCAACTGCCCCAGTTTGTAGCTGAGCGCCTGCGCCGGCCATGCAATATAACGGTCGGTTTCCGATTGAATCGAAGGTTCGTCAATCGCCCCCGACTTGCGGAAAAACTCCACCACCTGATCCCGCGTCCATCCCTTCGAATGAATTCCAGTGTCCACAACCAGACGCACCGCCCGGAAAAGCTCCGACGACAAACGCCCGTAATCCGACACCGGATCCTGATAGAACCCAACCTCTTTGCCCAGCTGCTCCGCATACAGCGCCCATCCTTCAATGTAAGCGTTGAAGCCGAGACTATGCAGCCGGAACTTGGGCATCCCCGTGAGCTGTTGCTGCACCGAGAGCTGCATGTGATGTCCGGGAATGCCTTCGTGATATGCGATCGCCTCGTCATCAATCAGCGTGCGATGAGCGAAATCAGACGTGGCGACAACCACCCGCCCCGGCCGCTTCCCATCCGGAGTCCCCGTCACGTAGTGCGTCGCAGCCGCAGCCTGAAACGCAGGAATCGCCTCCACCGTAACCGGCGACTTCGGTAGCAGCGTAAATAGCTGCGGCAGCTTCGGCTCCATCTGCGCGATGTAATGCCGATAATCTTCGAGAATCTGCTCCGCCGACGTGGGAATGTACTTGGCATTGGTCTTGAGCGATGCGCGAAAAGCAGCCAGATCGGCGAAGCCTTCCTTTTTCGCGATCGCCGTCATCTCCGCCTCAATGCGATCGATCTCGCGCAGCCCGATCTTATGGATCTCGTCCGGCGTCATGTGCGTCGTCGTCCGCGCGTAGATATCGTTTTCGTAGCGCTTCTCGCCGTCGGGCAGGGATGTGACCGACAGCGTTGTCCGCCCTTCCGGCGCATATACCTTGGTGAGGAATTCGGCAAAACTCTTGTAAGCCGGAATCACATCCGTGTTGATGGCGTCAGTGATCTGCTGCGTCAGTCGCTTCTGCTCTTCGGCCGAAATCTCCGCCGGATATTTCTTCGTCGGCAAAAGAAAAGGATCGGCGTCGATAATCCCCTGGCACTGCACCGGCAGCTTCTCAATCAAGAATCGCACCGGCATCAGCTTGTCCTTCATGCCCGCGCGCAGCACTTCGGTCGTCTGGCTAAGCACCCGCGGAATCTGGTGCAGCCGCGCAATGTAGTCCTCGTAGTGCTTCACCGAGTCGAACGGCACCGACAACGGCAGATCGGCAAGTCCCGTATGGACTCCATTCTGCTGATTGATCGGCATCTCGTACTCTTTGAGGTCAAAATCCGTGATCCGCTGCTTAAGCACCCGTAGGAGCAGATCGTGAGACAGCCGGTCCTGATCCGAAAAGCCCTCAGTCCCTATGGCTTCAAGTCGAGCAACAAAGGCCACGTCGGTCTTATGCCGCTCGCCAATGGCCGCCAGTGAATACTCGGCAAGTTTGTCGTTATATCGGTAGTCGCCGTAAGCCGTGGCCCGCTCGGGAAAGTTCCGCAGATCGGTTTCGTACTGCTCTTCGAAAACCGCATTCTGCGTCGCGATGCGTTCCGCAAGTGGTGGGTGGCGCAACGGGACGCCGGCATCTTGACCGAAACCGCAACCAATCACGGCCAGCAAGAAAAACAGACAAGTGTAAACGCGCATGATGAAAACAGGGTACCAGAGAAGAGAAGATTCCCGCGCCGCCTCGGGAAACTCTGATTAAGTTTCGGTCTCCCCCGTGGGCCCCCGTGTACCCCGTGGTTGATGCTCTTTGCCGACACTGAATCAGCGTTTCCTATTTCCTCCCCCGCGAAATGGCCTCCCGAGCTTCCTTATCCGCCGTCCGCCGCCGCTCGGTTTCCCGCTTGTCCCAGAGTTGTTTGCCCTTGGCCAGCGCCAGTTCCACCTTGATTTTCCCGTTCTTGAAATACATTCGCGTCGGAATCAGGGTTAACCCCTTTTGCTGCGTCTTCCCGATCAGCTTGCGAATTTCTTCCTTGTGCACCAGCAACTTCCGCGTCCGCAGCGCCGCATGATTCGCCGAATTGCCATGGTCATATGGCCCTATATGGCAGTTCAGCAGCCACAATTCGCCGTCCTTAAGGAGCCCATAAGCGTCCTTCAGATTGGCCGAACCGCCGCGCACCGACTTCACCTCGGTTCCGGCCAGCACCACTCCCGTCTCGAATTTTTCAAGCAAGAAGTAGTTATGGCTAGCGTTCCTGTTAACAGCGGCATCCTTTTCGCCGGACGCGGTGGGCTGTCGGCGAGGATTTTTCTCCCGATTTGGCTGGGTCTGGTGGCTGGTTTGCTTGGCCATATCGCTAATAAAGCAGCTGAAAAGAAAGTATCACGGCAGATTCAAGGTGTCAGGTGTCAGGTCTNNGAAGGACCTGCTTCTGCTTTTTCCTGACACCTGCGACCCAAGGTAACGGTACCAATGAGTGTAAACACCGACGTACCAGTCACTTCGAGTGCAACTTCTTGCGATGCTATAATCCGATTTTCCGGTATTTTTTGCTGGCGAAGACCCCTGGGTCGCCCGGTCGCTTGGCTTTTTAGCCCGGCCGGACGCGGCATGACCCGTTTCTGTCATGCACCGTGCCCTCGCCGGCAAGAGAGAATTCTGTGAGGACTGCTTGATGAGACGCTTGATCCGTCCCCTTGTACTCGCATTGCTGCTGTTCTGCCTGGTTTTTTCGGTTTTCGCCAAGAAAGTCGATTCGGCCAAGGCGGCCTACGCCAAGGGCCAGGACGCCGAAGCGCGGCAGAACTATGAACAGGCCTTCGAATATTTCAAGCAGGCCTACGATCAAAAGCCGAAGGAACTCCGCTATCGCACCTCGTTTGAGCGGGCCCGCTTCCTGGCGGCTTCGTCCGAAGTGCATCGCGGCCAGATTCTGCGCGATGCCGGCAAGTTTGACGAAGCCCTCGCCCAGTTCCAGAAGGCCTTGGAGACCGACCCTTCCTCCTTCATCGCGCAGCAGGAACTCCGCCGCACGCAGCAGATGATGAACGAAGCCGCCAATCCCCAACCGCAGGCCATGGTCATGACTCCCTTGCGCCGCCGCCTGGAAAATGCCCAGGGTCCGGTCGAACTGGCTCCCCTATCGAACGTGCCCATTACCCTCAAGGTCACCGAGAAAGCCAACGTGATTTACGAGACGGTCGGCAAGCTGGCCGGCATGAACGTGCTTTTCGATCCCGATTACACCCCGAAGCAAGTCCACGTCGAATTGAACAACGTCACCCTGGAAGAAGCGCTCTCCATCATCTCCTTTGAGACCAAGACCTTCTGGCGTCCGGTCACCTCGAATACCATTTTTGTCGCGGCCGACACTCCTGCAAAGCGGAAAGAGCTGGAACAAAACGTCATCAAGACTTTTTATCTTTCTAATCTTTCTCAGCCCACCGAGTTGCAAGACATTGTCAACGCCATGCGCACCATCCTAGAGGTCAGCCGCATCCAGCAACTGCCCTCGCAGGGAGCGATCGTCGTCCGCGGCACGCCCGATCAAGTAGCCCTGGCGCAAAAACTGGTCGACGATCTCGACAAGGCGAAACCCGAAGTCCTGATCGAAGTCATGGTCATGCAGGTCAGCCGCGACAAGTCCCACACCCTCGGCATCAATCCTCCCACCAGCGTCAGCGTTGCCCTCCAGCCCAATATCGGCAGCACCACTACCCCAACCACTACCACCGGCACGACCACGACTTCTAGTTCAACCTCGAATGGCCTCAGCCTCAATTCGCTCGCCACCCTGAACGCCACCGACTTCCAGGTCACGATTCCGCAGATGACGGCTTCGGCCCTGATGAGCGACACCGATACCAAAGTCATCCAGAGTCCCCAGATCCGCGCCTTGGACGGACAGAAAGCTACCTTGAAGATCGGCGATCGCGTCCCGGTTGCCACCGGATCGTTTCAGCCCGGCATCGGCGGAGTCGGCATCAACCCGCTCGTCAACACCCAGTTTCAATACCTCGACGTGGGCGTGAACATCGACATCACCCCCCGCGTGCATGCCGGACGCGAAATTTCCTTGAAGATGTCGATGGATGTCTCCGACGTCGACTCCTACGTGAGCATCGGCGGCATCAGCCAGCCCGTCATCGGACAGCGCAAGATCGAAAACGAAATCCGCCTCAGAGATGGCGAAGTCAGCCTCCTTGGCGGCATGATGGAAGACTCCAAGACCAAGGCCCTCAGCGGAATCCCAGGCCTGTCCTCGATCCCCATCCTCAAATATCTTTTCGCCCAGGATACTTCCGATCACTCCACCAACGAAATTGTCTTTGTCATCATCCCCCACATCATCCGTGGTCCTGACATGTTGCATGGCGACGAGATGCTCGACGTCGGCACCGCCAACTCCATCCAGTTGAGGTCCGTGACCAGCAAGCCAAATTCAGCCGCTCCTGCCGGCGCCGCTACGCCTGCGCCGGGTCCGTCATCGCAGGCCGTTCCGGGTGCTCAGAATCCGGCCGCGCTGCGACCGGCGGCGTTGAATCAAGCCCCGCAGACTCAAGGCCTGCCAACTCAGGCCGCCACTCAGGCCCCAATTCCCGGTGGAACCTTCCAGTTTGATCCGCCTACTTTGACTCCGGCCAAGGGGTCGACGTTTACCGTGAACGTCATGCTTTCCGGCGGTCAAAACGTGTACTCGGTGCCAGTGCAACTCAACTACGACCCGAATCAGTTGCAGGTGGTAAACGTTTCCAATGGCGGATTCCTTTCCCAGGATGGCCAAGCCGTCGCCTTGGTGCATCGCGACGATCCCGTGACCGGCACGCTGCAAATCACCGCGACCCGGCCTCCAGGGGCAGCGGGAGTTTCCGGGCAGGGCGCCGTGGTCACTCTTACCTTCGTGGCAAAGGAAGCCGGCCAATCCGCTCTGACCATCACCCGCGGCGGAGCCCGCGATCCCGCCATGCAGCCCATCGCCATGAACGGAGCGCAAGCCGCCATCACGATTCAGTAGACGGTGAGGTGTGCAAGTTGTTGACGCATAAATCTACGTTGTCATGAACAAGACGCTGTCATCGACACGACACTGTCATCCTGAGCGAAGCGAAGGACCTATGTACTCAGCTGCGGAATACTCTAGGGAATCTCTGATTGAGTCCCGGTTTACCCCGTGCACCCCTGTGTACCCTGTGGTTTATGCTTTCTGCCGACACTTAACCAGAGTTTCCCTGGTTCTTTCGCTCTGCGCAAGATGAGCTTATTTATGCAAGTTATGACGCGCTCGACAAAAACAAAGCGCCTACGCGGCTTCACCCTGATCGAACTCATCGTCGCCACCGCGATCATGATGATTCTCGTCGGGGCCGCGTTCCCACTGGCCGTCAACGCCGTCAAGCGCGAGCGCGAGCGGGAACTCCGCTACGACCTCTGGATGATCCGCGACGCCGTCGATCGCTACAAAGCTGCCGCCGACATGAACGCGTTCGTCACCAAGCTCGGAAGCGAGGGCTATCCTCCCGATCTTGATACCCTGGTCAACGGCGTCGATGTGTCGGGCAAGAAACTCAAATTCCTCCGCCGCATCCCGCTCGATCCTATGACCAAGCAGGAATGGGGCATGCGCTCCATGCAAGACGACAAAGATTCCACCTCCTGGGGCGGCCAGGGCGTCTTCGACGTCTACACCAAGTCCGACCAGACCGCCTTGGACGGCACCAAGTATAAGGACTGGTAGATGAGACTCACGTCCAAAGCCCGCAACTCCATTCTCCGCCCGCGCCCTCTCGGGCTGCGGAAAAACTCCGCGTCGTGCCGGTTTTGGGAAGGGCACGAGTTCCACTCGTGCCGTAACGGCCACGAAATCAATAGCGGCTTCCAGCCGCTGCGGGAATGCTGCGCCGGGAAAACACTTTTTCCGCAAGCGGCACGCGGTTTCACGCTGATTGAGATGGTGGTCGTCATCAGCATGATCTTGGTTTTGCTCTCGATTGCCCTGCCCATGTATACCCAGAGCATCAACCGCGCCCGCGAAGCCAAACTGAAACAAAATCTTGCCACTCTCAACGAAGTCATCGAAAAGTATTCGCTCGACAAGGGCAAAGCGCCGCAGTCGCTCGACGATCTCGTCCAGGCTGGCTACATCAAGGCCATCCCCGAGGACATCACCGGCAGCACCGATACCTGGAAGACCGACAACGAAGACGATCCCCAAAACGCCTGGGACCCCACCCAGATGGGTATCAAAGGAGTCCACAGCGGTTCCGACGCCTCCTCCAGCCAGGGCAGCCCGTATTCGTCCTGGTAGTGCGGTAGTGTCGTAAGTTAGTGTTGTACTTTGGTCGTCATTACTTTGATCGTCATTACTAAGACTTGTCATCCTGAGCGCAGCGAAGGATCTGCTTTTGCTAGCAGCACTCCCACTTCCGAGGTCGCTCACTTTTCAGACTGCGCCACTACCGGTAGTGCGGGAGATGGTAGCCCGAAAGATGGCAGGCTGCAAGATGAACGGTAAACCAACCCNNTCAGCATCATCGTCATCCTGCTGGCCGTCGCCATGCCCATCTACAGCCACAGCATTACCCGCGCCAAGGAGCAGAACCTCCGCAAGAATCTCCAAACCCTGAACCATCTCATCTACCAGTACGCCCAGGACAAACAAAAATCGCCGCAGTCGCTCTCCGACCTCGTATCGTCGAAATACATCGACAAAATTCCCGATGACATCACCGGCAGCAACACCTGGGTCACCGAGCCCGCCGAAGGCACTATCATGTCCGTCTATCAGACCGAAGACACCGGCATCATCGGCGTCCACAGCGGCTCCAGCG
>PLUW01000064.1:65435-65824 GCA_003162935.1 Acidobacteriaceae bacterium
GGTCTCAGGTCTCAGGTCTCAGAAAAGGCTGGAATCACCCCGATCAACCAGTCAATAGCTTCGCGGGTGCTACGATTCACTACGAACAGATTTTCCTGACACCTGAGACCTGACAACTTCTCCATGGATTTCCTAAACCGCCTCCAACCCCTCGCCCTGCTCCTGCTGCGCCTCGTTCTAGGCGCAATCATGATCGCGCACGGTTATCACAAGGTCTTCGGCGGATTCCACCACCACATGGAAACGGTAGCCTCGCTCGGCCTTCCCCAATGGCTGGCCTATCTTTCCGCCGGCACCGAATTCTTCGGCGGAATCGCCGTTGTCCTGGGCTTGTTCACCCGCTTCTTTTCGCTCGCCATCGTGATCGAGATGGCCGTAGCCATCTGGAA
>PLUW01000061.1 GCA_003162935.1 Acidobacteriaceae bacterium
GACACGCCGCTGGCCGGCGATCCATTCGAGTTCACCGTGGCTACCAGCGGATTTGTAAATGGCGCTCCGACTTGCGCGGTTTGCCCGCCTCCGCTGGTCGCGGTGATGGCAACTTTCGGAGTGGAGCTTGAACTACTGCTGCAGCCAGTTAAAAAAGCGAACACCAGAGAAATGAATGCGAGAAGTCCAGCACAGGTTTTTCGGTTCATAGCGAGTCGCCTTTCTGCGCCGGTTTCGCGCTGGCACGCTCGCGTGCCTGAGGCGATACGGGGATGCCGTGCTGGTTGCGCATGGTGTAGACCTGGCCGTCGGCCTTGACGGTGCGAACCACGAAGACCTGCCTGCCCTTGAGCGTTTTGTGGACGCCGGTTACCTCAACTTGCTCGCCGGCGGCGACCGAGAGTCCGCCCTTGCCTTGCAGACCCCATCTTCCCAAGCTTGCGTCTACCTCACCGGAGGCGGTGGCAAGAACGAGGTGGGAACCGGCGATCATTCCGGCGGAGGGTCGGGTGAGCACGGTCGAAACTGTGCCGGTGAGAGTGACCTCCTTGGCGATGTCGTAATAAGGCTCCATGGTCCTGGTCTCGATGGCCCTGGTCTCGGCAGGACTAGATTGCGCCTGAGTGGGCGGCAGGGACGAGAGCACGGACAGAAGAACTAAAGCATATAAAGACGCGCATAGGCGTTTCATAAGTCGCCTCCAATTAAGTTTGTGTCTGGAGATCCCGATAAGGGCCTCTAAAGGTGGATGGTACGTTGCTGCCGCTCATCGGTACAACGTCGTTCGATCATTTTTCGGCAGCCGGAGGTTTCCACTTTGGTACGGGCGACTAATCGGCGGCGCGGTCGGTTGCGGGCGAGGGGGGCTTTTTTGCCGGGTCCGATCCGGTGGCCGCGACCGGGGGCACGGCGACGGGAGGCGGGGACGAAGATCCGCGGTGGCCCGATCCGCGCTCGTCCCATTTGCCGAAGATCATTTTGCCGGCGGTGGTTTGCAGGACGGAGGTCACGGAAACGTCGATGGTCTTGCCGATCATCTTGCGGGCGTTGTCGACGACCACCATGGTGCCGTCATCGAGATAGGCGACGCCCTGGTTGTATTCTTTTCCTTCTTTCAGAATGAAGACGCGCATGATCTCGCCGGGCAGAACGATGGGCTTAAGAGAGTTGGCCAGTTCGTTGATGTTGAGCACGGCCACGCCCTGCAACTGGGCGACTTTGTTGAGATTGAAGTCGTTGGTGAGGATCTTGCCTTCGTAGAGCTTGGCCAGTTCGATGAGTTTTAGATCGACTTCGCGGACGCTGGGAAAATCGTCTTCGACGATCTGGATCTGGACGATGGCGGTTTTCTGGAGGCGCTGGAGGATGTCGAGGCCGCGGCGACCGCGATTGCGTTTGAGCGAGTCGGCGGAATCGGCCACCAGTTGCAACTCGCGCAGAACGAATTGAGGGATGACGATGAGGCCGTCGAGGAATCCGGTTTCGGCGATGTCGGCGATGCGGCCGTCGATAATGACGCTGGTATCGAGGATCTTGTAGCTTTTCTTGCCCGATCGTTCGCCGCCAAAGATTCCGCCGAGGGCGGCGAGATTGAGAAGGTCGCCTTTATTAGCGCCCACGGCCAATCCCACGTAGGCCATGATCAGCATGACCATGATCTGCAGGAAACTTCGGGTGGGGCTGGCCTGGATGCTGCTGCCGATGACGAGGGCGAAAAGATAAGCGCCAAAAATGCCCAGCACGCTGCCGATGGCGGCTCCGATGAGGCGCTTCAGGCTCATGGCGCGCAAACGCCACTCGAACACTACGATGGCGACGCCGAGCAACAGGCCGACGACGGCGGCATAGGTTTGCGGCAGGTTAAAGGGGCGAAGGAGAAAGCCGATGACACCGACGATGAGGACAAACAAAAAGCGTATAAGTAGGGCGTCCACGAGTAAGACCTCTTTTCGGGGAAGGCGCGCCGCTTTTGCGGTTTCCACCCCCTGCCGATCGCAGAGCGAATGATGATGAAAATCCCTTGCGCCAGCGTTCTATTCACGGGGCCTTATGAGATGGGAATGTGCTCCGTGCCCGGTTCTCGCCGGGTGCCTGTAAAAGTACAGGGAGCAGTATATACCCGGCGGATCGGAAGAGGAACCGGTCCGGCGTCGCTGTTACTACGGATTAGAGAGGGACTCCGGGGCGGATGCCGCACCTCTATAATTCTCCTAGGTCATTTTGCAGCGAGTTCGGGAGGGTCTTTGAAGGTTCTATTGCTGGAGAACATCAGCGGAGTGGCGGCTTCTCAGTTTGAGGAAGCGGGGTTCGAGGTCACGTCGCTGAAGGGTGCGCTGGAAGAGCGCGAGCTGATCGAGAAAGCGCGCGGTGCTTCGATCCTGGGAGTGCGTTCGAAGACGCGGATTACGGCGGCGGTGCTGGATGCGGCCCCGGAGCTGGTGTCGGTGGGGGCGTTTTGCATTGGGGTGGACAAGATCGACCGGGCGGCCGCGAGCGAGCGAGGCATTGCGGTGTTCAACGATCCGCACTCGAACAGCCGGTCGGTGGCGGAACTGGCGTTGGGGGAAATTATCCTGCTGCTGCGGCGGACGTTTGAGTCCAGTACGCAGCTGCACGGCGGAGTCTGGAATAAATCGGCGGCGGGCTCGCACGAGGTGCGCGGACAGACGCTGGGGATTGTGGGATACGGCAAGATTGGATCGCAGGTATCGGATCTGGCCGAGGCGATGGGCATGCGGGTGGTGTTCCACGATGTGGCGCATGTGCTGGCGCGGGGCAATGCCCGGCCGGTGAACTTCCGGGAGTTGCTGGAAATTTCGGACGTGATCACCTTGCATGTCGATGGGAAGACGCAGAATCAGGATTTATTCAGCGAAGATGAGTTCCGCGCCATGAAGGATGGCGCCTGCCTGATCAATCTAAGCCGCGGATTCGTGGTGGATCACGCAGCGCTGGCCCGGCACTTGAAAAGCGGCAAGCTGGCGGGAGCGGCGGTGGATGTGTTTCCGCAGGAACCGGAAAGCGGCGGCGCGTTTGTCAGTCCGCTGCGCGGGCTGGCCAATGTGATCTTGACTCCCCATATCGGCGGGAGCACGGAAGAGGCGCAGCAGAATATCGGGCAGTTTGTTTCGGCGCGAATGGTCGATTATTTCAAGAGCGGAAATTCGCAGCTGAGCGTGAACCTGCCGCAGTGCCATCTCGACTACGAGCCGGGATCGCACCGGCTGACGCACATGCACCACAATGTGCCGGGAATCCTGCGGGCGATCAACGACATTCTGGCCGATCAGGAAATCAATATTGAGCGGCAGGTGCTGGACACGCGCGGGCCTCTGGGATACGCGATTTACGACATCAATCGGGATTGCGACGAGGGGTTGCTGGCGAAACTGAGGGCGGTTCCGCACACGATCCGGGTGCGGGTGCCGGGAGACGCGCGAGGTTAGAGGTCAGATTGCAGAGGTTCGAGCGCAGAGGCCGCTAAAGCCTTGATTTATAAATACTTTACATACAAACCATTTATTTTCAAAGACCTGGAAAATCACCACCGCTAAGTCTTTGACTTTGAAAGACCGCAGCCAGGGGGGAGGAATCGTACCCTTCCCAACACCGGCGCGAATCGGAGTTTTTCCGTAAGCGTAGAAGCCGCTGGATGGAGCCGCAAGACTCACCGAGTTTGACCGCGGCCGGGATTGGACAGTATCCTTGTTTCAATTCGGTCACGCCTTCTGCTGCGGCTAGGTCGTCTGGTAGCGCAGCCTGAGCCCCAGGCGTTCCTAGACCGTTGTGTCGAACCCGTCCTTTGGAGGATCCCATGATAGCTGCGATATTGCGCGCTCGGGCGCTGGCGGTTTGCGCTTTGCTTGTTCTGGCCGGGATGACGTCCGGCCGGGCGCAGACTCCGGTTACGACGTGGCATTACGACAACTCGCGTTCGGGGGCAAATCCGAACGAAACGATTCTGACGCCGCAGAACGTAAATAAGACGCAGTTTGGAAAGCTCTTTACGCAGCCGGTGGATGGGCAGGTGATTGGGCAAGCGCTGTATCTGCCGCAAGTGACGATTCCGAAACTGGGTGTCCATAACGTTGTGTATGTGCCGACGATGAATGACAGTGTTTACGCGTTTGACGCGGACGGCGCCACGGGGAGCAACGCGAAACCGCTGTGGCACACCACCTTCCTGATCAATGGCGCGACGGCGGTTCCGATCAAGCTGCAGGGAGCGGGCGGGGTCACGGGATGGACGGAAGTGGGGATCGTTTCGACGCCGGTTATCGATCAGGTAGCGGGAACGCTTTATGTGGTGGCGAAGACGTATGAGAAATCGAAATTTGTCCATCGGCTGCATGCGTTGGATATCACGACAGGCATGGAGAAAACGGGCAGCCCCGTTGTGATCACGGCGAGCTACGAGTATGGAGGCAAGGGCTACGTTTTCGCGGACATGATGCAGGTCAACCGTCCAGCGCTGCTGCTGGAAAATGGCTATGTGTACGTCGCTTTTGGATCGAACGGGGTTCGGGGCGGATTGGAAAAGGGATGGGTGATGGCGTACGACGCGACGACGCTGCAACCGGCGGGAGCGTTTGACGACGAACCCGGTTCCTCGGCGGCGGCGGTATGGATGCGCGGCGGAGGGCTTTCGGCGGACAGCGCCGGCAACATCTATGGAGCGACGGCGGATGGACCCTTCGAGGCGGGAATCGAGTTCGGACAGTCGGTATTCAAGCTGTCGCAGTCGGGCAACGCGCTGCAACTGGCGGACTGGTTTACGCCGTTCAACGAGAAGTATCTGGACGACCACGATCTGGATCTGAGCGAACCGTTACTGGTGCTGCCGGTACAGACGGGGAAGTATCCGAATTTATTGGCGGCGGTGGGCAAGGAAGGGACGATCTACATTCTGGACCAGGACAACCTAGGACATTTCTGCGCCACGTGCACCAAGACGGACACGCAGATCGTGCAAGAATTGACGGCATTCGCGCCCGAAGGGGGAGCGCTGGTTTACTGGAACAACGCAATCTATACTTCGGCCACAGGAGCGCCGATTGCGGCGCTGGCGTTCGCGGATGGAGCGCTGGCGACCAAGCCGTTCGCACAATCGCAGAAGGTGGACTCGGGACATTCGCCGGTGATCTCCGCGAATGGAACAACCGCGGGTGTTTTGTGGCAGCTCACCGGGGGAGCTCTGAGCGCTTTTAACGCGAACACACTGGTGAAACTCTATGGGAGCGGCGAGGCTGCCGATCATCGGGATGACCTTTCGGCGATTCCGCACTTTGCGAATCTGGTGGTGGCGAATGGCAAAGTGTATGTGGGGACGTTGAACAGCGTGGTGGCGTATGGACTGCTTTAACTGGCCGGAGGACGAACGGGAACGAGTAGGCTTCCGGTGAGTCGGTTAGCTGGTGGCCGAGGCGGCGGCGGTTTTGGCTGGGGTACTTGAGCTGGGGGCGGATATTTCTCCGATTTGCGGGCCCAGGGTTGTAACCGGGGAGGATGGGATCCCGTTAATGAAGATGGCGGGGGCGACGGTTCCACCGCGGACGGTCTTGCCCTCGGGCAAAAGACCCACGGCGCGGTTTCTTCCCGAACCCTTGGCCTGGTAGAGCGCATAGTCGGCTAACGTGACAACCTGATCGTAGGGGACGAGCTTGGGGTCGGTTTCCATCCAGGGGAAAACGGCCCAGCCGATGGAACAGGTTATGCGCATCTCCTCCCCGCTGCCTTCCACGCGGTGGGGTCTGGTTCCGACCACATCGAGCACGCGCTTGGCGACGATGTGGGCTTCTTCGCGGTTGGTGCAGCGCGAGAGCAGGAGGAATTCCTCGCCGCCCCATCGGACCACGGCATCGGAGAGACGGGCCGCGGAGTTGATTCGGCGCGCCACCTCCACTAGGACCTGATCGCCGATCTTGTGTCCGAACTGGTCATTGACCCGCTTGAAGTGGTCGATATCGATCAAATAGAAAACCAGATCGCGATTGTGAAGGTCGGGGGCTGCGTTGGCCGCAAACGAGCGCAGGACCTGCTGCACCTCGGCCTGGATGGAATTGGCGAAGAAGCGGCGGTTGCGCACGCCGGTAAGCAGATCGGTCAGCGACGCGTCCAGCAATTCATCGTTGGCATGGGCCAGTTCTCTTTCGAGGCGCGCCTGTTTGACAATCCCCACAAAACCGAAGACCACAATCGCGCCTAGTGACAGCAAAACGCGAAATTTCCAGACCGAGGCTGGCAGACTGTGGTCGAGGAACGACCAGGCGGCCAGCACGGGCAGGAACAGGGTGGTGGGCGCGGCGAGACGCGACGCCCACCGCCAGTATCGTTCGCTGACGGGGTCGCCGTGCTCAGAGACGGGCTCCAGACCATCCACCATCAGAGCAGCGTAGGTCATGCCGGCGAGACCGGCGACGGCCAAGGAGTTACACCAACTGCCGCTGAAATAAAGGTCAACCCCCGAGAGCGTATCTACGAAGTATTCCATAACGGTATCGACGGCGACGATGACCGTAAGGAGAACATAAAAATGGCGCCACCGGCCGGAACTGCGGAGCCAACCATGGAGAACGATGGAAAGCAAAATCATGTCCTGCGCCAGCGCAAGATACTTATAGGCCGGACCATAGGACTGGAGCTCGGGGGCGAGGTACTGCCATGGGATGACGAGGAACAGGTACAGGTACAGGCCCCATAACAAAAGCAAGAGCAGGTCGAGGGTTCCGAGGCGCTGATGTTGGGTGGTGAGCTCGGCGTGAGGGCGCAGGGCAAAGGCGAGAATCAGGGCGGTCCAGGCGAGATAAATCCCGGCGTCGCCGAGACTCATGGCAGGCGCCTGCTTGACCACCAACTGCCAATGGATCCAGACAATCTGACTGCAGGCTTCGATGGCATAGCCGACGCCCATCAGGGCCCATACCAGACGTTGCTGGCGACTGCTGCTGAAGGCGTTCCTGGCAAAGGCCAGAGAGGCGGAAACCATCAGGGCGAATTCAATCCAACCGGTGATGGCGGTGAGGCGATAGGACTTCGCGAAGAGCACGGACGCGACCGCCTGTGCGATCACCAGGCAGACAACGGCACATGCCCAAATCTTCGAGTTCTTTCGAAGACGCACTATCCCCTCATCCCTTCAGGAATTACACCGTGTTATGCGGAAGAGCCCAAGTGACGGAAGTAATGGCTGTAAAACGGTGGCATAGGAATTTGGGATTAGGAATTCGAGGCGGCTCGTTTCAGTCGGTCCTGGATGGCGTCCCAATCGGGTGAGCTGGGAGGGACGTCGACGGCAATCCAGTCGTAGTTTCCGGCATCGGCCCGGTGGAGAACTTCGTAGAGCGCGGCGGCGTAATCGGGTGCCGATTGGGGCATCTGGTGGATGGCTACGTTGCCGCCGGTGCGACTGGGCGCGTGCTCGTGCTGCAGATAGATGCCCTGTCCATGTTCGGGAATGTTTCCGTTTGTGGCCAAGAACAGGGGAGTGCGTGGGCTGTAATGGCGCGCGTGCATTCCGGGGGCGGGATGGGCTCCGGTTGGAGGGTCTTGGGCGAGGGCGACCGGACCGATGATTGATTCCAGCGCCGTGCGTGGAATGATGCCGGGGCGAAGAAGGGTGGGCTGAGCTTCGGCGAGCGAGAGGACGGTGGATTCGATGCCGATCTGGCAGGGTCCGCCATCGAGAATGAGATCGACGTCGCTGCCGAGGCTGCGGCGGACATGATCGGCGGTGGTGGGAGAAAGTTCGGTGAAGCGGTTGGCGCTGGGGGCGGCAACGGGAAGGCCAGCGGCGCGGATGAGGGCTTGGGCGATGGGATGAGCGGGCATACGCACGGCGACGGTGGACAGGCCGGCGGTGACTATGTCGGGGACATTTCCCAACAGACGCGGCGACTCGCTTTGCTCAGCCGGCCGGCCGAATGCGTCTGCCCCTACGCGAGACTTGGTTAGCACCAGGGTCAGCGGTCCGGGCCAGAATTTCGTCGCCAGGAGATCCGCGTTTCGCGGCCAGTTCGTTGCTAACGACTGCGCCATTTCTATCGAGGCGACGTGGACGATGAGCGGACTGGTGGGGGGTCTGCGTTTGACGGCGTAGATTCGGGCTACGGCTTCGGCGTCGAGGGCGTTGGCGCCCAATCCGTAGACGGTTTCGGTGGGGAAGGCGACGAGGCGTCCAGCGCGCAGGAGGCGGGCGGCGCGGTCGATTTCGCCGAAAGCGTCGGCTGGAGGCATAAGCGATTGTAGATTGACGCAGGGTCATTTGCAGACGCTAACGCGAGCCTTGACCACAGGGGTGCACAGAGTCGCGCGGGGGAACATCCGGACGGGCAGAATCGGGGCGAATAAAGCCTCACCGCAGATTCCACCGGTCCTTCGCTTCGCTCAGGATGACAACTTAGATTTAGGCCTTCCGCTTACTGGCAAGAATTACTTTTTCTTGTCGTCCTTCTTCTCCTGCTCTTCTACCACGAGGTTGTTAGTCACGGAGAATACTCCGGGAACGCGGTTGGCCTGCATGCCTGCGACCTGTTTATCCATGGCGCGGGCGACCACGCCTTCGAGGGTGATGTGTCCATTGTTGACGATGATGTGAATAGGAGGGACGGCCCGCATCTGGTATTGGCTCAGGACCGAGTTGCGAAAGATGGCGCGGTAGGCATCGCGGCGGATGTGGTCGTCGTTGATGGAGGTGGGCAGGACCTCGATGTTGTTGACGACTTTCTCGACACCTTCAATGTGCTTGACCACGTTTTCGGCGTCGGACTTGAGCGTGGGGCGCGCGACCTGGCCGAACAAGGTCACGGTGCCATCGGGGTCGACCTTGTAGGAGAGGTTGTCGAATACGCCGTAGTACGGAAGCATCACGAGTTCATGACGGACTTCCTTGACGACGCGTTCATAGCTCTTTTGAGGCAGTAGGCCAGCGGATTGGTTGTCCTGAGTAGCGGGACTGGCCGACGCCGTGATCGAGAGCATCATTGAGAGAGCGAAAACTGCCAGCATTGATTTCTTCATCGACTCGACCTCACACTCTTTCAGACGCTGCCAAGCGCCACGAAGTTGCTTTTTTTGTGGCGGGGACGAGGGCGCGACCGCGCCGCTTTATCCGGCATACCATTTCGTATTCGGCATCACGCTTGCCCGATACTTAGCGGATCAGGCTTAAAACGCCTGGGTTATGCGATCGTCTTGGGCTCGAGCACCGCCTAGGTGGTTTTCGGTTTGCGGCGGCGCTCACGGAAGCCTTCGATCAACAGGTAGAGGACGGGGATGAAGAACAGGTTAAGGATGGTGCTCATGATCATGCCTCCGAAAACGGTGGTACCTACGGAGTGGCGGCCATTTTCTCCGGCGCCGCTGGCGAAGACCAGGGGGACTACGCCGAGGATGAAGGCGAGCGAAGTCATGAGGATGGGGCGCAGACGGATGCGGGCGGCTTCGACGGCGGCGTCGAGGATGGTCATGCCGCGCTCGCGCAACTGTTCGGCGAATTCCACGATCAAGATAGCGTTCTTTGACGCTAAGCCTACAAGCATGACTAATCCCACCTGGCAGTAGACGTCGTTCTGCTGGCTGCGAATCCATTGGGCGGAGAGCGCTCCGAGCAAAGCCATGGGGACGGCGAGGAGAATGATGAAGGGGAGCACGAAGCTTTCGTATTGCGCCGAGAGCGTCAGATAGACGACCAGCGTTCCCAAGCCGAAGAGGATGAGCGTGGTCGATCCCGAGGCTAATTCTTCCAGCGAAATTCCGGACCATTCGAAGGTGTAGCCCTGTGGCAGGGTTTTTGCCGAGAGCTGCTGCATGGCGTTGATGGCCTGTCCCGAGCTGAAGCCGGCGGCGGCGGAGCCGCTGATTTCCGACGAACGGAAAAGATTGTAGTGGTTGATGACCTGGGGCGCGGCGGTCTCGGTGACGGCAACCAAATTGGCGAGCGGGATCATCGCGCCGGAATCGGAACGAACGTAGTACTGGCCAATATCCTGCGGGTGCGAGCGGAATTGCTTGTCGGCCTGGACATAAACACGATACGAACGGTTGTTGAAATCGAAATCGTTGATGTACGCCGATCCCATGTAGACGCTGAGGGTGTCGGTGACCTGGCTGAGCGGGACGTGAAGGCTCTTGGTTTTTTCGCGATCGATGGTGACGACGTACTGCGGATCGTTCGCGGTATAGGTGCTGAAGAGTCCGGTGAGATCTTTTTCCTTGCGCTCGCCGGCGGCGCGAATCAGTTCGTGGGTGGTTTTGTCGAGGTCCTGGAGGGTGTGATTGCCCTGATCGAGGAGTTCGTATTGGAACCCTCCGAACTGGCCCAGACCCTGGACGGCGGGGGGTTCGAAGGGGATGGCAATGGCGCCGGAGATTCCGAACAGCGGGCCGCGCAAGCGATTAAGGATGGCGGCGGCGGTGTGTTCTTCGCCTTTGCGCTTGCTGTAGGGCTGGAGCGGCAAGAACACAAGACCGGCGTTTTCGGTTGCGCCTCCGAAGCCGAAACCGGCGATGGCGAAGGTGCCGCGGATTTCGGGAATGTTCTTGGTGATGGCGGAGACTTGCTGGCCAATTTTGCGGGTGTAGTCGAGCGAGGCTCCGGTGGGAGCCTGGATGGCGACAATGAGGTATCCCTGATCTTCGTTGGGGACGAAGCCTTGCGGCACTTTGGTGAAGACGAAATAGGCGAGACCGAGACCGGTGGCGAACAGGATCAGAGCGACGATCTCGAAACGCAGGAAGAAGCGGAGGGCGCGCACATATCCGTCATTGACGGCGCTGAGCACGCGGTCGACGATCTTGAAGAACCAATTTTTTTCGCCGTGCTGGCGGCCGAGCAGAAGGGCGGAGAGCGCGGGCGTCAGAGTCAACGCGTTGAAAGCGGAAATGGCGATCGAGAAAGCGATGGTCAAGGCGAACTGGCGGAAGAGAATGCCGGTGGTTCCGGGAAAAAAGGCGACCGGCACGAAGACGGCGACGAGCACCAGCGACGTGGCGATGACCGCGCCGGTGACTTCCTTCATGGCGTCGGAGGCGGCTTTGATGGGGCTGTGCTCGCCTTCCTGCAAATGGCGCTCGATGTTTTCGATGACGACGATGGCGTCGTCGACGACCAGGCCGGTGGCCAGGGTGATGCCGAACAGCGTGAGCGTGTTGATGGAGAAGCCCAGCAGCTTAACGAAGGCGAACGTTCCGATGAGCGAGACCGGGATGGTGACGGCGGGAATGATGGTGGAACGCCAGTCCTCGAGGAAAACGAAGATGACAAGGATGACGAGAAAGATGGCGGTGCCCAGGGTCGAGACCACGTCGCGGATGGATTCTCCGACGGCGTCGGTGGTGTCGAAGGCGATCTCATATTTCATGCCGGGCGGAAAGCGCTTGGCCAGGCGGTCGAGTTCGGCGACGCACTTTTGGTGAACGTCGAGCGCGTTGGCGGTGGAAAGCTGAGTGACCGCGATACCGACCGCTTCGCGCCCGTTGTAATCGAGGTCGTTGGTATAGTCTTCGGCGCCGAGTTCGGAGTGGCCGACATCTTTCAGGCGAACCAGCGTGCCATCGGCATTGCTTTTGAGGATGATGTCATCGAACTGAGCGGGTTCGGAAAGGCGGCCGACGGCGCGAACGCTGATCTGGAAATTCTGGCCGGGCATGGCGGGCTGGGCTCCGACTTGTCCGGCGGCGACTTCGACGTTCTGCTCGCCGAGAGCAGCTACCACATCGTCGGCGGTGAGGGAGCGGCCGGCCATGCGGACGGGATCGAGCCAGAGGCGCATGGAATATTTTCGTTCGCCGAAGATGAGGACGTCGGCCACGCCGGGAACGCGCTTCAGGGTGTCGCGAACATAAACGTCAAGATAGTTGCTGATGAAGAGGGTGGAGTAGCGCTGGTCGGGCGAAAAGACCGCGCCGCCGAAGACGAAATTTTGCGAGGTCTTGGCGACGGTGATTCCGACTTGCTTGACGGCGGCGGGGAGCCTTCCGGAAGCAGTGTTGACGCGGTTCTCGATGTCAACCGTAGCGAGGTCGGGATCGCGGCTGAGGTCGAAAGTGGCGGTGACGGTGCTGACGCCATCGTTGGTGCTGGAGGAGGTGATGTACTTCATGCCCTCAGCGCCGTTGATTTGCTGCTCGAGGGGGGTGGTAACAGCGGATTCGACGGTCTGGGCGCTGGCTCCGGTATAGACGGCCGTGACGCCGACTTGCGGCGGCGCGAGATCGGGAAATTGCGCGATGGGAAGCGTGGGGATGCAGACGGCGCCTGCGAGAATGATCAGCAGGGCGCAGACGGTAGAGAATACGGGGCGATGAATAAAAAAGTCGACCATTCGAAAACAGTTCTCAGTTCCCGGTTGTCAGTTCTCAGTTCTCGTTCTTAGCGGCTACTGATTGTCATTTGTCTGAGCTGGTTTCGAGAACTTTTCTTTGAAGTATTCAGCTGCTGCTTTCCTGCGGAACCACAGGTACGCCGTCGATCAGATATTGGGTGCCGGAAACCACTACTTTGTCTCCGGGCTTTACGCCATCGAGGACTACATAGTCGTTGCCCACGATCTGGCCGATCTGGAGCGGCTTCTGGTGGACCACGTATCCACCTTTCTGGTCGGGCTCGGCGACAAATGCGAAGTAGAGGCCTCCGATTCGGGATACGGCTACGACTGGGACCATGGGCTTTTCCTGGCTGCCCCAGACCACGCGCGCGCGAATGAACTGAGCGGTGCGGAGACTGTCTTTGGAGTTGGCGATCGTGGCTTTCACGAGGACGGTTTGCGTCGAGTTATCCACCTGCGGCGAGATAAAGGTGACGCGGCTGGTGGCAAGAGGGCTCCCGGCGGCGTCGACGATCTCCACGGGCAGGTTTATTTTGAGCTCAGCAGACTTTTCGATGGGGATGTAGATGTAGGCTTCGAGGCTGCCGGGCCGGTCGACGGTCGCGAGCTGGGTGGTGGTCACCACGCGATCGCCGACGCGGACGGGAATGTCTCCTACGATGCCGGCGCGGGGCGCGACCACTTTGTAGTAATGCAACTGGACCTGCTGCTCGTTGACCTGAGCGCCCAGCGATTGCAGTTGGGCTTGGGCGGCATCGAGGGTGGCACGGGCCTGGTCGAGATCCTGCTTGCTGACTACGCCGGCGGCAGAGAGTCCGCTGACGCGCTCGTAATTCTGCTGCGCCCACTTGACCTGGGCAAGTTGGGCGGCGGTGGCGCTTTCCTGGCTTTGGACGGTGGCCTGCTGCTTGGCGGGATCGATCTGCATCAGGGGCGCGCCGTCGGAAACCTGTTCGCCGGAGTGGACGAAGATTTGTGTAATGACGCCTTCGACCTGCGGCATGACCACGGCGGAGTCGCGGGACTTCAGGGTAGCGACGTAGTCGGTGGTGTCGTCGACCCTTTGAGTCTTCGCGGTTTGCACTTTGACGGGCATGGCTTGGGCCTGTGGCGGGGCGGCTTTGGCCTCATCGCCCTTGCCGCAGGCGGTCGAGAACAGAAGCGCGGCTACCAGCGTGGCGGGCGGAATCAGGAGCGACGTTCTTGCGACGATTCGAGGCATAGTCATTTAAAGGCGCCGGCGTTCGCTGGCATTTGGTCCAGGCAAATATTGGATCATCCCTATAGATTCATGGCAAGGGCGGGAGGCTCCGAACAATTTTCACTTCTGCTAGATTGTTGGACATGAAACCGAGCCGGAGCTTTGCCAGCGACAACAATGCGGTGGTGCATCTCGAGGTGATGGAGGCGCTGCGGCGAGCCAACGACGGGCATTGCGTGGGGTATGGAGACGATCCGCACACGGAAGCGGCGGTGGGAAAATTTCGCGAGGAGTTCGGGGCCGATGTGGCGGTGTTCTTTGTTTTCAACGGGACGGCGGCGAATGTACTGAGTTTGCAGGCGCTGACGCGTCCGTTTCACGCTGTGCTGTGCCCGGAGTTTTCGCATATCTACGTTGACGAATGCGGCGCGCCGGAAAAATTTACGGGATGCAAACTGGTGCCACTGCCGGCACCGGGCGGGAAATTGACTCTGGACACGGTGGCGCATGCGTATCACGGAATTGGCGATCAGCATCACGTGCAGCCGCGGGTGATTTCCATTACGCAATCGACCGAGATGGGGTCGGTGTACAGGCCAGCGGAGGTCGAAGCCGTGGCGCGGTTTGCGCATGAGCGGAAGATGTTCCTGCACATGGACGGGGCGCGGATTTCGAATGCGGCCGCTGCGCAGAAACTGACTCTGCGGCAGGCGACGCGGGATCTGGGAGTGGATGTGCTTTCGTTTGGCGGAACGAAGAACGGGCTGATGGGCGTGGAGGCGGTGGTGTTCTTTCGTCCGGAGCTGACCGAGAATTTCATGTTTGTGCGCAAGCAGGGGATGCAACTGGCGTCGAAGATGCGGTACATGTCGGCGCAGATGGAGGCGCTGCTGACGAACGATCTCTGGCGGCGGAATGCGGAGCACGCGAATGGGATGGCGCGACTGCTGGAGCAGGAGATCAAGAAGATTCCGCGGGCGAGGATTGTGTATCCGGTGGAGGCGAATGGTGTGTTTGCGCAGATTCCACGGGAAGCGATCCGGAAGATCCAAGAGCGGTATTTCTTTTATGTGTGGAGCGAGGAGGAGTCGGTGGTGCGGTGGATGTGCTCGTTCGACACGACCGAGGATGACGTCCGGACGTTTGCGGAGTTTGTGGCGGGAGTGCTGCGGGGGGTGCCGGGTTAGGGCTGAGAGATCCGATTTTCCGCTTTG
This sequence comes from Acidobacteriaceae bacterium, assembly GCA_003162935.1. Lineage (GTDB taxonomy): Bacteria > Acidobacteriota > Terriglobia > Terriglobales > Acidobacteriaceae > Acidiflorens. The sequence goes on from PLUW01000061.1 coordinate 14,739, forward strand.
GTTCTGCTTGCGCGGAAAATGGCGGAAAATCGGCGTCCGCTATTTTTGTTTTTTGGCTGCCCGAACTTTGGCCCAGCGCGCTTTCTGGGCGGCGGCGATGCGCTTGCGTCCGGCGGCGGAAATTGTCGATTTCTTGCGAGCCTTGACTGGCTTTGCCTTGCCGCCCTGGGCGAAGACTTTTCCGAAGGTGGTTAGAGCAGCGGTGATGCGATGGAGTTCGTTCTCCAAGCGCGAACGCTCCTGGTGCAGCTGGTGGACCACGGTTTCAACAAGTGTTTTAGCCATTGTGGGATTTTATCACCTAGAGGCTGGATCGCGCGGCAGAGGCGGCGAACGAGCTGCTTGTGATCCTGCGAGCGCGACGGTATAGTGGAGGGTCATCGGGGTAAATCTGGGGAGGAAAATCATGGAAACAAAGGAATTCCTGTCTCTGCTGGACCAACGCATTCATTCATACGACTTGCTCTGTCATCCATTTTATAAAGCCTGGTCGGCGGGCGAGCTGACGCGCGACGATCTTCGCGCCTACGCCGAGGGTTACTATCCGCACGTGGAGGCGTTTCCCGGCTATCTGGCGCAGTTAGGCGTCCGACTGGAGGAGGGCGAGTTGCGGCGCGCGGTTCTCGCCAATATGAACGATGAAAAGGGCGGAGAAGATTCGTTCGGGGAGCCGGAGCGATCGCACTCTGAACTGTGGCTCGATTTTGTGGAAGGCATGGGTGGAAACCGCGCTCCGAAACGGCGGCCGGTTGGAGAAGTGCGCAAACTGATTTCGTGTTTCCAGCGTGTGGCGGGGGAAGGTACTCCGGAAGAGGCGCTGGCGGCTTTTTATGCGTACGAATCGCAAGTGCCGCGCGTGGCGCAAGAAAAGGATCGCGGACTGCGCGAGATTTATGGGGCCAATGAGAAGACGCGCGGCTATTTCACTTTGCATGCCACGGCCGACGTGTACCACTCGCAGGTGTGGCGCAAACAGCTGGAGAAGCGGGTGAAAGCCAATCCGGAGACTGCGGAAAGGGCGCTGGTGGCGGCGGAGACGGCGGCAAAGGCTTTGTGGAACGTGCTGGATGGGTTTGAGGCGCGGCGCATGGCTGGGGTGGCGGCGTAGGTTTCTCAGTTGGAATTGGGAAGTCTTGTTCACCGCCGAGACGCAGAGAGCGCCGAGAAGTTTTTGGTCCGATGCGAAAGCCCAGATCGGTTTTCTCGGCGTCTCGGCGGTGAAAATCAGTAAAAATTAAAACGCTCATTCCCGTCGCTCCGTGTCGATTATTTCCAAATCTCTTTCATGAAATGGCTCGGACTATCCCCATCGGCGCTCGCGGAGAAGCGGCTGAGACCGTCGAACTCAAACACACGCTCTCGGCGCATCATTCTGAATTGCCCCCCGTGTATTCGACTCCCGATATGATTCGATTGATGGAGACCGCGTGTTTTCACGCTTTGCAGCCGTTTTGCGAGGAGGGGGAAATCACGGTGGGAACCTCGATTCACGTGGAACATCGCGCGGCCAGCGGGATCGGAATGCAGATTCGGGCGGAAGCGGAACTGGCGTCGTTTGACGGGCGGTTTTATACCATGCGCGTCCGCGCCCACGACGGAACGCAGGAAATCGGGCGGGGCACGGTGGGGCGTGCGGTGGTGCATGTGCCGAGCTTCATTGAGCGCATGCGCGAGAAGGCTCGCGGCGGGTGACATTTTGCTGGAAGAAAGTAAGATATGGAAGTCCAGACCAGTAAAGCGATTCAGTTCCGGCAGCTCCATCGCGGCCCGGGCGTGCTCATTCTGCCGAATGTTTGGGATGTGGCCAGCGCGCGGATTTTCGAGGATGCCGGTTTTCCCGCCATCGCAACCACCTCGGCGGGGATTGCTTTTTCGCTGGGGTATCCGGACGGGCAACGCATTCCGCGCGAAGAGATGATTGCTCGCATTGGCCGCATCGCTCGCGCGGTGCGAGTGCCGGTGACGGCCGACGTTGAAGCGGGATATGATTCGAGTCCTGAGGATGCCGCCAGGACTACACGCGAATTGATTCAGTTGGGAGTCGTCGGGATGAATCTGGAAGACACCAGCGGGCGTCCCGATCAGCCTTTGAGTTCGCTGGAGCTCGCGGTCGAAAAAATCAAGGCGGCGCGCGCGGCGGCGGTGGAACTGCGGGCGCAAATCATGATCAATGCCAGTACGGATGTGTATTTGCTGGCGGGTGGGAATTCGGATGCGGATTACTCGGAGGCGGCGCGGCGGCTGGTGGCGTTTCGCGATGCGGGCGCGGATTGCGTGTTTGCGCCGGGACTCACGGATGCGGCGACGATCGGACGGCTGGTGAAAGAGGTTGTGTGCCCGCTGAATATTCTGGCGGGAGTGGGAACGCCGTCGATTCCGGAACTGGCGGCGCTGGGAGTGGCGCGGGTGAGCGTAGGATCGGGGCCGATGCGTGCCACGCTGGGATTGCTGCGGCGCGTCGCGGAGGAGCTTAAGACCTCCGGGACTTATGGCGCGATGGCGGGAGCTGTGCATTATGCGGAAGTGAATAAGATGTTGGCAAGGGAGTAAACCGTGCATCCTCCAGAGTTTTCTTGATTCGTCAGCAGCTATGAATCGTCCGCCGATCTGGTTTGAACGGAAGTTTGAGTCCGCGTTTCCGGTGGAGCAGCATCCCAACCTGTGCGTGCGTTTGCGAGGCACGCCGGCCCGGTTGGAGGAAATCGTTCGCGGCGCGGCTCGCGACGTGTTGTTGAAAAGACCGGGTGACAAGTGGTCGGCGCAGGAACATGCGGGACACCTGCTCGACCTTGAGCCTCTGTGGATGGCGAGGTTGGCCGACTATTTAACGGAAGCGGCAACTCTTACCGCGGCTGACCTCAGCAACCAGAAGACGCACCTGGCGCGGCACAATGAGCGTCCGATTGGCGAGATATTGAACCAGTTCCGGAGTGACCGTTTCGAACTGGTGAAGCGAGTCGAAACGGTCGACCGCGCAACCTTCTCCCGCACCTTGCTACATCCGCGGATGAAGACACCCATGCGGCTGGTAGACCATTTGTATTTCGTGGCGGAGCACGACGACCATCATCTGGCGCACATCTGGGAGCTGATCGGATTGAGTTAGAGACTTGCAGAGGTCCTTCGACTTCGCTCAGGATGACAACTTGGATTTGTGCCACGAACCGTTGGGGACAGCGGTTAGCGGGAACGCATTGATCAAAAAATGACGCGGATCAAGGGTTTTGCGGGCGGCAAGACGTCGCCGATTTCGACGGCGGGGACTCCGGCATTCTGAAGCGCGGCTGTGAGTGCAATCGCACCTTCGGCGGAGACGGCGATCAGAAGGCCTCCAGCGGTCTGCGGGTCGAAGAGGAGGGTGCGGATTTCTTCGGGAACGGAGGGGTCGTAGGCGACCAGGCATTCGGCGAAGTCGCGATTGGCTTTGAGGCCTCCGGGAGTGTGGCCGTCGCGGATGCAATCGAGCGCGCCTTCGAGCACAGGGATGGTGGCGGAGTGGAAGACAAGGCTGACGTTCGAGGCGAGGGCCATTTCGCGGGCGTGGCCGACCAGGCCGAAGCCGGTGACGTCGGTGAGGGCGTGGACGGGGAAGGCGTCGTTGGTCGTTGGTCGGTTGTCGTTGGGGTGCCCCATATCTCGCGGTTTTCGAGACGTGGGGTCTTGGTCCGTCATCGCGCACCAGGCGATGATGACCTCGGCCGCTGCCTTATTCAAAGTCGTCATCGATTTTACGGCGGCTTCGACCCACTCCTGTTTCGCTACCCCCTTTTTTATTGCTGTCGAAATTACGCCTGTGCCCAGCGATTTGGTGAAGAGCAGCTTGTCGCCGGGTTGCGCGCCTTGATTGGCGAGGACGCGCTGGGGATGGATCAGTCCTGTGACGGAGTATCCGAATTTCGTTTCTTCATCGCGGACGCTGTGGCCGCCGACTACGGTGCATCCGGCTTCGATCATTTTTGACAGTCCGCCGGCCAGAATGCGCTCAAGGATATTGAGATCGGCCTTATCGGGGAAGCAGACCAGCGCCAGCGCGGTCAGCGGCTTTCCTCCCATGGCGTAGACGTCGCTGAGGGCGTTGGTGGCGGCGATCTGGCCGAAAGTATAGGGGTCGTCCACGACGGGGGTGAAAAAATCGACGGTTTGGACGAGCGCCGTCTCGGGCGTGAGTCGATACACGCCAGCGTCGTCGGCGTGATCGAAGCCGACTAGCACATTCGGATCCTGTTGCCGGGCTAATTTCCCAAGCACTGTGTCCAGCGCCGCCGGACTCAGCTTCGACGCTCAACCCGCGGCTTTAACGGACTCGGTAAGACGAAATGGTTTTGTTTCGGGCACGAGGACATTGTAAATGGAGGTCAGAGGTAAGAGGTCAGATTGCAAAAGTAAGAACCCCAAGGGGGTTGGCTTTTCACCTCTGCAATCTGACCTCTCACTTCGAACCTTACTTCGTGCTCACTTGCGTGATCTGCAGGTCGGGGTAGGCGTGGTTCCACTGCGCCGAGATGTTCTCGAAGGTCAGGCGGAAGGGTTTGCTCTGGCCGGGGGCGAGCGGCGACAGGTTGAGGTCCACGGCTTCGTCATACGGGCCGCCGGTGCGCAGGACGCGCATGGGCAGTTCTTCGCGTTGGGCGGTTTGTCCCATTTCGTCTTTGAAGGTGATCTGCACGACGGCATGGGTGACGGTCTTATCGCCGGTGTTGGAGATGGTTCCGTCGAGATAGCTGACCGTAGCGCCCACAAAATTCTGGGCGGCGCTGGTTTTCAGGCCGGTGAATTTCAGGTTCGCGGCATAGGCTGGGGGCGCGGCGGGCTTCGGCTGATTGGCGCGGAGGATTAACGCTAGAACTCCTACCACAATGGCTACGATGACGATCCCGATCAGGATGGGGCGCAGGCTGGATGCTTGCGGCTCGGGCGTCGAGTTTGCGCTGGGCTGGATTAGGCTATCCATTTTTGAGCGTCCATGGCGGGATTGTACTACTGAGGAATAGGTCTCAGGTGTTAGGTCGCAGGAAAACCAAATCGAGTTTTTCGGCCAGTTCTAGTGGGCGTCAACGGTGGATGGGGACGTGGGCTTCTGCGATGACTTCGCGTCGGTTACGCGGTAGTTGCTGTAGTCGATGGTAAGGGTGGCGCGACCGCCGAGACGAATATCGCTGATCGACTGGTTGCGGAGGGGAAGCCAGAAATTTTGCAACTTTAAGTATTCCTGATGGACTTCGTTCTTCTTGGTCCAGAAGGAAGGGTTTTGGGCGGGCTCGGCGTCGATTTTAGTGACGGCGAAATCGGCGGCGTCGACCCAGACTTTACCGCGATAGACGTACTTGCTTCTGATTTTTGGTGAGACGGCGAGTATATATTGGCCGGCCTTGCTGCCGTCCTTGGCTGGCGAGTCGACACCGGGGGGTTCGAAGCCGACTAGCGCGAAGTCGTAGTTATCGCGGTTGAGCAAGGTGCGGGCGCGCATTTCGGGTTCGGCCGCTTCTTTCTCGCTTTCCAGCAGGCGTTTGAAGACGCGGTCGATCACCAGCTTCGATCCATTCTGCGAGACGACTTTAAAGTTCTTGGTGGATGGGCTGTCATAAGTGGCTTCCACGGTCATCTCGGCGTCGCGATCGCCGGGGAATCCGCGATAAGCCAGGTGATAGACGCGGGTGGATTCAGAGTGGAGCAGAGCTTGCGCCCGCTCTTCGTTCCTGCGGATTAGATTGTCGACGACCTGGTCGACCGATAACGGCGCGGTGGTGATGGAGGGCGAGAGGGAATCGACGGCAGCGGCGAGAGCCGGGGTTGATTGCGCAAAAATCAGGAGCAGGAAGAATGCAGCCGCGGTATGCAGCCGATTTTTTATTGAAGGTAAGCCGGGCATTCACCGTCCATCGCAGTTTTAAGATTACCATCTTCCCGGAACGCGCGAATCTGGGGCGGCGCAAGTGCGCTCCATCGACAATTCGCGCTGCATCGACACTATTTTACTTTTCCGGAGAGGTACATCTCGGCGACGCTGTCGGCGAACTTGGATGGTTCGGCGGACTCTAGATTGGTCAGAACTACCACGGTGAGCTTGTCGTCCGGGTAGCGCGAGATCACCGTTTCGAAGCCCTGCCATGCGCCTTCGTGTTCGACTACGTGGTGTCCTTTTTTGTTCTCGATGAACCAGCCGAAGCCGTAGTGCCCGGAATTGGGCGTGCCGTTCTTGAGTTTGGCCACGGTCCACATCTGATCAAGGGTAGATTTCTTGAGAAGCTTGTCGGTGTAGAGCGCGGCGTCCCACTTGGCGAGATCGAGGATCGTGAAGTAGAGACTGCCATCGGCGGTGGTGTTCACGGTGGGCGAGACCCACTCCTGGTTTTTCAGTTCGCCTTTGACGAGGCGGTATCCGGCGGCGCGGTTGGGGACGATATCGGCTTCGCCGATGATGCGAGTCGTGCGCATGTCGAGGGGGCGGAAGATGCGCTCTTGCAGAAAGTCTCCGTAGAATTCGCCGGTGACCCTGTGAATCAGAACTCCGAGCGTTAGAAAGCCGAGATTGCTGTAGCTCCAACTGGTCCCGGGAGCGAAAGCCGCTGGCGCGGCCGCGACCATTTTGATTTCCTGCGCTTCGGTGTAGTCCTTGCGCATGTCGAAACTCTTGGGATAGTCGGTGAATCCGGAGGTGTGACTCAGCAGTTCTCGAACCGTGATCTGCTTCCACGAAGCGGGCGCGTCAGGGAAGTATTTTGTGAGCGGATCGTCGAGGCCGATCTTGCCTTCTTCGACGAGCATCATGACGGCGGTTGCCGTGAATTGCTTGCCCACCGAGCCGGATTGAAAGATCGTCTCCGGCTTGACCGGGACTTGCAGTTCTACATTGGACAGGCCGTAGCCTTGGGCGCGGATGACTTGGCCGTCTCTGGAAACGAGCAAGGCGAGTCCGGGGATGTGTTGCTTCGCCATTTCCGCCTGGACGTAGGTGTCGACGGCGTCGGCGGCCAAGGCGTGGCGCACCGGGGAGAGTATGAGCAAAACTGCGACGGCACAATATCGAAAGCTTCGTAGGATTCTCATGGTTTCAAGAAGGTCTTTCCGGTGTCCCGTGTTTTCCCGCGACAACGCGCGGCGACTGCTATTCAGCGTACCAAGTCACGGTGAAGCTGGTGCCGTCGGACGAAAGGGACGATGGCACGGCTTTTTTCGCGCCGCTGTTGGTAACCATTACGGACTCGCGCACGTGTCCGCCGAAGGCGCCGATCGGTCCGGAGGCGGAGTCGTTGGAAGCGTAGTTCGTGTCGATGGCGTAGGTGGAGTCCTCGCCAAAGGAGATGGTGCCGAAATCGGAGAGAGGCAAGAAGTTGCCGTCGTACTGGCAGCAGGGCGCCTCGGCAATCCACTCGGCGGAGGCTCGTTTTGCCTGAGGGACCTTCCCGCTGCGACTGGCGGATAGGTTGGTGGTTTGGTTGGTGATGGTGAGAGTGAACTTCTCGCCGTCGTAATTCACGCTCGCCGAAATCTGATCGCCGGGCGATACCGGGAATTTGTCGAAGTTGATACCGTATTTCGGGTAAAACTCATACCACGCGTAAAAGGAAGGCTTCGTACCGTTGCAATCCGAGTCGGTTCCGAGTTGCTCGACGGTGCCGTTGTTCCATCCGTCAATGCCGACCCAGAACGAAGCGTAGGTGTTCGGGGTTTTGGTGCAGTCGACGGTGGGGACGGTCCAGGAACCCTGGGCCTGGGTGAAATTCAAGCCAGTGACGGCGTAGCCGCCCCAGTTGGTGCTCTCCAGTACCTTGACGCTGCCGTCGGAGGTGTCGGGTTCGGGAGCATGTCCGAAGGTTTTCCTCGGGCCGTGCTGACGAGGGGAGGGTACGTCGGCCGAGGGCTCGGCGGATCGCTGAGCCCACACAGGCAACGCGGCGAGTAATAACAAGATTGCTAGTCGTATGGATGGCATGGAGGCTCCCGTCACCTGTCTTGCGTCTTACGCTGGCGGTCTGGCTATGCCTTCCCGGCAGTCGCAGGAGTATATAACTGGCGTGGCGAAAGGGCAAGATCAAGACAATCGCTGACACGGTCCGTGTCCGCGTCCGAAAGCCGCGCCCGGCGGCCTTAGTGGTCGTAGTGGAGGAGCGAGAAGACGTCGTATTTTGCCAGTTTGTCGCGACCTTTCAGGAAGTCGAGTTCGACCACGAAGGCGAATCCGGCAATTCGTGCGCCAAGGCGGCTGGCGAGTTCTGCGGTCGCGACTGCGGTTCCTCCAGTGGCGAGCAGGTCGTCCACGATCAGAACGCGCTGGCCTTTCGCGATGGCGTCTTTGTGGACCTCGAGGGCGTTGCTGCCGTATTCCAGGTCATAGCTGACTTTGACGGTTTCGGCGGGGAGTTTGCCCGGCTTGCGGACGGGGACGAAGCCTGCATTCAGACGGTAGGCCAGAGCGGGCCCGAAGATGAAGCCGCGGGCTTCCATGCCGAGCACTAGGTCGATCTCTTTGCCGATGTAGTTTTCGGAAAGGGCGTCGATCAGGCGGGCGAAACCGAGCTTGTCCTTGAGCAGCGTGGTGATGTCGTAGAAGAGGATGCCTTTTTTCGGGAAGTCGGGGATCTCGCGGATGAGCTTCTTGAGCGCATCGCGATCCGCAGTTGTGAAGTCTGCCATTCGAGTTCAATTCCTTCCTGTTTTGGTGCGACCTTGCGATTGGGGGCTTGATCCCCCCTGATCACTGTCCTTTACAATCAATGACTTAGCTGGAAAATTCGCCAGGTCTTTGAAGAATAAGGACTTATCGGTAAAGTCTTTATTTTTAACAACTTACAGCCGAACGTTATTTGTCTACACATTAGCTGCCCAGCCGTACACACTGACCTATCCGCCCCGAACCTGGAACGAGGACAGGCCCGGGGTCGGGTCGGATTCGGATACTTCCACTTCATCTACGCGGGCGGCTCTTGGGCCTTCGCGCAATCGTGAATGCAGACCCGCCAGTTGGTCGCGGGAGCCGTGGGCTAACACCTCGACGCTGCCGTCGGGATTGTTGCGGACCCACCCTGCAACTTGCAGGATGTGCGCCTCGCGCTCGACGAACCAGCGGAAGCCGACGCCTTGGACGCGGCCGCGGACGAGGAAACGACGGGCGAGGACGAGAGATTGGGTTTTCTCAGTAGCCATCGTGCGATTGCAGAGGTCAGAGGTTAGATTGCAGAGGTAAGAGCCTTTCGACTAGAGGTTCACTTCTGCAATCTAACCTCTAACCTCTGACCTTACTGTGCTCGCGACAGGTACGTGCCTTCGGCGGTGTCGACTTTGATTTTTTCGCCTTCGTTGATGAAGGGCGGAACCTGCACGATCAGGCCGGTTTCGGTCTTGGCGGGCTTGGTCACGCTGGAGGCGGTGGCGCTCTTCAGGCCAGGCTCAACTTCCACGATAGTCAGGACGACGGTTTGCGGCAGTTCGATGCCTACGGCTTTGCCGTCGAAAAATTCGACCTTGATCTGGAGGTTCGGCGTCAGGTATTCGACGGCGTCGCCCAGGATTTCGCGGGTCAGGTGCGTCTGCTCGTAGTTTTCCGTGTTCATGAAGTAATAGTCGTCGCCGTCGCTGTAGAGGAACTCCATGTTCTCTTCATCCACGTTGACCTTTTCGATGGGATCGGGCGAGCGGAAACGGTGCTCGAACATAGCTCCCGTGCGCAGATTGCGCAGCTTGGCCTGAATGAAGGCGCGGAGGTTGCCGGGGGTGCGGTGCTCGACGCTGAAGACGGAGTGCAGATCATTGTTGTGCTTGATGATCATGCCGGGACGGAGCTGGGTGGCTGGAATCGACATTGCTGGTTCGGATCTCCTTCGATCTCGTAGGAATTCTTGGGTGGGGTTATCCGCCGCACTCTGGGATTAACTTCTTATTTTACACAGGCGGTGGGGTTTATGGGAGCCGGGGCAGGGCGTGCCGCACAGAACGGCGTTTAGCGACTGGTCCCTAACTTCTGAGCGAAATGGTCTGGTTTAACAACAGTTACGTCCGATTTGCTCGT
>PLUW01000023.1 GCA_003162935.1 Acidobacteriaceae bacterium
CACAATAACGGGCTCTCCCGCGGAAGGCTGCTCATAGCGCATGTTGAAGACCTGCTCGCGCGGCCGCAGATATTTTTCAGGCTCGCGGTGACACTCGAGGCAGAATTCCATCTGCAGCGACGCGTACTGGTACATCAGCGGCATCTGGTCCACGGGACCGTGGCAGGTATTGCAGCCCACTCCCTTATTCACGTGGATGCTGTGGTTGAAATACACGAAGTTGGGCAACTGGTTGACGCGCGTCCATTCGAGCGAACGCCCGGTGCGAAAACTTTCGCGGACCGGCTCGAGGTACGCTGCGTTGGTCCAGATCTGGGCATGGCAGTTGATACAGGTCTTGGTCGGCGGAATTCCAGCAAAACTCGATTGCTCGACCGAAGTGTGGCAATAGCGGCAGTCGATGCCCAGCCCGGTTACGTGATGCTGATGGCTAAATGGCACAGGCTGCGACTTGCGCACTCCCGCGTACGTAATGTACGGAGAGCGCTCGATCTGCACCATGGCCCAAAATACGCCAGCCACGGCGACGACCGTCAGCACCATTGAGGCCCGGGCGATTGCATTGCTGCTGCGCGGAAAGATCTGCATTGAATATGAATTCTTTATCTACTGCGGAATTGGCTCAGGCCGCTCCCGGTGGACACATTCCTATGATTTACGTCACGTATTGCTGTGACGAAGGTTACTGAAACATGTGAGTATAAACAGTTGCTGGGAGAAATGGAATAGGTTCCGTAGTTTTTCTTGTGTTCCGAAATGGGATTGAGTGTTGAGAAAATCAACAGGCAATCTACGCCCCAAAATGAATGCCCGATAAATCCACTTCTTTTAAGGTTGATCGAAAATTGATCGGCCAAGGCCCCGATCTTCAGCGCAGATTCATGACCAGCAGCTTTGGCTCGGTCATCTCCTGAATCGCGTCGCGCAGGCCTTCGCGTCCCAAGCCGGAATCTTTGATGCCACCATAGGGCATGTGGTCGATGCGAAATGTGGGAACATCGCCGGCGATCAAGCCGCCGACTTCAAGTTCGTCGTAGGCCTGAAAAATGAGTTTGGCGTCGCGCGTGAAAAGGCCCGCCTGCAACCCGAAAGCAGAACTGTTGACCTGCTTCAGCGCCGACGCGAAATCGTTGTATGGCTCAACCGTCACCACCGGAGCAAAAATTTCCTGGCAATTGACCTTCATATTGGGCTTGGTTCCGGTAAGCACGGTGGGATCGAAGAAAGAACCTTTACGGTGGCCGCCGCAGAGCAGGCGCGCGCCTCCGCGCACCGCTTCTTGCACCCATTCGGCGGCGCGGATCGCGTCGCTTTCGCGAATCAGCGGGCCCAGATCGCTCGACTCGTCCAACGGGTCGCCGACCTTCAGTTTGCCGACTCCGGCCAGCAGCAATTCCGTGAATTTTCCGTACACCGAATGCTCCACCAAAATGCGCTGCACCGAAATGCAGGACTGTCCAGCGTAAGCAAAACTGCCGGTGATGCAGCGGTCGGCAGCGTACGCAAGATCGGTGTCGCTGTGAACGATGACCCCGGAGTTGCCTCCCAACTCGAGAACGACTTTCTTTTTGCCAGCATCGTTCTTGATCGCCCAGCCGACCGAGGCGCTGCCCGTGAAGCTGATGAGCTTGATGCGCTCATCGGTGACCAACAGACTCGAATCTTCATTCGAAAGCAGAAGGGCGTTGAAACCCCCATCCGGCCATCCCGCCTGCTGGATCACTTCCGCCAGAAGCATCGCGGTGATCGGCGTCTGCGGAGCCGGCTTGAGCACCATCGAACAGCCGGCCGCAATGGCTGGTGCAACTTTGTGCGCAACCAAATTCAGCGGGAAATTAAATGGAGTGATTCCGGCGATCGGGCCCAGCGGAAAGCGCTTGACGATGCCCCAACGACCGGCGGTCGATTGCTGCCAATCCAATGGCAGATATTCGCCGTAACCGCGCACCGTCTCTTCGGCGGCGATGTTGAAGGTGAAGACGGCGCGGTCCACTTCCATGCGAGCGCTTTTGATCGGCTTGCCCGCTTCAAGTGCGATCGTGCGCGCGAATTCTTCTTTTCGATCATGGATACCCGTCGAAATCCGGCGCAGAACTCGTTGGCGTTCGAACGCAGGCAAGCGCCGGGTAGTTCCAAAGGCCTTAACCGCGGCGGCAATCGCGGCATCCGCATGTTCGCGACGCCCCTGGTAGACATGTCCGATCAACGTCCCGTCGTATGGCGCGTGGACATCGACGATGTCACCCTCTTCCAGCCACTTCCCGTCCAGAAAAAAACCATGGGTTGCAACTGGAGTCACCGTCATCTCGGCCATGTTTTCCCTCTTTCGACGCGCTGTGCTCGCTTCAGCGGAAGCGGAAACCGTAGACGATTATAGATCTTCGCGGTGAACGCGTTGGCAACCTGCGCCACCGTTCGTACGTCATTTCCCGCTCTGCGGTTTAAAACGCTCGTCAACTTCCACTTGATATCCCGCGACCAGACGGTTGGTTTCGTTGGCCATCCCGACCACGGACATCAATTCTTTGAACTGGGCATCCGTCATGCCCTTATTCCTGGCCGAGGCGGTGTGCGAGGCAATGCAGTATTCGCATTGGTTCGAGACCGAAACGGCGACGTAGATCATTTCCTTGGTCAGCGGATCAAGCGCTCCGGGCGCCATGACCTGCTTAATATCTTCCCACGTCCGCTTGAGCATCACCGGATCGTGCGCAATCGACTTCCAGAAATTGTTGATCCACTCGGTCTTGCGCGTAGCCATGATGTCGTCATAGATCGCGCGGACCTCCGCGGAAGCGTCGGCGTATTCGATTAAGCCAAAGATGGACATGCGATTCTCCAAATTAGGTGTTAGGTATCAGGTCTCAGGAGAGCCCAGAAATCTTAGGTTTTTTCCTGAGACCTGACACCTGCGACCTGAGACCTGCTTCTCTCACGACACCCAGTCTAGAACTTTGTAGTACGCCCCTGCGAACGGCAAAAACCAGGGATTGCCGTTGTACAGCCCAAACGGCGCGCCGGGGAAGGAGATCTCCGCGAACGGGTTGTCGGTCTTTCCCCCGGCGCCTTCCGCAATCCACTCCGCCATTTTCAGCCCTTGATACGTGGCCATGGCGACGCCGTGTCCCGCGTATCCGACGGCGAAATAAATGCCATCCATTTGTCCCGCGTGCGGCATGATGTCGAAGCAAAAATCGAGCGTACCGCCCCAGACGTATTCCACTTTCGCGTCGCACAATTGCGGATATACGTCAATCATGCCGAGACGCAGAATTTCCGCACTTTTGCGAATCGTCTGATCGGTCTCCGGAAAAAACGCCGCGCGGCCTCCGAACAACATGCGGTTGTCAGGAGTGAGCCGGTAGTAATACAGATAGTTCTTGGAATCGTAGATCTGGCGGTTGCGCGGGCTCAATTCGCGAGCCAACGCTTCGGGAAGAACTTCGGTCGTGATGATAAACGACCCGATAGGGATGATTTTCTTGCGCAGCGCAGGAGTCGCCGCGCCGGTGTAGCCACTGGTTCCGACCAGCACGTTGCGCGCCCAAACCGCGCCCCGAGAGCTGTTCAGCCGGAAACCAGGCGCGCCATTCCGCGATTCGCGTTGGATGCTCTGCAGCCGCGCACCCTCACAGATCTGAGCACCGGCCCGCATCGCAGATGTGGCGATTCCGGCCACGTAGCGCGCGGGGTTGAGTCCGGCCGAGATCTCATCGACCATGCCCCCGTAATAAATGCTGGAGCCGATCTCGCTGTGCAGTTGCTCGCGCGGCACAACGCGCAACTGGTGGTTGAATTCACGGGCGATTACTTCGACCTGGCGGGCATAGTCGTCAAAATGCGTCTGTTTGCAGGCGACTTCGAGGTGTCCGGTACGGGCGAAATCGCAACCAATGTTTTCGTCCTTCACGATGCGCTCGACCGCATCGATCGTCTCTAGCGACGCGGCGTACATGCGCCGCGTAAGTTCGCGCCCGTACATTGAAATGAGTTTATTGACGCCGAGCTTTAGTCCGGTGAGCACCATGCCACCATTGCGCGAACTCGCGCCCCAGCCGATGGTTTCCGATTCGAGCACGACGACTTTCGCCCCGCGTTTGGCTAGAGCAAGCGCCGCCGAGAGTCCCGTGAATCCCGCGCCGATGATGGCCACGTCGGCGCTCTCCGGCAATGGCAGCGCCGGAGATGTGGGCATCTCGACGGTCGTGAGCCAGTAGTTGAGTTCTTGAGGCATGAGGGTTTATAGCACCGCGGTCTCGTGAATCATCCGCCCCTCGGCGAACCGCGAGAAGTTCAACAGGGTCGCATCAATCAACTCCGTCTTCCCACTCAAGATCAAGTCACTGAGAATTTTGCCGGTCGCTGGCGAGTGCATCACGCCATGCCCGCTGAATCCGTTGGCGAAAAAGAAGCCTGGGACCTCGGGTGACTCGCCAAGAATCGGATGATGATCAGGCGTCATTTCATAAAGGCCGGCCCAGGCTCGCTTCGGATTGACCTCGACATTTTCAAACACGGGCACGCGATCCGCGGCACGCGTAAGAATTTTTTCGATGAAGCCCGCATCGAAATCGGTCTTATAGCCCGGCGTTTCTTTCGGGTCGTTCCACGCCAGCAGAAACCCGCGGCTCTCCGGGCGGAAGTGAAAGCCAGTGGACATATCGATGATCATAGGCGCGGTGTGCGGAAACTGGTCAAACGGCTCAGTGGGGACCAGCATGCGACGCAACGGTTCGACCGGCAGATCGATGCCCACCATCCTCGCAATCTGCGCAGCCCACGGTCCCGCGCAGTCGACCACCGTGCGAGTCGAAACCGTGTCGCGTGTCGTCGCTACTTCGAAGCTTCCGCCTTCGACGTTGCGCTTGATTCCAGTGACGCCGGCGTTTTTCCAAAGTGTGGCCCCGTGATCGCCAGCCCATGTCATGAATCCGATCATGGCGCTGTAAGGATCGACAAATCCGTCCGTCGAGCAGAAACTGCCGCCAACAATATCGTCGCCCCGCAGCAGCGGAAACATGCCGCGAATCTCATCGCCGGTGACGAGCCGCACGTGCTTCAACCCCATGGCAACCTGCTTCTCGTAGTTGGCGCGCAGATAGGCCAGATGCTTTTCGCTGGTCGCGCAAAAAAGATATCCCTGCGCACGGTAGTCGCACGGATATCCGAGCCACTCTTCGAAGCTGGCATAGAACGGGATCGAGTAGAGCGACATCTGGATGTTAACCGGCGTGGAGAATTGCGCCCGCACGCCGCCCATGCTCTTGCCCGTGGATCCCTTGCCCTGCGATGTCTCGCGTTCAATCACGAGAACGTTCTTGCAGCCCGCCGCGACCAGGTGGTAGGCGATGCTGGAGCCGACAATCCCTCCGCCAATGAGGACGATGTCCGCGGTGTGCATGGTAGCGGAGCCATTGTAAATGCTCTGGCACACACGCGTTGTGCGGTGGCGGGGCGCTGCCCCGCGCTCCGCAAGATTATTGTTGTCCCACCTTAGGAGGTCGCCGCAGCGAGCGCAACTCTGACCAGCAGCACAAGAACATACCAGCCGAACACGACGGCGAACGCGGTGCCCCGCTTGGTTTTACTGATGCACGTAATGCCGATGGCGGTCAGAACCAACGTCCAGAGGGTGATGACATCCAACGGTGTCAGCAGGGCGCGAAGTACCGCGGAGCCGTCTGGGCCGATGAAGTACCCGGGATTCGTAGCCACTGGATTCTCGATATTGAAACCGTCGCCACTGACTCCCGCAAGAAGCGACAGAGTCGCCAGTAGCGCCCTCAGCAACTCCGGCAACCGGGTGTACACAATCAGCGCAAACAGATGCTTGTATTTGATATCGGCGCTGGTACCAAACTTGAGGGTCAGAAACAAAATCCCAGCGAAGAGCGCGTACAAAATGAGCGCAATCGCCGGAACAAAGTAAGAAATTATCTTGGTGATAGTGACCTGCAGCGCCATGTTTTTTTCGCGCTGATCAGCCGGCAGGCTCTCCAGTTGCGCCGCCCGCTTGGGTTGCAACTGGATCTGATTCTCCACCACCTTGCGAAAGCCGACTTTCTGATCGACGACATAAATAAACGACAATGAAACGACCGCGATGATCAGAAATGGCGCCCACCAACTGGCGTTTCTGCGGAAATCGGTAAACGTTTTGCTGGGCGCGATGAACGTGTCGACCAGGCGCTGCGCTTCCGACAGCGGGGCTGGTTCCTGCGGGGGCACAACTGCGCTTGCGGCCATATCAGCTCCTTAGACATAGAAGACACGCGAATTGTAGTCGGCTCCCGCCGCCAGGACAACCTGCAAAACTGTCGCTTGTACCAGATTTCACGACGCTGCCATCTCCGGCGTTGCCGCCAAAAGTTTGCGGGTGTATTCATGTTGCGGATGCGCGGTAATCTGCTCGGTGGTTCCGATCTCGACGATCTTGCCGCGATACATCACCGCAATGCGGGTTGAAAGGTAGCGAACCACGGGCATGGAGTGCGAAATGAACAAATAAGTGAGGCCGAAATCGCGCTGAAGTTGCTGCAAGAGATTCACAATCTGGGCCCCCACGCTAACGTCGAGCGCGGAAACCGGCTCATCGGCCACGATAAATTTCGGCCGCAGGGCCAGTGCACGGGCGATGCCGATGCGCTGTCGCTGTCCACCGGAAAATTCGTGCGGATACCGTGACATGGCCGATTCATCCATTCCTACGGCACGCAGTAGATCCCGCACGCACTGGCGGCGCGCATCGCGGTCCACCACCTCGCGATGAAGAATCAGCGGCTCGGCGATCACGTCCTCGACCCGGTAGCGGGGATCGAGCGAGCCGAACGGATCCTGAAAAATGATCTGCATGTTGCGGCGAAGGCGGCGCAACTCCGAACCTTTCGCCGTTCGCAGATCGACGCCATTGAAAACGATGGATCCTGAAGTCGGCTTGATGAGGCGGAGAATCAGCCGTCCCAGCGTGCTTTTGCCCGAGCCCGATTCGCCCACTAAGCCAAGCGTCTCGCCCTCGCGGACATCGAGCGACACATCATCCACAGCGCGGACCGCGCCGGAGCGAGCGCCGCCGAAGGGAGATTCGGCAAGAGCGAAAACTTTCGTGAGATTACGAACTTCGACAAAAGGCAAAGGTCACCTTCTCCATACAATCCGCTACAGACGGTCCATCATTCCACATTCCAGAATGTGGAATGCAACTCGCTTTCCTCATCCCGCAATCATCGGCACGGCCGCCAGCGCCGCCACCATGCCGAGGGTGCGGGTGCGGCTAAAGTGTTCATGCAGAAAGATGCGAGCGAGCACAACGGTCACGGCGGGATAGAGCGAACTGAGTACAACCGCCGCGTCGAGTCGTCCGGTTTGAGCCGCGCGGATGAACGCAATGCTGCCGCCGATGTCGAGAAGTCCGGCAACCACGGCAATTGCCAACACCGGCGCTGCCACCGCGCGCAGATGTCTCCCGAAAAGGACGATGGCTGCCGTAACCAGAAAAGCAGCGGCCCTCGAACAAGTGGCCACCCACAATGCTGAAGCATTGCCCGCTTTATGGGCGCAGATGAAAAAACCAGCGAAACCGATTCCGGCCAGCACTGCCACGCCCAGTCCCTCGGGACGTCCCGCATTGCCTTCGGTCCGGGAGATGAGCCAGACGCCGATTCCAGCCAGGATAAAGCCGAATACCTTCCAGACACCCGGAAATCCGTCGGCAAAGGCGCTCACAAACGTCGGAATCGCCGCACTCAGAACCGCCGCCACCGGCGCGACCAATCCCATGTTGCCGCGCGACAATGCCCGATAGAAGAAGACCAGCGCAAGGCCGCCAAGCGCCCCTGCGAGTAGCGACCAAACTACGCTGGCAATTCCCGGGAAAGGCGCGTGGGTCAGCAGAGCGATCGCGCCTACCACAACCAAACCGCTGACATGGACGATGGCCGTGAACAGAAATGTATTCGTCCGACGGGTGCCCACTCCGCCGAGAAAATCGCTGGTGCCCCAAACACCGACTGCGGTTAGGGCATAAGCAGCAGGAATATATTGGGCCGCATCGGACATCGGAATCTGAGATTAGCACGCGGAAAGCACGCGCGAGGTGTGCAGCGTGGGGAGCAGGTTCAACGAATCGAGAAGGGGGGCCTGAGACTGTGGAGACGCGGCGCGCCGCGTCTCCACCAGAAATTGTTATGCGGTTACCGCCTCCGGCTGTGTTTTCCCAGCCAGCAACTGCCGCAGCACGAACTGCAATATGCCGCCATTCGAGTAGTAGAGCGCTTCCTGCGGAGTGTCGATGCGCACCACTGCCTGAAATTCCCTTCCGCCCTTCACGCGCACCGTGATCTTGCGGCCGGAAGAAACTTTCTCGGCCACCTCGCGAATGCCAGCGATCTCAACCACTTCTTCGCCGGTCAACTTCAGCGTCTCGACATTTTCTCCCGGCAAGAACTGGAGCGGAAGAATGCCCATGCCAACCAGGTTTGAGCGATGAATACGTTCGTAGCTTTCCGCAATCACGGCACGAACGCCCAGCAGCCGCGGTCCCTTCGCCGCCCAGTCGCGCGACGACCCCGAGCCGTATTCCTTGCCCGCGAGAATCACGAGGGGCACTTTCTCGGCATGGTACTTTTCGGACGCGTCGAAGATCGACATCTCCGAGCCATCGGGCAGGTGGCGGGTGAATCCGCCCTCGGTCGCGACCATTTTGTTGCGCAGGCGAACATTGGCAAAGGTGCCGCGCACCATGACTTCGTGATTGCCGCGACGCGACCCAAAAGAGTTGAACTCCGCCGGTTGCACGCCATGCGCAATCAAATACTTTCCGGCCGGGCCATCCTTCTTGATTGAACCGGCGGGCGAAATGTGATCGGTCGTGACACTGTCGCCAAGCACGGCCAGCACCCGCGCTCCGTGGATGTCCTCGACGGCGCCGGGCTTGAGCGTCATGCCGTCGAAGTAAGGCGCCTGGCGAATGTAGGTGGAATCCTTTTCCCAGGCATAAGTTTCGCCCTTCGGAACCGGCAGACCGCGCCAGCGCTCGTCGCCCGAGTAGACCTCGGCATAGCTCTTGCGAAACATCTCGGACGTAATCGCGCTCGCCATCGATTGCTCGACTTCCGACTGAGAAGGCCAGATGTCGGCCAGATACACCGGCTTGCCGTCCTTGCCCTTGCCGATGGGATCTTTGCGCAGGTCGACGTCAATGCGTCCGGCGAGAGCGAACGCCACGACCAGCGGCGGCGACATCAGGTAGTTGGCGCGGACTTCGGAGTTGATTCTTCCCTCAAAGTTGCGATTGCCCGAAAGCACCGAAGCCACGACCAGATTCTTCTCTTCGATTTCTTTCGAAACTTCGACCGGCAGCGGGCCTGAGTTTCCGATGCAAGTCGTGCAGCCGTACCCGACAATGTGAAACTTCAGCTTCTCGAGATACGGCATCAGCCCGGCTTGTTGCAGATAATCGAGCACAACCTTCGACCCGGGAGCCAGCGACGTTTTCACCCATCCGGGTACTTCGAGTCCGTGCTCAACCGCTTTCTTCGCCAGCAGCCCCGCCGCGATCAGCACCGACGGATTCGACGTGTTCGTGCAACTGGTAATCGCCGCGATCACCACGCTGCCATGCCGTAGCGCCTTCCCATTCGTCGAAACGTGCTCGTGGACGTTTGCATCTTCGACACCGACGCCGGTCGGACTCCCGCCCTCCTGCTCCCAATTGTTAACCTGCTTGCGGGCGACGTCGGCGGGAGCCGCCGCGGCGGCTTTTGCCTTCGGTTTGATCAGCGACGGCAGCGCCTGCGCGAACGACTCTCCTGCCTTCGACANNCTCGGAGTATTCGGCTTCCGGCGTCTTGGCATCGTGAAAAAGTCCCTGCTCGCGCGCGTAAGCCTCGACCAAAGCAATCTGCTCGTCACTGCGGCCGGTGAGTTTCAGGTAGCGCAAGCTTTCTTTATCGATCGGGAAAATGCCGCAGGTCGCCCCATACTCAGGGGCCATGTTGGCGATGGTCGCGCGATCGGCCAGCGGCAGATCTTGCAGGCCGGGGCCGAAATACTCGACAAACTTGCCGACGACACCATGCTTGCGCAGCATCTCTGTGATGGTCAGCACCAGATCGGTCGCCGTAGCGCCTTCACGCAGGCGTCCGGTAAGCTTCACGCCCACGACCAGCGGGATCAGCATGGAAACAGGCTGTCCGAGCATGGCGGCCTCGGCCTCAATGCCGCCGACGCCCCAACCCAGCACGCCCAGTCCGTTAATCATGGTAGTGTGCGAATCGGTGCCGACGAGCGTGTCGGGATAGGCAGTGCGCTTCCCGCCCTCTTCGTGGACAAAGACAACGCGCGCCAGATATTCGAGATTCACCTGATGGACGATGCCGGTGTCCGGCGGCACGATGGCGAGATTGCGAAAGCCAGTCTGTCCCCAGCGCAGAAACGCGTAGCGCTCTTTGTTGCGCTGAAATTCCAGCAGGGCGTTCACTTCAATCGCCTTAGGTGTCCCAAACTCATCGACCTGCACCGAATGGTCGATCACCAGTTCCGCGGGCTGCAGCGGATTAATCAGCTTCGGGTCGCCACCCAGCCGCTTCATCGCGTCGCGCATCGCCGCCAAATCAACCACCGCTGGAACACCCGTGAAATCCTGCAGCAACACGCGGCTGGGCGTAAAAGCGATTTCCTTTTCCGGTTTCGAATTCTTGTTCCATGCCGCAAGCGCGCGGATTTCGTCCTTGGTCACGTTGCGTCCATCTTCGGTGCGCAGCAGGTTCTCGAGCAAAATGCGCAGCGAAAACGGCAGGTGCTTCGTCGAGATACCTTGCTTGTCGAGGGCGTCGATCCGGTAAAGTTCGTACTCTTTATTGCCGACTTTGAGACTGGCGCGAGCGCCAAAACTATTCGATGACATGATGGCCTTCCTTCTGTAAAAAGCCCTGGGCGTACAGCCGGAGCGCAATCGGATTAGGAACCTAATAGTGTAATTGTTTCGGGTGCTCCTGTGGAAACAGCCTGCGTGGGACCGACTAGCGTCGAACCCACTAGAAGTGTGGGGACAAACGCTATCGAACAGTCGTCCAAATCTGGTAGACCACGACGCCGACCATAAATACCAGATAAATCCTGAGTCCCCAGAACACAATCATCTCGGTCCGCGTAAGCTGCCGCCGCGGGCAATGATGATGCTCCTTGGTGGAAATAATCTGGTCGGGCTCCAGCGCGGTCATCACCGCAGTGAGTTCTTCGCGAGTCACTTCAGAAGCGGGCGCGGAATCAAATTCCTTTTCCATCTATCTGCCTCCCACCAGCGCCAGCGCATTGGGAGCAATCACGCTGACTCCAAACAACAGACCCGCTCCGATCAGTACGGTCACGACTCCCAGGGCCAGCACATTCGCCCACAGCGGACTGACTAGTTCGCCCATGATTTCCCGATCATTCACCAGCATGTACAGGAAGAGCAGCGCCGGAGGCATGGCGAGCACGGCGATCACGTTTACCAGCAGCACGATGTAAACCAATGGAATTCCCGGGATCAAGACCAGCGCCCCTGCGGCCGCCGCTTC
This sequence comes from Acidobacteriaceae bacterium, assembly GCA_003162935.1. Lineage (GTDB taxonomy): Bacteria > Acidobacteriota > Terriglobia > Terriglobales > Acidobacteriaceae > Acidiflorens. The sequence goes on from PLUW01000023.1 coordinate 11,559, forward strand.
GAGCAGGAGGACGAGATAGAACGATCGTCCCTGTTTGAACGGGAGATTCAAACTATGCGGGCGCCGCGCCACTTCTCCGAAGGCGTACGCCGATGAGGTCGAGATTGTAATGGCTGCGACCATCCCCGCCTCAAACATGCCCAGGGCAAAGAGCGCCGCACCCCAATGTCCGACAAACGGCTGCAGAGCCTGGGCGAATTCGCCGGCTTCGAAGTTCGCCGCCGACATGTGGTGCGTGAACAGCGGAGCCGTCGCCAGCAGCGTCGCCACCGCGGCGACGGTCGCAAACGCCGCTCCCAGCAGCGTGTCGACGCGACCCATGCGGATGTCGCGGGTAGTGAGACCCTTATCGGTAATCGCGCTTTGTTGAAAAAACAGCATCCACGGGGTGACCGTTGCCCCAATGTTCGCCAGGAGAAGCAGAACGGTCTCCTGCGTGAGACCGCCGGGCAGCGGTCTCCAGGTGGCCATGGCGCGGCCCACAGCGCCCCAGTCCGGATGCGTCATCAGCGCCACCGGCACAAACACAAGATTGAACATGGCAGCGCCCAGAATGGTCCGCTCCCAAGTCCAGTACCGGTGCGTCATAAGCGCAACCGACAGAACCAGCAGCGCGCCCAAGACAGCGACTGATGGTGGCACTCCAAAAAATCCCAGCCCAGCGCGGATGGCAATAAACTCGGCCACCAGCGTCAGAAAATTGCCCACCATCAGATCGACCATCGAGAACCAGCCCCAGAACGGGCCGAAGCGATCGAAGATCAACTCCGCGTGGCCGCGATGGGTGGCCGCGCCCAAACGGACGGTCATTTCCTGCACCACACAAGCCATCAGGAAGGTGAGCACAAAGAACGGCACGAAGAAACCAATGCCAAAGCGAGCCCCGGTCGCCGCATAGGACAGCATGCTGGGCCCGTCGTTCTCACCGAGCATCACCAGAATGCCCGGACCAATCAGCAGCCAGAACAACCGCAACCGTGGCCGGAATCCTCGCCGCGCCCGCACCGCCGAGACCTGTTCACGGTCGTGCGCCCGGTCGATGTCTTCATGCGTGATAACGACGTCATTGCCAGGCGTTTCGGAGCCGTTCAGTACGGTGGTTCGGGGTACGGCTACCCCTCGCGGCTCCGATGCTGTCTTTGGCTCTTTCATTCAATCGACGCAGGCGCAAAAGGAACAGTAGACGACACCACCCACTGACAAATTAGCGTAAGTATACATTAGGACATAAACTATGGTTAATTACTTTGTGAATCGCGCTTTGCGGGGAGTGTGGCAGACCTATCGGCCTTCGGGTTTATGAGATGATTTCCCGTTTGCCGTTTTGACCCAAACTCTCTCCGCGGCGGATACCCCCAGGGAGACCTTCCCCGACCCGGTAGTCAAGGTCAGCGTGTTGTCATAATTACGACCAACAACATGCACTTTGGCTCCAGGCCGTATGCCCCGCTGTTCCAGAAACTCAAGCAGCCGGCGATCGCGTTCATAGATACCGCTCACGTGAAAGTCCTCCCCGGGCGAAGCCTGCGAAAGCAGCAGCAACCCGCGACGCCGGCGGCTCGCGGGACTCTCCAGTTCGGTCAGATTGCCATGCGGACAGGCGATCCCTCGTCCAAGCTTCGCCAGCAGCCGAGCCTCAAAGTCCGGCGAAACCGCGTGTTCCAACCGTTCGGCCTCATCGTGCACCTTATACCACTCCATACCAAAAATCTCGGCAAGCATGCGCTCGATCAGATGGTGGCGAACCGTCAGTTTGCGGGCAATCTTTCGTCCGACAGCGGTTAGGCGAACACGCCCGTCGGCATGCACCCGCACCAATCCATCTTTCTTCAGCCGGCGCACCGCCATCGTTACCGCCGGAGGCGAGACTTTCAGCCAGTGCGCGAGCGTGGCCGAAATCACGGCTTCACCCTCGCTCTCCGCCTCGAGAATCGCCTTAAGGTAGTCTTCCTTGGAAACTGTGATCATGTGAAGCGCATTATACGGCGAACCCTTAAGCATGGTTAAGCAAGATTGCGGAGGTCAGANNCTTCCTCCGCCCCTACCCTTGGATGTTCGAATATGAAGATCCTCGTCATGGGCAGTGGCGGACGCGAGCACGCTCTGGTCTGGAAACTCCGGCAATCACCGCGGGTGACGAAAATCTACTGCGCGCCCGGCAATGGCGGAATCGCAGACGAAGCGGAATGCGTCCCGGTCGATGTGAAGAGCCTCGACTCGATGGTCGAACTCGCCAATCACATCCAGCCCGATCTCACCGTGGTCGGCCCGGAGTTGCCGCTGATGCTCGGCGTGGTGGACGAATTCACCCGACGAGGCTGGCGCACATTTGGCCCCACTCGGGCCGCCGCGCAACTGGAAACGAGCAAGAGCTTTGCCAAGGAATTCCTGCAGCGCCACCGCATTCCAACGGCTCATTATGCGATCTGCGATTCTGCTGAACAGGTGCGCGACGCCTTGCCGCACTTCCACACTCCGATCGTCGTGAAAGCCGACGGACTTGCTGCCGGCAAAGGCGTGGTCATCGCCAAGAACAAGGACGAAGCTTCCACCGCAGCCAACGAAATGCTAAGCGGCCGGATGCTGGGCGAAGCCGGATCGCGCGTAGTGCTGGAAGAATTTCTCGAAGGCGACGAACTCTCGTTTCTGGTGGTCAGCGACGGCGAGCGTGTCGCCCCGCTGGTCGCCGCGCAGGATCATAAGCGAGTTGGCGACGGCGACACTGGCCCGAACACCGGCGGCATGGGCGCCTACACCACGCGCGACATCGTTGATGACCAGATGCGCGAATGGCTCCTCGCCCACATCGCTCGCCCCGTGGTGGCCGGCATGAAGGCCGAAGGCGCCGAGTACAAAGGCGTCCTCTATTGCGGGCTGATGATGACCGCGCGCGGACCCATGGTGCTCGAATTCAACTGCCGTTTCGGAGATCCCGAGACGCAGCCCATTCTGATGCGCCTCGAAAGCGACCTGGTGGAAGCGATGGAGGCGTCCATCGACGGCCGCACCAGCGACGGGGATTTCAAGTGGTCAAACGATGCCGCGGTGTGTGTGGTGATGGCTTCGGGCGGTTATCCGGGAAGTTACGAGGTGGGCAAGAAAATCACCGGCCTTGGCGATGCCGGGAAACTGGAAGGCGTAAAAGTCTTCCACTCCGGCACCTCGAAGTGTGAAGGTGCTTTCTACACTTCCGGCGGCCGCGTACTCGGGGTCACAACCCGAGCTGCGGAACTGCAAACCGCGTTGCAGCGCGCCTACGAGGCCTGCGCAAAAATTAGCTTTGATGGCGCGCACTACCGCAAAGACATTGCGGCACGGGCGCTGCGGAAGAAATAGCGTCCCGTCGATTCGCCATCCCGTGCGATGCCCTGCGTTTGCAGAATGGGTTATCCCGGCGGCCATTGCAGCGAGCGTCCGCCGATCAGGTGGACATGCAAATGGAAAACCGATTGCCCGGCGCGAGGACCGACGTTCAATACCGTGCGGTAGCCATCTTCAATCGAACGTTGCCGCGCGATGTGTGCAGCCACCAGGTGACAGCGTCCCACTAATTCCGCATCTTCCGCCGCGGCTTCTTTCAAGCCAGTGATATGTTTTTTCGGAATGATCAGAACGTGGGTCGGGCCTTGCGGGTTCAGGTCTTCAAAGGCAAATGTGTGTTCATCTTCATGAACCTTCTTGGATGGTACTTCGCCTCGAATAATGCGGCAGAATAAACAGTCCGCCATCGGTGAGTCTCCTCTTGCCTGGGATTACGATCTCCCGGCAAATCAATATGGAGATAGGACTTTATATCTCTGCCGGTAACCATACCACTCCCGCGAACTAAGGTCTCGCACAACCTCTCAGTCGAGCCGCACCATGAATACCGCTCCCTCCGCGGTCGCCGTCTCGCGGGCGAGAGTTGAAGCCCGCTGGCGGTCGTCACCCAGCACGCGCGCGCGAACCCACCAGCCTCCGGCGGGACTCTCGAACTTCAGGACTTGCGCCGTCTGATACCGCTTTTGCAGGTGTTCCGCGAATTCCGCAGCTACTTTCTTCTCGGCAAAGGAACCGATTTGCACCGCCCAGCGGCCACCCGTATCGAGAGGCGCGGGCGACTGCAGCACTTCCAGGCGAACCTTGGCCGTGCCCGGCAGGTACACATCCAGAGCCTTGGCTGCGGCCAGCGAAAGGTCGACGATGCGCCCGGGAACGAACGGCCCGCGATCGGTGATACGCACCACAGCCGAGTGCTCGGTCTTCAGATTCGTGATGCGCACGACGGAGCCCAGCGGCAAGGTAAGATGCGCCGCCGTCATCGCGTTCATGTCGTAGACCTCGCCGTTCGATCCGCGCCGGTTGTGATAGGGAGCGCCGTACCAGCTCGCCATCCCGGTTTCTTCAAAAATCGGCCTTGCGTTTGTGGGAACGCCGGCCTTCTGTTTGTTTGTCTCCGCAGACGGCGGAGTCTCGGCCGGATTTTCCTGCTGTAGTGACGGTGCTGGTGGAACCGGTACCGGTGTAGCTTTATGCCCGCAACCGCCGAGCAGCGCGACACCCATCAGCACAAGGATCAGGAGACACAGATCGAGGCATCGCGACAATCGCGCGTTTCTGCGCGGACCGTTGGAAGGGAGGCAATTCAAGAATTCTTGCGCTGCGTTTCCAGGAAATCTGCGAATTTGGCGAGTTTGCCAGCCGCCGTCCGCAGCGCCTTCGACGAATGGGTTCTCACCGCTGGCACAACTTCGTCGTTGAGATACGTAACCAGTTCCGCCGTCTCTTTTTCCAGAGTGCCGGCGATATTCGCCACCGAGCGATTGATGCGCGCGGAAGCCTCTTCCACCTTGCGGTCGAATTCGGTCATACCCATCCTGCCGGTTCGGGTTGATGTTCACGCGTTGTCGCGGTTACCAGGCTTCATCATTATGGGTGTGAGCACTTGCAGCGGTCAATGGGCTTTGTGAGGGAGTGGGGCGAAGTTCCGTCGCCACACGCCCCAGGCACGGTACAATCTCGCCATGCGTCCGAGGATTACCGTCGAACCCCGCCCGCTTTCTCCGATTGTGATGCTGACTGTCGCGCGGATGTTCGCGTTAGTGTTCGCGTTAATGTTCACTTCGGCCTGTACCTTTTATGGCGAGCATCCAGCCCGCGTTTTATCCGATGCCACCGGAGGCGAGGGTCTGGAGCGCGTCTTCTGGAAGGATGTGCAAGCAGGAAACTGGGCCGAAGTGGAGCGCGCTCTGGCTTCGAACTATGTGGGCGTAACGCCCAGCGGAGCGCTCGACCGCGCTGCAACCATCGAGCAGTACCGCACTTGGCAGTTGAAAGATTGTGTCATCGGAGATTTGAAGACCGAGTTGAACGGAACCACCATCGTGGTGACCTATTCGATTACTCTGAATGGCGCCTCCAATGGAACCGGCGGCTCGCAACCGCTCCCGTCTGCGCCGCAGCATATGATGACCGTCTGGCAACAGCAGAAATCGGGATGGGTCGTGATTGCGCACAGCGTCAGCCAACAATAGATGCGCATTCGATCCGCCATCCCCGCGGAGACGTTGCTTGCTGCATCTCCAATGCCACTGACCGGCAAAAACCTGCCGGCCTTCCGCCGCAGTCTCCTCCATTGGTATGACCAGAATCGCCGCGATCTTCCATGGCGTAGAAGCCGCGACCCTTACCGCATCTGGCTCAGCGAAATCATGCTGCAGCAAACGCGTGTCGCTGCCGTTCTGGACCACTACCGGATCTTCCTCGAACGTTTCCCGAATGTGCAGTCGCTGGCCGCGGCTTCTGAAGATGCTGTGCTCGCGGCGTGGAGCGGCCTGGGCTACTATCGACGCGCCCGCATGCTGCATCAGTGCGCGAGAGAGTTGGCGCAAAAGCACGCAGGGCGGTTTCCGCAACGTGCCGAAGACCTCCAGAATCTGCCCGGCATCGGACGCTACACGGCTGCCGCCGTCGCCAGCATCGCGTTTGCCGAGCCAATCGCGGTGGTCGATGGGAATGTTGAGCGCGTTGTGCAGCGATTCCTCGGTGGCCATCGAACGACGCCGCAAATCTGGCAACACGCGCAGGCGCTGCTTGCCCGCTCGCGGCCCGGCGACTTCAATCAGGCGATGATGGAGCTCGGCGCAACCGTGTGCGTGCCGGGAGAACCCCGATGCCTGGTCTGCCCTATCCGGAGATGGTGCGTCACGCAGCCGTCTCGCCAAGCGGGAAGCCGCCCAATCACAAGAGGACGCCGCTCGTCCCCGTCCGGCAAAACGCCACCCTCGATTCGTCCGGCGAAGAAGAACATCTGGTGTCTGCTCAACCAGCGCAATGGCAGAATCCGCCTCGTGCAACGGCGAAAGAAGGCCTCACTCATGCCCGGCATGTGGGAATTGCCGCAATCATCCGAGCCTCCACGTCGGTTGCCCCCGGCCGCGCAGTGGCGCACGTTTCGCCATTCCATCACCGTTACCGACTACACAGTGCACGTGCTTCGGAATGCGGCGTTAATCAATGCCGCTCTTGCCGCCAGAAGTAAGTGGATCGCAATCGATCGCATCGCGCAGATTCCGATCACTGGCCTGACTCGGAAAATCCTCAAAGCCAGCGGCATCATCTAGAATTATGGAGGTAGCACTTCCATGAAGTGGCTCAATCGTTTGTTCGGAGGTCCGAAAGATATGGCTGCCCTGCCGGCCGGAACCAAAGCACCCGACTTCACTCTGCCTGACGTCTCCAGCGGCAAAGACGGCGGCAGTTTTTCATTGCAGGCCGCTCTCCAAAACGGACCCGTCCTTGCCGCGTTCTTCAAGGTTTCCTGTCCTACCTGCCAGTACACGTTCCCGTTTCTGGAACGCATCCACCAAGCGCACGGGGACACGAGAATCACGATCGTCGGCATCTCGCAGGACAACCAGCGCGACACTGCCGCTTTCCTCAAGGAGTACGGAGTTACTTTTCGCACGCAGCTCGACGATCCGAATGGCTACGCGGTCTCAAACGCTTACGGGCTGACCAATGTCCCGAGTTTGTTCCTGATCGGGCAGGATGGCCGAATCGAAGTCAGCAGCGTGGGATGGGTAAAGCAGGAGGTCGAGGACATCCACCGCAAGCTCGCTTCCTGGCAGCAAACTCCGCTTCTTCCACTTTTTAATCCTGGGGAGGAAGTTCGCGACTTCCGCGCCGGTTGAGGATCGAAAAACTAATCCCGCGGTCGCGGGAAAACGCGCCAGGGCGCAACTCTCGGCAAACGACAGGCCACCTCGCGCAGAAACTTGGGTAACTTTGGCCCCCTCCGCCAACATGCTAGCCTCCTTAGTATCGCGGTTTCAGTCATTTCCCAGTAGTTCGCGAGACTAGAGGCGATGCCTAAGCTCCCGATTTTTCGGTTGCGCAATACCGAACCGTCCAGTCTGCCCGAACTGCGGTACTACGGGATCACACTCTCGTTCACCGATTTGCAACTGGGCGTCGACAATCTTCGCTACGACGTCTTTCTCAGCCCTCGTATCACCACCGATTTAAAGTTTCATTTGGCGCGATACATCTGCCGCTTCGGCGAGGTGGAATCGCTGTTCGAGAGGGAAGTGGCACCCTCCGCGACTCAAAGCAAGTTCATTCGCGCCGCCGAGGGCGTCGCTAAGCCAAACAAATCCGCCCCAGTGGACCTCAAAGCGCTGCTGGTCTCGATTCATCTCGCCATCCTGAACCGGGCCAAGACGGCGGGAAATCCTTCGATCGATGTACTCGGGCGCCTGGCCGTGCTGAAGTTCATCCGCACCGAACTGCATGGGCAGTTTGCCAGGATTCTGGAACAGTGCCGCATGAAGGCGAGATCGCTCGAAGGTGTGCGGCAAGAAAAGTTGATGCGGACGCAAGAACTCGTTTCTTCGTTTCAGGTGCGCAAGAAGATCATCCTTCGCCGCGCCGGACAAGAGATGTTCCGATTGCTGCGCGAGATCGAAAAAGAAACGCTGTCCCGGACTCGCCGCTCGCTGCTCGGCGAGTTACCGTCCGACATCTATCGGCTTTTTCTGAACCCGCTGATCTTCAGCGAAGATGGAAGCGACGATTATCTCTGCGCCGAGCACTATTACATGTTTGGCAACTTCGAAAAAGATCCCGACCGTTTCCCGATTTTCCGCCGGTTGGCACTGAGTTTTCTGCGGGAATTGGGATACGGGAAAGCGGTGGACGATGAGCATTTGGAACAGGCGCTGAATGCTCCCGCGAATGCCGCCGCACTGGTGGGCACGGGCAACGGCGAAGACTCGACGCCGGAGGATCGCTATCGGGAGGATCGTCTCGATATCTGGACTCGCATTTTGCAGCGGGAAGGCGTGATTTCGCACGTCGTTGCTTCCTATGAAGCAGTTCCTCTGCTCGCCGATTATGCGCCACGGGTAAACCCGCAGCAGATCAAGAATGCGCTGATATTCCGCGAAGAAGCGGCGCGCGTTGAAAAAATCATCGCCGAAAGCCGGCTGAATTCCGACCGGCTGTTTGCCGCCATCGGACGGGTGGCTTCGTGCCGCGGCTCGGAGCGTGGCCGCTTTGCCGCGCGTCTTCTCCACGACCTTATCTGCTATCACCGCGACCTGCGCGGACTGGAAGCCCTCGGCGCCGGTTTCGACAGCATCAACCTGGTGAGCGACGATAAAATTCGCGAACTTTCCGCGCTCAACGGAATGCTCTACGAGTTCCTGCCGCCGGAAGACCAGAAACCGACCGAAGATCGGGTTGTTCACCATGTGATCCTGAAGGCGGACGTGCGAGACTCCTCGCGGCTCACGCGCTCGCTGATGGAAAAAGGCATGAACGCCGCCTCGTACTTCAGCCTTAACTTTTATGACCCGGTCAACAAGCTGCTGGCGAAATATGGAGCCACGAAGGTTTTCCTCGAAGGCGACGCCATCATCGTGGCACTGCTCGAGCACGAGGGCGCAAACAATCTTAGCGTCGGCCGCACCTGCGTCCTGGCGTGGGAGATTGTGAGCCTGCTGCGCGAGTATAACGAACTGCTGGAACGCTCGGGCCTGCCGCCAATAGAAGTCGGCCTGGGCATCGCCTACCAGGGTTCAGCACCGCTCTACCTGATGGATGGCGAGCACCGCATCATGATTTCCGACGCCATCAATGAAAGCGACCGGCTTTCTTCCTGCAATAAGCGTGTCCGCAAGCGCCTGGCGCCCGATGCCGGAGTCTTCCAGGTGTATTCGGTCTTGATTGGAAGCGGAGGCAACGGCGATGACCGCGCGGGCGTCGACGCCGGAACCGAAGAAATGCGCCTCAACTACAACGTGGGCGGAATCTGCCTGAGTGAACCTGCCTTCCGCAAACTGCAGCAGGAAATCGCTCTCTCCCCCCGCGGTGGGAACCTCATCGAGCCCGGCTTTAACGGACCCTGGGTCGACGAGCAGTGCGAGCTTTTTGTCGGCACCGTTCCCGTCTCCACTGGAGTGTTTCGTAAAATTGCCATTCGCCAGAACCGGATCGCTCAAGTCGACATCCGCGATCTCTCGATATTGCGCTGGACCGATCAGTGCTACTACGAAGTCTGTGCCAACCCCGCCGTGTACGCCGCCCTGGCAGAAGGGCAATCTACAACCGCCCATTAGCCGCCCGACGCCAAGCCCTCCCACAGCGGTTCAGAAACTTTGCCGAACCCGAAATGGAATCATTACCACCGCTTCGAGCGCGACTGGTTTCCCCGCTCGTTCCGCGGGCACAAACTTCCATCTGGCCAGGGCTTTCGACGCGAAAGAATCCAAACGTTCGTCCTCGCTGTTGAGGACTCGAATATCGCCTACCTTGCCATCCGAGCGAATGACGGCATACAGCGTGACCATGCCGTGGACGTTGGCACGAATCAATTCCAGCGGATAGCCGGGGTCTGATTTCTCCGTGGCCACCGGCTCCAGCAGTTCGCCCTCTTTCTCTTTGCGATCGCCGCCAAGTTCCGCAAACTTGATCACCCAGCTGCCGGTCGTGGAATTCAGATTCGGCATGTTCAAGGTTCGCCCATAGACGCGCTTGCCGCCAAAAACCTTGCGGTCCAGGTCGGTGATTTTGTCGTCGGAAATCGGGGACGCAACGCGCGGGTTCGAACCTACACCCGATGGGGGCCGGGATGACGCCATCTCGCCTGCGTCATCCGCGGCGCCAACGTGCAGGCCGGCGGGAAAAGAACCATGATTGCGCTCGTTGAAACCTGCATCCGCTTTCGATCCCGTAAAATCCGGCGTTCCCGAAGCGCCGGGTTTTCCCTTGGGGGTCGCGGCGAATGTTCCCCGGCGATTGCCTCCAGGAACTGCCACCGGTCCGGTGGGAGTGACGGGATGAATGCCCAACGCAATCAGCCGTCCTCCACTGGCGTTGCCCGCCATCAAACTCGGTGGAGGAGCCACCGGCTGCACGCCACCGCTCGGCAGACGTCCGCCGCCACGCGCCGCCTGCGAATGTTGTTCCGCCAGCGTAAGCTGCGGAGCCGGCGCCACCACATCTCCCGGTCCAAGATTCATCGGCCCGACGATTCCCTTCGTTGATCGCGTTGCTTCCGCCTGCGCGACTTCCGGCGGCGGGGCAATCACCTCCGATGCCATCGCTGCCTGCACCACACGGTTGGGCGCAACCGCCACGTCCGGCGCGGGCGCGACGACCTGCAAATCCGAAACTTCGGGTACGATTTGGCGGCTCAACCGAGCTGGCGCCGCATCCAGCGGAACGGCTGGAACGATCGTTCCAGTGGCAATGATGTTCGGCATGGCAACATCGCGGTCAAGTTTGAGATCGGGCGGCACGACGATGGTTTGGGAACGATTGTCCGCTTCGGGCGGCACCGAAAGGATCGGCTGCCGGGCGTAAGCGGGATCACCCTTTTGCGTCTTCGGCGCGGCGTTCCCGCCCGTATCGAGCGGAGGCAGGTATTCTTGCGGCGTGTAAGTCACAAGCGACGCCGGATCAAAGGCCGCGCGCGCCAGAACTTGTTGTTCTTGAACCCATGAAAGCGAAACCGCCCAGATGAGCCCGCCTGCCGCCAGGTGCAGAAACGCAGATTGCAGAAAGCGTCTCCAGGGCAGTTTCTGCTGGACGAAAACATCCCGCCACAGATCGAATTCGCCGACGGGCAAAGGTGGCTGCGGAAGTGCTGGCTGAAGTCCTGGGCGCAATGCGGGCTTCGATATCCGGTAAGGTGCGGCGGCCGCTCTGCGTCGAATTTCCTGGCGTTCGGGAACGCGCACTGCGGAAGGCTTCCACAAAGGCTTCCACAAGAATTCCCACAGTCTTTCCCCAAGGGATTCCATGGCGCTCGACACACTCCTTAGCCAACTCCCACGATAGTGGGCCCGGAAGGCGGGATCCGAGGCGTTTAGTGGCTCGCCAAGGACGGCTGATATGAACCAGATTATAGCCGACTCAACAGGTGCCGAGGTTAATCGAATCTCACGACGTGGCGTTTTGCCTACTCTTGATCGCCGCCGCTATACTGGCTCTTCCGAGGTGAATATGCCAATCCGTTCTTCCGCGTTTCCGCTTGCGTGTTTCGTTCTCTTTGCTTGGATGCTGGCGGGCGCGCAAGCGAAACCGGAAACGCGAAATTCGGATGCGCAAAATTCAACCACCGGCGCGGAATATTCCGGCATGTATGGTTTCTTGAACGACGGTGAGTTCGTGCAGCTTACCGTTGAAGACCAGGGACATGTCATCGGCTTTATTTCGCGCTATGCCGACTCGTCGCACGAAGGCGGTTTTCTCGAACATTTTCTTGAGTCGGGACAACTCGAGGGCAATCGCCTCGTGTTTACCAGCAAGATCGTGAAGGGTAAATCGTTCCAGTTTCAGGGAACGGTCGAACGGGGCGAGGGCAAGAGCCGGGCCGACGAAGCCTATTACGTGCTGCAGGGAACTCTGGTCGAGAACACGACCGATGCAGCGAAGAAAATTTCTTCTCGCTCAGTCGATGTTTTGCTGCGAAGCTTTCCACAGGATTTGGCCCCGCCACCACCAACGGAAAGGAAATAGGCCTCCGTGTTCGATCCGCCTTCTGTGAAGGCGCGCTCAGGAGTTCCATTGACCTGCACCGTTTGCAAGTGTCGCAGATGGCATGGTAGTGTCGATTTCTCAACCCAACCGTCCAACTCATGAAAGGAGTTTCTTATGAAGAACAGGATATTGCTTGTAGCCATTCTGCTGGCCAGCGTGGTGCCAGCCTTGGCCGCAGACAAGGAAGAGAAAGTAGAGGACCGCATCAACCAATCTGCGACCGTGTTCAAGGAAATCCTCGGCATGCCGGATGGGATTCCGAAGGATCTGCTCAACAAATCGTATTGCGTCGCGATTTTTCCATCGGTAAAGAAAGCGGCGTTCATTGTGGGCGGCAGCTATGGGCGAGGACTGATCACGTGCCGCAAGGGACACAATTTCAGGGGCTCATGGAGCGCACCCTCAATGTTTGCGCTGGAAGCTGGGAGTGTCGGCTTTCAGATCGGCGGCCAGGAAACCGACTTCGTGCTGTTGATCATGAATGACGCGGGCGCAAACTCGGTGATGTCAAGCAAGGTGAAGTTGGGAGGGGACGCATCGGTTGCGGCCGGCCCAGTCGGGCGCGATGCCGCTGCGGCAACCGATATCGTGATGAAGGCTGAAATTCTGTCGTATTCCCGGGCCCAGGGACTGTTTGCGGGCGTGTCATTGGAGGGTTCGACGCTGCGCTCCGATGACGGCGCGAACAAGACCCTGTACGGCAAGGAACTGAGCGCGAAGGAAATCGTGCGCGAAGGGAAAGTACCACCGCCGGCAGACGCACAAAAGCTGCTGGCGCTCCTGCGCAAGGCATCTCCGGTACACGTAGGCAAGTAGCACAAACGGAAGTGAGTCGAAAACAACCCCCCGACTTGGGCTTAGGCTCTGCGGGGGTTTTTCTTGCGCCGCCCAGTTTGAAAGTAGCCTCGGTTCTGCTGTAGCTTGGAGCTTGTGATCCTCGACGTTCTCCATCGCATCGCGAACCACCGTCAATCGCTGTCACGCGCAGAAGCGCGCGCGGTCATGAGCGAGGTCCTCACCGGCCAATGCACGGACGCGCAGATCGCGGCGCTGTTGGTGGCGTTGCACATGAAAGGCGAGACCGTCGAGGAAATCGTGGGATTCGCCGAGGCCATCCGCGCCGCCGCTATTCCGCTCGACCTTCATGCCGATTCCGTTCTCGACGCGAGCGGCACTGGGCGCGACGCGCTGGTCGATACCTGCGGCACTGGCGGCGACACCAGCGGCACCTTCAACATTTCGACGGCCACGGCCTTCGTGGCTGCCGGAGCCGGCGTGCGCGTCGCCAAACACGGCAATCGCAGTGTGACCTCAAAGTGCGGCTCGGCCGATGTGATGGAAGCGTTGGGCGTGAATATCAATCTGCCGCCGGCGCAGATCGCAGCCTGCCTCGAGCAAGTGGGGATTGCGTTTCTTTTTGCTCCCGCCATGCACTCAGCGATGAAGCATGTGCAGGCCGCGCGGCGTGAACTGCGTCTGCGGACGGTTTTCAATCTTCTCGGGCCGCTGACGAATCCAGCGCGCGCCACCTGCCAAGTAGTGGGCGTCTATTCCGCGGATCTGGTCGAAAAACTCGCGGAAGCGCTCAGCATGTTAGGGTTGCGCCGCGCGCTGGTCGTCCGCGGAAACGACGGACTGGACGAAATCACGATCACGGGTTCCACCCGTATCGCCGAAGTGCGCGAAGGACAGGTTCGGAGCTACGAAGTGACGCCCGAGGAATTCGGCTTGAAGCGCGCCGCGATTGACGAAGTCTCCGGCGGAGACGCCGCTTGCAATGCTGGACTGATCCGCGAAGTTCTATCTGGCAAGAAATCTGCCCGCCGCGACGTGGTGCTGCTCAACGCCGCCGCCGCGCTCGTTGCGGCTGGGCGGGCCGATCATCTGCGCGATGCTGTGCCGTCAGCGGTGAAGTCCATAGATTCCGGCGCGGCACTCGCAAAACTGCAAGCGCTTGTTGCTTTCACCGTTGCCCACGCGACGCGCCCAGATTAGCACTATCGGTCGAGCTAGTTGACACTCGCCGCTGCTTTCAACTTCTCAATTTGTTTCAGGTGTCCGGCCCCGTGCCCACCCATTCTCTCGATCAGGTCGGCGACGGTCATCTCGCGCTGCATCTCCGGGTGAAAAGCCGACTTCGCAAAGTCGGGAGCTTTCAGACTTCGCAGCAGACGCAAGTTATGATGCCGCCCCAACCCGTAGAATGCGACCAACTCCGAGGCAGGCGAATCGAGGTAGTTCAGATTGCGGGCCCAAGCATCCTGATTAATCGGAGCGATGACGGGCTTGGTATCCGCCAGCATCTGTCGCAACCGGTATCCGTAAACGATCTCCACATCCGCCAGGTGGCCGAGGATCTCGAGCACGCACCATTTCTCAGGAGAAGGCTTGTAGCGCAGAACTCCTTCCGGCAGACCGGAAACAGCGGCCGCAATTTCCTTCGGACTCTTCTCCGCTGCATCGAGGTGTTTCTTAAACTCTGCTTCTGTCATGGGCATCGCCCCCTACGGCGTGGAAATCTCAAACGAATCGTTCGTCAGATCGCTTTCCGGAACGCTGCCATCGTTGACTACGATCTCGCTGGCCGCGCCCTTCAATTCAACTCGCGTCGTGGCTGTGCTTTTGGCACGCACTTCAATTCGATTGGTGACCTCGCCGTCTTCCGACATAATGGTGAATGGAACCTCCGCGCCGGCATTGCCGAGGTTTTCCAGAGTTACGGTGACGAACTGTACATCCTTATCCGACTTCCATGGATGCGCCGACTGCACGCGGAAATCCGGCAGGCCGCGATCCTGATACACCCAATCGTCGAAGAACCATCCTAGGTCGCGCTTGGCGTTGGCTTCGATCAATCGTTCCACATATTTAGGGTCTTTGTCGTCCTCGGCGCGATACCTGGCAAGGGCCTGCTTCAGCGCATCGTCGCCGACCATGTCGCGTAACATCCACCACACGTATGCGGCTTTGCTGCGATAGTAACTTTCATCGAAAGTGGTGGCCAGCGGCTGGCCAACATTTTTCTGCGGGCCGTTCTTCGCCAGAGCGGCCGCCACTTCCTTTTCCGAATCGAGAAACGCTGCTCGGTGCAGTCCAAGAAAATCGAGAGCTGCCTGGCGTCCGCCTTGCTGCTGGCGATACATGGCTTCGGCGAAGTGCGCCAGTCCCTCGTAAACCCATGGCCTCGGCGACGGCAACGCGGAATGAACCAATTCGTGAACCAGGTTGATGCCCGCGAGCTTCGAATCTTCCGCGGCCATCGATGCCATCAACAACGTGCCGCTTTCAAATGGAGCGGAATTCGGATCGGCAAAATCGGCGATGGCAATCGGCGCGCTTGGCTGACCGAACCAGCTACTTACAAATTTCATGGCAGGATCGAGCGCATTGAAATAAGTCGCGGCCCCGACCTCGTGGCCCGGCAGGCTGAACAGGTTCAAGGGAGACTTAGATTGCTTTACGTAACTTGCCGTCACAAATGTCGGTGCGATCGTGCCGAGTACTCTCCAATGGCAAGTTGTCAGCAGCGTCCAATTCTTCCCAAAATCAGCATCCGCTCCTCCATTGGCGCCGCACAGCAACGTCTCAGCTTCCTCGCCGCCGGCACCGGACAGGCTGAGGCTAGCTTGGAATTCGCTCCCCGATTCCCGCGCCTTCCATCGATTCACGACCTCAAACAAACTGTTCCCCTCCGAGAAATCCGCCGACTCAGTTGTAATCGGATACCACGCCACATATCCCGCGCCGCGCACCGCTGTAAACGATGAACCGATCTGGTCCCAGCTCGAATGTCTGGCGATCTCCTCCGGCACTCCGACCCGCGTCAGCCGCGTCGTATCCCGCGGGATGACCCCCTCATAGCCGATCTCAAGTTCCACGGAGCCCTTTGGCTTGATCTCGGCGGGCAGAGTCACGATTGCTTCAGCGAGCGCGCCCGTGTGGTCGATATCCGACTGGTAAGGTTGCGAGACATATTGCACCGCCTTGCCGTCGACGCGGATCGAACGCCAATTGAGGGACGCGGAAATTTGCAGCACGACGATCTTCTGCGGATGAGTAGAGTCGTTGCGCAATGTGACCTTGCCGCGCGCGCCGAGCCTCTGCTGCTGGGGCTCCAACTGAATCTCCAGATCGTATTTTGTGATCGTGAACGCCTCCCGGTCGAGAGCGGCCGCGGAAAGGCTTGCGCCAAGTAAGACGCACAAAACACAGAGAAGTCTCATGATTCCTTGGATGCGGCGAGCCGCCTTTGCCGCACCACTTCATACAGCACCACGCCCGCCGCCACCGACACATTCAGCGAGGGCACGTTTCCCAGCATCGGAATCGACACCAGGAAATCGCAGTGACGGCGCACCAGATCGTGCAGTCCCTTGCCTTCGGCGCCGAGCACAATGGCGCAATGCATCTTGTAATCGACGGCATCGTAAGTTTGCTCGCCGCGCTCGTCTAATCCAACCACCCACAGATCCTTCTCCTTCAATTCCTCAAGCGCTCGCGAGATGTTGGTGACTTTCGCAATCGGAAGGTGTTCGCTGGCTCCGGCCGAAACCTTCGCCACCGCCGCTGTAACCGCCGCCGAACGGCGCTCGGGAATCACCACGCCGTCGGCTCCCGCAGCGTCGGCGGTGCGCAGGATCGCTCCCAGATTGTGCGGGTCTTCGACGCCATCAAGCACAACAATCAGCGACTGCTTGCCGCGGCGCGACGCGACAATATCGTCGAGGTCGCTATATTGCTTTGCCGAGGTCGCGGCCACCAGACCCTGATGCGCGGCGTTGCCGGCGATTTCGTCGAGTTCCACGCGCGACAAAACGCGCACCGGGACGCCAATTTTGCGGCACTCTTCAATGGCGCGCTTCAAGCGAATGTCGTTCCGTTCCTTGGCGACCGCAACCCACTCGAAGTTTCGCCCACGCGCCTTGAGCGCCTCGGTGACTGTGTTGATTCCGTAGAGAATGTTCACGTTGAGTAGTTTACCGCGTGCGGTCTCTGTTGCTTATGTCGGGACGGGGCTCAGGCCCGTCCAGTCTAGCCCCGCCTCCACGCGGACATCTGAGCTAAGTTTGGTCTAGACTGAAGCGTCCGGGAGGCTCCCGTTGAACAACGTCTACATCCTCTCCGCCGTGCGCACGCCCATCGGCAAGTTTGGAGGCTCGCTCGCCTCGCTCTCCGCCGCCGACATGGGCGTGGTCGCCGCGAAGGCTGCGCTCGAACGCGCCGGCGTCGAGCCGCAGCAGGTCGAAGAAACGATCTTCGGCAATGCCCGGCAGGCTGGAGGCGGACCCAATCCCGCGCGCCAAATTTCGATCCGAAGCGGCGTTCCTCAGGAAGTTCCCGCCTACACGGTAAACAAGGCGTGCGCGTCGGGCATCAAATCCATCGCGCTCGGCTTCCAGGAGATTGCCACCGGCAATCTGGATTGCGTGCTGGCGGGCGGCACCGAATCGATGTCGCGGCTCCCTTATTATCTCGAGGGTGCGCGCTGGGGATATCGTCTCGGCAACCAGGAGCTCGTCGACGGCATGTACCGCGACGGATTTTTCTGTCCTTTGGCCAAGATGCTGATGGGCGAGACCGCCGAGACTCTCGCCGTGCAGTACAAGATCACGCGGGAAGAGCAAGATCGGTTTGCGCTCGTGTCGCAGCAACACGCAGCGACGGCGCAATCCAGCGGTCGCTTCGATGCGGAAATCGCTCCCGTCAAGATCGAAGGCAAGAAGGGAACAACCGTTTTCTCTCGTGACGAACACCTGTTTCTCGACGCAACGCCGGAGAAGATGGCGAAGTTATCGCCGGTGTTTTCCAAAACCGGCACGATTACTGCCGGGAACTCCTCCGGCATCACCGATGGCGCGGCGGCGGTAGTGCTGGCGAGCGAGAAATTCCTCCAGCGAAACAATCTGAAGCCGCTGGCGCGAATTCTGGCCGCGACTTCCGCGGGCGTGGACCCGCGCCTCATGGGCCTCGGGCCCGTTCCAGCCATTCGCAAGCTGGAACAGAAACACGGGCTCAAGCTCAACGATTTCGATTTGGTTGAGCTCAATGAAGCCTTCGCCGCCCAGGTGCTGGCCTGCGATCGAGAACTGCATTTCGATCGGGAGAAACTCAACGTAAACGGCGGTGCCATTGCACTCGGCCATCCCATCGGCTGCACCGGAACGCGCATCACCGTGACGCTGCTTCACGAAATGCTCAAACGCAAGGCGCGGCGCGGCCTCGCCACCCTCTGCGTCAGCGGCGGCATGGGCATGGCGCTGGCCATCGAGAGTGTTTCGTAAAGGAGTTGCGACTGGCGGGCCGGTCGTTGCGGTAGCTATACTTGCTAAAGATATGGCGATCGCCGCCGCAAATACCGGTTTCGCCAGCTCGGCTCGAAACCCTATGCCCCTCTCCGCCATCATCGTCGACGACGAACAACTGGCGCGCGACGAACTTGCCTACCTGCTCAAGAACGCCGGCGACATCAACATCGTCGCGCAGGGCAAGAACGGACTCGAAGCCGTCAACCTAATCAAAGAACACAATCCCGACCTGGTGTTTCTCGACGTGCAGATGCCGGGCCTCGACGGTTTCGGCGTCATCAAAAAACTGCTCGACCGCAAGGTTCCACTGCCCAAGATTGTCTTCGCTACTGCCTTCGATCAATACGCAGTGAAAGCGTTCGAAGTGAATGCGGTGGACTACATCCTCAAGCCCTTCGATAAGAGGCGCGTGGCCCAGTCCATCGAAAAGGCGCGGGCAAAGATTGAGGCGGGCGCCGGACCGGAAGAGAAATTCGAAGCGCTGGTGCGGATGCTGGAGTCGCAAAAGCCGCAAACGGCGAAGATCTTGATCAAGGTGGCAGGAAGGCTGTTCCTGGCCGATCCGAAAGATGTTTGCTACGCGACCATCGACGATGGCGTAATCACGGTGACCACCAGCGGCCACCTCGGCATGGAAGGGCAGTCGAACTGCCGGACGCTGGAAGAGCTTTTTGAGAACCTCGATCCCAACCTGTTCTGGCGGGCGCACCGGTCGTTTCTGGTCAACAAGAATCACATCCGCGAGGTTGTGCCCTGGTTCAAAAGCTCCTATCAGTTGCGCATGGACGATAAGAAACAAACGGAGATTCCGGTAAGCCGCGCGCAAACCCGCCGCCTGCGCGAACTCTTCAACCTCTAGCGGGGAAAAAAGGGGCGGACAGAGACCGCTTCGTCCGCCCGGGGGAGGGATCTCAGGACATAATTGCTTGCAACGCGATCCGGTTGGGAATTACCAGCGTCGCGCCCTCAAGGCGAATCAAATCTTTCCGCTTCATGTCGCTCAGTAGGCGGGTGACTGTTTCTCGCGACGATCCAATCATTTGCGCCATTTCTTCATGCGTGAATTCCGTGGGAACACAGAGATCCCGGTTGCGGGGCTCGTTCGCGACCCAGGAAAGCAGCAGCCGGGCGAGTTTCTCCGTCGAACTTCGCGCCAGCAGCAGATCGTAGGCATCGTCGAACGAAGTTGCGATCTCGCGCGCAATCATGGTGGCGCAGGCGAGCGCGGCATGACTGCTGCGCTCGATCAGACGCAGGAAGCTGTCGCGTTCGATGAACTTGATCTGGCACAGCTCGATCGTGGTGACCGTAATCAACGACGGCCCGCCGGTAACTACTGCACTCAGTCCCAATACCTGATGGTCGCCAGCAATTTTCAAAATGATTGTCTTGCCATCGCGAGCGCGAATCGAAAGCTTGGCCCGCCCGCCGCAGGCGATATAGACGCCGCGCGGAATTTCACCTTCGGTCATCAAGGTGGCGTTGGCGGGATACAAGGTGGGGTGCCCCAGCGCGTTGAATTCGGCCATCACGGGCGGAGGCAAACCGCAGAAGTCGCCGGGCCGCTTCAAATGGCAGCTTTGACAGTCCATCGAAA
The DNA here is from genome assembly GCA_003162935.1 of Acidobacteriaceae bacterium. Taxonomy (GTDB): domain Bacteria; phylum Acidobacteriota; class Terriglobia; order Terriglobales; family Acidobacteriaceae; genus Acidiflorens. The sequence continues at coordinate 31,485 of PLUW01000023.1, forward strand.
TCGCCAAACGTCGGGACACACCCATCGCACAACTCCTCCCGGACGACAAGACGTATCTGGTGGAATCCTCCGCCGAGATGCGGGAATGCACCACCGGAAGGCATTGCACACCAAGGACCACTCCCTTGCAGGGCAGTTAAGTGGCTCTACCTTCACTTCTTGGCGTGATTTGAACCAGCGCAACGCCAAACAATATTGCCGGAGCACTGACCGGCTGCCGACAGTTGGGCAATGCATTCGCGGAGACTAGTGGAGAATGGCTAAATGACGGGAGAATCCGACACAGACTGGCTTCTAGGGTAGAAAATCTGCGCGTGAGATTCCCAGCCGCTGCATTTTATATTGCAGGGTGGTGCGCTTGAGGCCAAGCCGGATCGCTGCACCGGCCGGACCCGACAATGCGCCTCGGGTCTGGCGCAGGATTTCGACGATGTGATCCCGTTCCCGGTCGTGCAGCGTACCTTCGAAACTGGAGATCGGCCTCGCGCTTTCCTTCAGCAACTCGCCGAGAGGCGGACTCAACCGGGTGCTTTTGGACAGGATCACCGAACGCTCGATAAAATTCTCCAACTCGCGGATGTTTCCCGGCCAACTCCAGCGCATCATGGCTTGGATGGCATCGTCCGGAATGATGTCGATCCGCTTGTTCAGTCGCGCCGCGCATTTCTCGATGAAGTGCAAAATCAGCTTTGGGATGTCGTCGCGCCGCTCGCGCAACGGCGGCAAATGCAACGGAAACACGTGCAAGCGATAGAACAGATCGCTGCGGAATTCCTTCTCTTCCACCGCCCGCGAAAGATCGATGTTGGTGGCCGCAATCAACCGTACGTCCACTCGGATCGTTTTCGTCCCTCCCAGGCGCTCGAACTCCTGGTCCTGCAGCACGCGCAGCAGCTTGGGCTGCAACTCCAGCGGAATGTCTCCCACCTCGTCGAGCAGCAGAGTGCCCTCGTCCGCCAATTCCAACCGGCCGATCTTCTGGCTGATGGCGCCGGTGAACGCTCCTTTTTCGTGGCCGAACAATTCGCTCTCCAGCAATCCGGTGGGAATCGCGGCGCAGTTCACCTTGATGAAGTTGCGATCTTTGCGCCGGCTCATGTTGTGAATCATCCGCGCGATGCGTTCTTTGCCGGTTCCGGTTTCCCCGGTAATGAGAACGGTCGAATCGGTGTCGGCGACGATGGCAGCGTGTTCCAGTACACGCTTTAACGCCGGACTGCTGCCGACAATCTCGTCGGTGCGGTTTGCGCTCTGGATTTCATTCTCCAGATATCGCTTCTCGTGGGTGAGGCGGTCCGTGAGCTTTTCGATCTCACGATAAGCGTGCGCATTGTTGAGCGCAGCCGCGATCACACTGGCCACTTGCTGCAGATATTCCGCCTCGGGTGGGCCAAAAGCGTCCTCCACCGTGCTGGTTGCATTCAGGGCTCCCCATACCCGATCGCCGGCAATTAGCGGAACACTGCACACGGCCCGAATTCCAGCCGCGTACAAGGCGTTCGCCGTTGGAGCCTTCATATCGCGCAATTCGTCCGCGGCAAGAAATGCCACGCGGCGCGTCCGGATCGCCTGGCCGGAAAGCGCTTGATCGACCGGAGCCACGGTTTCATGATTGGGGTGAGGCTCCCATTCGAGAGCGTCGCCAAACACGCGCAGATCCTTTCCGTCCTCGTCCAACAAGGCGAGGATGGTGCCTTCGTAACGCGCAATACTCCGCAGGCTGGAAAGAATCGCCGGCAACAGTTTTTCCAACTCCAGGCTCGCACTCAATTGGCGGCTGATGGCGGCCAGGCTCTGCTGTTCCTCCAAGGCGCGGCCGCCTCTCTGTTTCTCCAGCGTCACCGCTCCCAGCAGCGCAATGCGTGAAAGGACTTCGACATCGTCGGCATGGAGCGCCTCGGCAACCTTCTTGCCCAAGCCGACCGTCCCAAAATGAACCAAAGGTGTGCTCATGGGGAGGACCGTGTACGATCGAACGCCATGATCGCGCAACACCGGCACACAGCCGTGAAAGCGCTGTTCGCACTCCGTGTCCGGAATGGTGATCGTCTCCTGATGTTCCCATGCCCACCCGCTCGCCGCTTCGTCGACCGGGAAGGCGTTGAACTCTCCACTTTCCCGGTTCTTTTTCCAATACTGCGTGAGCATGCAGTTCCGGCGCGGGTCGTGGTGGGAGAAAGTCAACAACTCGCATCCCGTGAGAGCCAGCACCCGGGGGGCCAGTTCCTTGAAGGCTTCGGGTAGGCTCTTGGCATGGGCGATTAGGTCGGTGATTTCGAGTAACACCCGATAGCGGGTACGTTCCGGCGAGGCATCTTGATCGAGTGCGACACTCTCTTCTGACACGCAGTACACCTCCTGCATCCGCCAAGTGCAATACTTAAGAGCACCTTGTATTGAGCAGGAACTGGGTCGTCGCAGCTTGCCAAGCTAGCAGACTTACAGTTCATCATCGCGCCGCAGGCGTCGGTTCCTTACGTGGGAACCAATCTTCTTTTTCCCCAGCCGGGGAATTTCCTCAGGTGCTGCGACGCGCTTTCCTGGATATAAATTCTTCCAGAAGGAGTTTTTTACTCCATCCACGGTCCCAGTCAAGACAGAACATTATTTCTGTTACGAAAACCGGACAGACGCCTCCGGGAACCTGGCCGCCAGACACGGCCGGCGGTTTTGCCCAAAGTCCGTTTTGAAGAAACACGCTGTAACCACGCGCGTTTTTCTGTTCCAAAATCCGAACATCGGGTGAAAGATCCGGTCATTCCACGTTCGGAACCGATGGTAGAATGTCCCCAAGGGGAGCGTGTTTGTGCAACTCAATGGCGGACAGAGACTGCGGGCGCTACGTGAGACCCTCGGATATCGCATGCGGGACGTCGAGCTCGCCAGCAATCAGATTGCGCAAAGATTTGCGAATGAGGAATACTCGATTCCGCCCAGCCGCTTGTCCGACATCGAAACCAAGGGCATCATCCCCAATATTTTCCGGCTCTATTCGTTTGCCGCCATTTATCGGCGGGAGTATCGGGAGTTACTGTCCTTTTACGGCCTGGAACTGGACGGCATCTCGACCGACGTTGGCTTTGCGCAACCGCAGAAGTCTCACCTCTCGGAGGCTTCGAGCAACATTACGCAAGTGCGCATCCCCACCAAGCTCGATCCGGGATTCTCGCTCCAGAAAACAACGGACATGAAACGGGCCATCCAGCAATGGGGTACGGTGCCCATGGCTTACCTGGAACTGTTTGCCGACGACCGGTACTCCTATGGATATATTGGATCGGAAGACTTCACCATGCATCCCATTCTTCCGCCCGGCAGCTTCGTTCAAGTGGACCAGGCAAGAAACAAAGTAGAGGAAGGCACATGGCGTTCGGAATTTGAGCGGCCGATTTATTTTGTGGAACTGCGCGACGGATTTGCCTGTTGCTGGTGTTCGAAAAAAGGCGAATCCATTGTCCTGCAACCTCACCCTTTGTCGCCCGCCGCCGTGCGAGTGCTTAAATACCCGCAGGAGGCCGAGATCCTTGGGCAGGTGGTGGGGGTGGCGATGCGCCTCGGAGGTTGGCAATACTTGGACTCTCAAGCAACGCCGACAGTGCGCTCAACACTGACTTCAGATGCGCCTGAGCAGCTAAAGAAAGGGGCTTAGGCAGCAGGTGCGCCAGCGAGGCCAGGAACTCCCTTTCGGTCGGATACTCGCTTGAACAGGTCTCTAGCTCATTGAGTAATGCCGCCAGAGGCTTCTTCAAAACCGCGGACAAAACTGCCCGGTGGGAAGAGCCGATGGCGCACACCGCGGCTTCGGCGCCATGCACCTTCGCTAAACCCCAGTGCTCATACCCACCTTCGCCATCCTGCAGCCTTCCCACGTAGGAAAGTCTGCCCAACGCCCCGGCAACCGCCTTTAGCGTGTTTCCTTCAAAATCTTCGAAAGCGGATTTCAATCTCATCGAATTTACAATTTACAGAAAAACATCGGCGCTGAACTAAGCGGGTGAGAAACCGACACCTCAGGCAAGGTATCACGGTGCGAACACTTTTCGCCCAGGAGACTACCGTGATACAACTGATTTCGATCGCCGTACTATTGGCTCAACTCCTTGCACCTGTAGCGCGCCCAAAACCGGCCGACGGCAACCCCTCGGATCCCCCCCATACCCTTTCACTTGGAAAGTAGCGGTGCCAAGGTCATAGTGTCCGTAAGAACTTTCGAAACCAAGAAAACTGCGGCGGGTTTCTCTTCCCGAGGGATCCCGCCGCACGCTTTTTCTGCGCGATGCAACCCACTCGCCGAAAGTTACCAACGAGCAAGACATCACGGTGTGCATGTTACCTCCAAAACCCGCGAAAGCGGTTTCCTGTCTCACAAAATTTACGATTTCCGAACGGATGCCAGAGTTCAAGCCAAGCGCGGGCAAGGCCTCTGCCATATTTAAATGAGTTGCTGCAGGTCTGACTGGTTTCTTCGTTGAAAGAGGAACGCTGTCGGGGTATAGTGCTCTGAAATGCTTCGCCTCGATTGGTACAGGCCGGTGTTGCTTTTCCTGTGGATCTCGCCGCATGCGCTTCTCGGCGTGCTCGCGGTCGTTCTTTGCAAACGCCGATTGTACCGGGAATTTCCGGTCTTTTTTGCCTATGTGTTTTACGAGATTGCCGAGTTCATTCTGCTGTTCACTTTGCACACCCTCGCCATCGTGACTCGGGAACAGTATAAGTATGCATATTGCGCCACGCTGTTGTTCAGCATCGTTCTGCGTTTCGGGGTGATCGACGAGATTTCCAAGAATTTGTTTCGCGAATCCCATTTTCTGAAGATGGCAGCGAGGCGAGCGCTGCAATGCGTGACGGTTTCCCTTTTGGTGGTGGGTGCCCTGCTCGTTGTCTATGCACCCGGAAGTAATAACGGCAGGTGGTATGAAGGTGTATTCGTCGTCAACCGTGGAGCGGCTATGGTTCAATGTGGCTTGCTCCTTGCCTTGCTGCTCTCTTCCTGCTTTTTGGGTCTGTCCTGGCGGCGCCCCGCGTTCGGAATCGCGCTGGGTCTTGCGGCACTGACAAGCGCCGATCTGGCTACGTTTGCTCTCCGCGCGGCATTCACCAGTGAGGCGGCCAAGGAGATTTTGAATCTGCTGATGACCGGCCCTTACCTGGTTTGTGTTTCGATCTGGATCGGGTATTTGCTGGCCCGCGAACCTAAACCTGCGTCCGTCGCAGTTCTTCCCCATGATGAGGTGGAAACATGGAACACGGAATTTCAACGCTTGCTCCGGCATTAATCGCCACTTGGTCTCTCGTCGCGGTTGCGTTTCTCGCGCTGGGGATCGTTGTGTATGTGGCCATCCGCAGTCGCACGCGCCGGATTGATTTAGAAACAGCGGTTCAGGCCTTCCGCTCCCTCGACATTGAGGCCTTCCGAAACCTGATCGACTCCGCCGAGGAAGCGTTTCTGCGCAATAATTTGCCGCCGAAGAAGTTTCGCGAGATTAAGCGGCAGCGCGCATGGGCGGCGCTGATCTACACCCGTGAAACGGGCAAGGCCGCGGCGGCGCTGGCCGTGGTTGCTCAAACTGCGCAACGGAGTTCCGATCCAATAGTTGCAGCCTCCGGCGCTAAGGTTGCCGAGAATGCGTTCCGCCTTCGATTGCAGACCACTCGGGCTAGCCTCCAATTGCTGACCGACATCGTACTGCCCATCATGCCTAGCCGGCCGCTCCCTCTTTTCATCGATCAGTATGAGCGAACGGCCCAGACACTTTTCCGGCTCGGCAGATTTTCGTCTGGAGCGCACGGGTTGCCGAGTTCTGGGAGTGTTTGACGCCGCCAACAAGCGCATCGGCTAGCACTGCGACCTCCAGCGCGGTACGATGGTAGTTCTAATGGCGCGCGGCTGGGAAAGTAAGTCCGTCGAGCAACAGCAAGAAGAAAGGTCGTCGCCGAACCAGGCCTTTCGCGCCCCGCTCTCACCCGACGAGCAACAACGCAACCGGAAACGCGACGGTCTGCTCCTTTCCCGCGAGCGCCTCGCACAGGAGTTGCAAGCCGCTACAAACCCTCGCTGCCGCGAGATGTTGCAGCGGGCAATCGCGGAGTTGGATGGTCAACTAGCGTCTTTCAAACAAGTTACCGACCAGACGTCACCAAAGTGAGTGGTCCCCCGCATACCCCTCATAACGAAAACCACGGTTCGGTTCGATGCCCCCTGACGTATAATCGATAGTACTGATGAAAGCTCACGTCTACGTGTCGTTGAAGAAGAGCGTTCTGGATCCGCAGGGCAAAACCATCCACGGCGCCCTGACCAAGATCGGCTATAAGAATTTGCACGAAGTACGGCAGGGAAAGTACTTCGAAATTTCTCTCAATGGCGGCATTTCGAAGGACGAAGCGCAAGCCGAAGTGGAGCGGATCGCGCGCGAAGTTCTGACCAACCCCGTGATTGAAGAGTATCGTTTCTCCCTCGAAGACTAGATCATCACCGGTTCCCCCAACCGATAGATTCGTCAAGGAGCAATCATCCAATGTGCGGCATTGTCGGATATGTGGGTAAGAAGCAGGTCGTTCCCGTCATCATCGAAGGCCTGAGAAAGCTGGAGTATCGCGGCTACGACTCAGCCGGAATCGCAGTCTCTGGCAACGGCGAAGGTCTGCAGATCCGCCGCGCCGAAGGCAAGCTGCGCAATCTGGAAGAAGTCATCCGCCTCAAGCCGCTCGATGGCACCTATGGCATCGGACACACCCGCTGGGCCACGCACGGCCGCCCCACCGAGGAAAACGCCCATCCCCATCGCGACTGCACCGGCAAAATCGTGGTCGTGCACAACGGCATTGTCGAAAACTACCTCTCGCTCAAGAAGAAACTGATCGCCGAAGGCCACCGGTTCACCACCGAAACCGATACGGAAATCATCGCGCACCTGGTCGAAAAGCATTACCTGCAAACCGGCAACGGCCATCGTCCATTACTGGAACAAGCCGTGCGCCAAGCCGTCAAGGAACTCGCCGGCGTGTTCGCGCTGGTGGTGATCGCGATCGACGAACCGAACAAGATCGTAGCGGCGCGCAATGGGCCGCCCGTCGTCATCGGCATCGGCAAGGACGAGTACTTCGTCGCCAGCGACGTGCCCGCGCTCCTCGATCACACCCGGGACCTTTTCTTTCTCGGCGATGGCGATCTTGCCGTGCTCACCCAGGACGGCGTACGCGTCACCGATTTCGACGGCAACCCGGTGGAGCGCAAGGCGCAGCGTATCACCTGGGATCCGATCATGGCGGAGAAGGGCGGCTTTAAGCATTTCATGCTCAAGGAAATCTATGAGCAGCCGCGCACCGTCCGCGATACCACTCTCGGCCGCGTCTCGCAGGACACCGGCCATGTCTTCCTCGACGAAATGCACGTCAGCGAAGCCGAATTCAAAGCCTTGAAGAAAATCAATATCGCCGCCTGTGGCACCAGTTGGCATGCCGGACTGGCGGGCAAATTCATGATTGAAGACCTGGCGCGCGTTCCGGTTGAAGTCGACTACGCCAGCGAATGGCGCTATCGCGATCCGATCCTAGGGCCGGATACGATGACGCTTCTGATTTCACAATCCGGCGAAACCGCCGACACGATCGCGGCGCAGCGCGAAGCCAAGTCCAAGGGATCAAAGACACTCGCCATCTGCAATGTCGTCGGCTCCATGATCACGCGCGAGGCCGTGGGAACCGTCTACACCCACGCCGGCCCCGAAATCGGCGTGGCCTCGACGAAAGCTTTCACCGGACAACTTACAGCTCTCTACTTATTCGCCTTGTATCTCGCACAAGTGCGCGGGGCCATGACGCCCGAGCAGGCAAAAGCCGCCGTGCAACAACTTACTCACATCCCCGCCAAGTTAGATCAGATTCTCACCCACGACGAAGCCTGCGAAGAGCTGGCGAAAACTTATGTCCGCGCGCAGGACTTCCTTTTCCTCGGACGCGGCATTCACTATCCCATCGCTCTCGAAGGCGCGCTCAAGCTTAAGGAAATTTCCTACATCCACGCCGAAGGCTATCCCGCGGGCGAGATGAAGCACGGCCCGAATGCGCTGATCGACGAAAATCTGCCAGTGGTGATCATCGCCACCCGCGACGTGACCAGCCCCCAGTCGATGGTTCGTTACGAAAAAACGATGTCAAACCTGAAGGAAGTAAAGGCGCGCTCCGGCATCGTCATCGCACTCGCAACCGAAGGCGACAAGGAAATCGCCGAGGAAGCCGATCATGTGCTCTTCGTTCCGCCAGCTCCCGAAGAATTATCGGCGATTCTCGAGATTGTCCCTCTGCAACTGCTCGCTTATCACATCGCCGTCCGCCGCGGCTGCGACGTGGATCAGCCGAGAAATCTGGCCAAATCGGTGACGGTGGAGTAAGCAGCCGCCGGCAATCCAATCGGTCGAGGTGGGCGTACCAATGGCGTCGTTTTCAGGGCCAACAAGCAAATTCCGGTCTCTGCCTGTGGCGACGGTTCGTCTTATAGTTCGTCTTGTAGTTTGCCTTCTGGCATTTCTGCTGGCTGCCAGCCGCGCAGACGGCCAAAGCACCCAGCCCGAAGTCCTGACCGAACCGCTGCAGGCGGACGCCATCATGGCGCGGGTGGCCGCCAACCAGGATCGCAGCGAGGCTTCGCGGAAGGATTTCGTCTACAAACAGCACATCCACATCGCCACCCATAAGCCCGATAGCAGAATGATGCGCGAAGAAAACGCCGATTACGACGTGGCGCTTCGGCCGGACGGAACCAACAGGCAGCTCAAATTGCTTACCGGGCGCTATTGGAACAAAGACAAGTATGTGGACTTTCAAGGCGAGCCTGCGCCCGTGCCGGGCAGCACGAATGCGGACCTGATTCACAACTTGCGCAACCACGAGCCTGTGCCCGAGGCCGGCAGAACGGATGCGGATTTAATCCGCAACTTACGCGACCACCTCTTGAACGACAATTCCAAGAACGGCTTGGCGCATGACCTCTTTCCGCTCACCTCCGAGGAGCAGAAAGACTATGACTTCAAGCTTCTTGGGCAGGAGGTCGAGGCGGGACGCAACGTCTACCACATCGCCTTCGCGCCCAAGGACACGCAAGAACCAACCTGGTCGGGCGAAGCATTCATCGATGCCGCGGAATTCCAGCCCGTTCGGGTGTTCACCAGAATGTCGCGGCGCATCCCCTATTTGGTGCGGACGATGTGGTTCGATCTGCCTGGATTCGGGTTCAACGTGGTCTACGAGCGCCAGGAAGACGGAGTGTGGTTTCCTTCGATCTTCGGAACCGAGTTCCGGCTCCACGTGGGCCCCCTGTTCTTCTTCAATCGGGACGTTTCGATTTCGCTGGAAAATTCGGGGTTTAAACATGCGCAGGTGGAGACCCCGTAACGGTTGTGGGCCGGGGATCTCGCCTCCATCTCCGAGATGGAAGTCGGCAATTTCGATCTCCCACGTTTCCTGGAGCAAAATTCTGCCGACCTGTGATCTCTGTCACTGCGGACCGTGGCGAACGGAATAGCCTTGATTTGCAAGGCTCCGTCTCTCCGAAGAGCTGTTCCTACCCATCGGAACGCAACACCCCCGAGACGAGTTCCAAGCAACTGCGCCTCCCGAACCGCGCGCGCTTTTCCGTCGGATCGCAAGGCGAGCTGCCCACTGCAACTCTAAGGAGAATCGATCCCATGACTGTACGCAAGATTTTGGTTGGATCGTTGCTTCTGCTTGCCGGCGGTTTTCTTGGTTCCGCGCAACAGGCGGGAATCCGGGAGGTTCCGATCAAGAACGTCGACCCCACCTCCGGGCTAAAGATGTACCGGAATTACTGTGCGGCCTGTCACGGCACGGACGGCAAAGGAACCGGACCGGCTGCCAAGGCTTTGAAAACCTCGCCCGGTGACCTGACAACTCTCGCCCAGCGCAATCACGGGAAATTCCCGGCAAAGTATGTTCACCAGGCGATCCTCGGCGATGCCGAGCCTGCTCCGCATGCCAACCAGGGCATGCCTGCCTGGAGCGGTTTGTTTCTTTCCATCAGTGGGTCGCCGGTGCCGCAAGCCGAAGTGGAACAGCGGGCCTTCAATCTCACCACGTATGTGAAATCTCTGCAGCAATGAACGTGGGCCGGGTTACTTGCTGGGGGTCGTAATTGCGCCTTCTGACGCCGACCGAACTAGGGCGGCGTACTTGGCGAAGACTCCGGTCTTGTACCGCGGGGCCGGTGGCTTCCATTCCGCCATGCGGCGTGCGATCTCGGCGTCGGAAATTTCCAATTCCAGTTTGCGGATTTTAGTGTCGATGGTGATTTTGTCGCCTTCGTGGATGGCGGCGATTGGACCGCCCAGCGCCGCTTCTGGAGCCACATGGCCGACCATCAGGCCTCGGGTCGCTCCGCTGAAGCGTCCGTCGGTGAGCAAGGCTACGCTTTCGCCCAGGCCCTCGCCTACGATCGCGGCGGTTACGCTCAACATTTCGCGCATGCCGGGTCCGCCCTTGGGACCTTCGTAGCGAATCACTACCACGTCTCCGGCTTTGATCTGCTTGCTGGTCACGGCTTGCATGGCGGCTTCTTCGGAATCAAAGACTCGTGCGGGGCCGGTGTGCGAGCCGCGTTCGTGGCCTGTCATCTTTAGAACCCCACCCCCCGGAGCTAAATTGCCTTTCACTATGACCAGACCGCCTGTGGTTTTCAGCGGCTTGCTCAAGGGAGCGATTACGGTTTGTCCGGCGGTCTCTATGGCTTGGTTCGCCTCTTCGGCAAAGGTCTTCCCGGTCACGGTCATTGCTGAGCCATCGACGTGCTTGCCTTCCAGCAGGCGCTTGGCGATTAGCTGAATCCCTCCGGCGGCATCCACGTCGGCGGCCACATGTTTTCCGGCGGGCTTTAGATCGGCCAGCAGCGGCGTACGTTCGCTGACGCGCTGAAAATCGTCGATATCGAGCGGCAGGCCCATTTCGCGCGAGATTGCCAGCAGGTGAAGCACGGCATTGGTCGAGCCTCCCGTTGTCGCCACGCCCGCGATCGCGTTCTCGAACGCGGCGTGCGTCAGAATGTCGCTGGGACGGATCCCCCGCTTCAGAAGATTCATCACCACTTCGCCACAGCGGAACGAAACCTCGTCCTTGCGCGGATCCATGGCTGGAATTCCATTGAAGCCCATGGGCGAGAGGCCGATGAATTCCATCACCGTGCTCATTGTGTTGGCGGTGTACTGGCCGCCGCACGCGCCGGCTCCCGGACACGCCACATTTTCCAGCGCCAGCAGATCGGCGTCGCTCATCTTGCCTGCCGCGTTGGCGCCCACGGCCTCGAATACATCCTGAACGGTAACGTCTTTGCCGCGAAACTTTCCGGGCATGATGGTCCCGCCATAGAGCACCAGACCGGGCAGGTTCATGCGCGCCAGCGCCATGGCGGCGGCGGGAATGGTCTTGTCACATCCCACGATGCACACTGCGGCGTCGAAAAGCTGCCCGCGGCAGACCAGTTCGATGGAATCGGCAATCACCTCGCGGCTTACCAGCGACGCCTTCATGCCTTCGGTGCCCATGGTCTCGCCGTCGGAAATGGCGATGGTGTTGAACTCCATCGGCGTGCCGCCGGCGGCGCGGATGCCCTCTTTTACCTTGGCAGAAAGCCGCCGCAGGTGGAAGTTGCAGGGCATGGTTTCGATCCAGGTGTTGGCGACTGCGATCAGCGGCTTGGCGAGGTCGGCGTCGGTGAAGCCGATGGCTTTGTACATGGCGCGAGCCGGAGCCTGGTCGCGTCCGTCGGTGATTTGGCGACTGATGTGTTTGAGGTCCATGAGAAAAAAGCTACTGGCTTCTAGCTGCTGGCTAGAAGCTAGTAGCCAGCGGCTTGGTTACGCGTTGACTGCTTTCCGTTCCGTTGCGCTTACCTACGCGCTCTTCTTCTCCGCGGGCAACCACGACATCATCTTCCGCAATTGCTCGCCGACTTCCTCGATCTGGTGGCGTTTCGCTCCCTCGCGCAGCTTGGCGAATTTCTTTCCGCCCTTCTTGTTCTCCTTAATCCATTCTTTGGCGAACGAGCCGTTCTGGATTTGCTTCAGAACTTTCTTCATCGCCTTGCGAGTGTTGTCTCCGACCACCATTTCGCCGCGGGTCAGGTCGCCGTATTCCGCAGTGTTCGAAATTGAATAGCGCATACGGCTCAAGCCACCTTCGTAGATCAGGTCGATGATCAGCTTCATCTCGTGCACGCACTCGAAGTAGGCGATCTCGGGAGCGTAGCCGGCATTGACCAGAGTCTCGAATCCTTTTTGCATTAGCGAAGTGAGGCCGCCGCAGAGGACTGCCTGTTCTCCGAAGAGGTCGCTCTCCGTTTCTTCTTTGAAAGTCGTCTGCAACACGCCGGCCCGGGTCGAACCGATGCCGTGCGCGTAGCTGAGCGCGAATTCATGGGCGCGCTTACTTGCGTCCTGATGGATCGCGAGCAACGCGGGCACGCCTCCGCCCTGGGCGTAGACTCGGCGCACTAAATGGCCGGGCCCCTTGGGAGCGATCATAACCACGTCCACATCTTTGGGAGGCTTGATGGTTTTGAAGTGGATGGAGAAGCCGTGCGAGAATCCGAGAATTTTGCCCTTGCGCAGATGCGGCTTGATGGCCGACTCATAGAAGTCGGCTTGGGTCTCGTCCGGTGTCAGAATCTGGAGATAATCGGCGCGCTTGGCGGCCTCGGAGGGAGCGACGACCGTCATGCCGTCGGCACGCGCCTGCTTGGCCGAGCCGCGCTCGGGATCGAGACCGATGATAACTTCGTATCCGCTGTCGCGGAGGTTCTGCGCCTGTGCGTGTCCCTGGGAACCGTAGCCGAACACGGCGATGGTTTTGCCCTTGAGCGCGGAGGGATTGGCGTCGTTCTGATAAAAGACTGTGGCCACGGGAAAACTCCTTAATGGATGTAGGCTGAATTGCCGAATTATGTTGGGAAAGCCGAAACCGACCAATCGGTCGGTTTTAGAAATGCTACTCACCTTGGCGTGTTGATGTCAACTCCAGATTCATGGGTCCAGATTCATGGGTGTCTGCGCTAGATCGACGATTCCAAGCCACTATCGGCCGGTGTCAAGACTCAAAATTCGAAGTACGATCCGGCACCTGCTGGAGGCGCAGCGCCCCCGGTTCCAGTCGCCGGGAGCAACCCTTCTTCAATCCCATGCAGACTTTCCCAAGCGGCTTCGGTGAGGGACGGGTCGGCGCCAACAATATCGCGGATCATTTGCCAGGCCGCGAGGTTGAGCGCACCCTCCGGCGCCGGTCCCATGGCCAGCGAAACCGAGCATTGCGGGCAGAAACAGATGCGCTGGGCCGAGGATTTCTGCCGCGGCCTTACACCCGTCGTCTGTGCGAACACAAACACGGCCACCGATTTTTGTCCGGCCTCGATCTCACGGCTGCAGCGAAGGCAATACAAATTGTCCAAAGACTCCGTCTCCTGTTGTCCACAAAGTTCTGTTCCCGTTACTGTCTCCAAGACCCTGCCGTTCGCACAAGTATGCAGAAAGATTCCCGCACACTAAGAAAACTCTGATTAAGTCCCGGTTTCCCCCGTGCACCCCTGTGTACCCTGTGGTTCATGCTCTTTGCCGACACTTAATCAGAATTTTCCTAAGGATCGTCAACTCCCCGTGAACCAAGCTTTGCTCTAGGCAGAAGTGGAGGCATCGCGCACTCTACTGACATGGGTGTCCGAATCTCCGCAAAGTTCTTGCCACCGGCGCGGCGTTTGAAAGTGCGTCAGGAGGTCGCTGCCGTTTGCTACCGCGTGGGCGGACGCGGCATCGAATTCTTGCTGGTGCAGACCCGCGGCGGCCGTTGGATCTTCCCCAAAGGCGGCGTCGAACGCGGCCTAACACGCGCCCAATCCGCGGCCCTGGAGGCCTTTGAAGAGGCTGGCGTTCATGGCCGGATCGAAGCGGCCGCCTTCGCGCGTTATTTCAAGAGCGGACGTATACCGCCATTCGCAACAAAGAATCAGCGGGCTGACGCCAGATCTGCCGAGGAAGAGTCCAGCGTCAGCGCCTACCTCTGCGAAGTCACCCGGCTTGAACCGCCCCAGGAATCGAACCGCAAGCCCACCTGGTTTTCCGCGGAAAAAACGAAACAACGCCTGCTCAAGAATCGCGAACCGGAATTCGGAGCCGAACTTGTCCGCGTCGTCGACCGTGCTGCCGCACGCATCCGGCGATTGCACGGAGGCTCCGCGCACCCAAGGGGTCACACCCAGCCTGCTCCGGGCAAGAAAGAGGCGTTGCAAGAAGTTCACTTCGATGCCTTCGAAATCGCTCGCCGGCACGGCTTGGCTGCCGCCTACGCCCGCCACCTTGACCGTGAACACGCTGACGATCGCTCGGCCGCCAGCCCTCCGTTCGCGTCCAACCGGCCCACGTTGCGATTGCAGGGCGGAACTGCCTCGGAACGCAGCTTGCTGCAAAAAGTGCAGTTCATCGACGACGCCCGCCCCGCGAATGGCAGCAAAGCTCCCGCGAAATCGCCACGGAGCCGCGGGCAATAGTCCTCCAACGCCACATCAACCCAGCCGCGGACATTCCCCTGTAGAGCAAACGCCCATTCCGCGATACCATCTCTGATAATGCTTCGCGACGCCATTGCCGAACCACGTCAGGAACCCCGGCAGGAACCTCGTCAGGAGATCCTGCGCACCGCCGCTCGCCTCTTTCAGCAGCGGGGATACGATGCCACTTCCATGAACGATGTCGCCGCCGCGCTCAAGCTTTCCAAAGGCGGTCTCTATCATCACTTCGAGTCGAAAGACGAAATCCTGTTCCACATCATGTCGCACGCCATGCAGATCACCGAGGACCGCGTCATCAATGTGGTGCGCCGCATCGACGGCGCTCGCGTGGATGCAGTCGAAGAACGCCTGCGCACGCTGATCCGGCTGCACATACAGGTTGTGCTCAGTCCCGAAGACCGCGAGATTACGGTCATGCTGCACGAGAATCATCCATTACCGCCGGCGCTGCGCCGCAAGATCAACGCGCGCAAGAAAGACTACGTGCATTTCGTCGAGAACTTAATCGCCGAGGTTCAGCGCAAGCGCGGCTCTAAGTCCCCGGTCACGCCGCGCGCGGCCGCGTTTGCCTTGGTCGGCATGATCAACTGGATCTATCAGTGGTATAAGCCCGATGGCTCGCTCACCGGAGAGGCGCTGGTGCAGCAATACACGGATATCTTCTTTCGCGGAGCCGTGGGATAGTTTTCAGCTCCCGGTGTCGCATTTCGTGAGTCACTTCTTCCAGATCGGCGATCTCTCCCGCCTGCGAGCCGAAAAGGGCAAACTCTACCTGGAGTTCCTCCGCGTCCCCGCCATGAGCGCCTGCGTCTACGTTCTGCCGAAGGGCGGCACCGATCCGCAGAAGCCGCATCGCGAAGATGAGATGTACTACGTCATCCGCGGACGTGCCCGTATGCAAATCGGCTCCGACCACGCCGAGGTGCGTGCCGGTTCCGTAATTTTCGTCGAGGCGGAACGGGAGCATCGGTTCTACGACATCGAGGAGGAACTGGAAGTCCTCGTTTTCTTTGCGCCTGCCGAGCAGGAATAGGGAAGGTGTCAGGTGTCATTTCTCCTGTGTCGGAGAACCTGGCGCGAACCGCCTTTCCTGAGACCTGAGACCCAACACCTGACACCTGAAAAGAGAACAGCCCGCAAGCTTTTCAGCCTGCGGGCTGCCCGGTGGACTGTTTCGGATTGACTGAGGTGGTCACTCTCGTGGCCCCTCGCTAGTTCCGGTGCCGGGCACAGCGTGTGCTCGGCGGATCAGACTTTATCAATCAGCCCATACTCACGGATTGTTTGCGAGAGAATGTTCCCGATTCCCCCGACCAAAGGTTCCTCGAGAACTCCGCTTAGAGCAACCGCCCTAAGACTCAGCCACCTCACCTGGTCTGGTAATGCCACAACTATGAGAATCCGAACTTTGCATCCGACCACCTCCTTTCCGGTGTACGCGCAGAGTACAAAAAATCCGGGGCTGGAGTCAACGGCACTGAGGTGGCGTACCGGAAGAGGCAATAGCTCTCAGCTGTCAGCTCTGAGTAAAACCCTGGCGGCCGGGTTCCGGGAACTGAGAGCCGGAAACCTTGAACTGGCTCGCCAGAAAGACAATCAAAATCAGCATCGCAGGCTCTACCGGATGCCGATACCGCGGCACGGGGAAAGTGATGTAGTAAATCGATGGGAAAAACACGAGCAAAAACATGAACAGTTCCGCTCCCGGACGGCGCTGCCGCAGCGCGATCAGCAATCCCCAGAACGCGAACACAGCGACGCTCAGGGAAAGGAACATTTTCGCTTCCGCGACGCCGGCATATTTTTCCGCGTGCGGCGGGCCCGCCCAGTAGTAGACGCAGTGGGCGAAAGTCAAATAAGCAAAGCGCCCAGGATTGTCGCGAACAAACTGCAATGTCATCTCCAGTTTGCTGTGGACGTAGGCAATCTCCCCCATCTCCTTATACTTCCGCAACTCCAGTACGTTTTGCGAAGGATGCTTGAACGATTGCCAGGCTCCCATGGCGTCGGGCGTGTTGCCGAGATGAAACTCGACCCCAAAATTGCCGCGGATCGGAACGAATTTGTGGAACACCCGGTAATCGCGAATGCACCAGGGCGCAATCACGGCAAAAAACAAAACCGCTCCTGCCACGGCATTGCGAAAAAACGGCTTCCCCTGGCGGAACTGGCGGTAGCAAATCCAACAGCCGGCAAAAGGCAGGAACACGAGTTCCGCGGTATTGCACAACCCCGCAATCCCCCACAGCAGTCCATAGCCCGCCCATTTGAGCAGCGTGCTCG
The DNA here is from genome assembly GCA_003162935.1 of Acidobacteriaceae bacterium. Classification (GTDB taxonomy): domain Bacteria; phylum Acidobacteriota; class Terriglobia; order Terriglobales; family Acidobacteriaceae; genus Acidiflorens. The sequence goes on from PLUW01000023.1 coordinate 48,331, forward strand.
ACTCCGCCAAATGCACCGTCGCCATGAAACACAGGGCGAACAGAAATGCCGATAGAGGAGTGTCCCAGGGATGCCGCATTCCCCAATACATGGTGTATGGGAATAACGCCCACACCCAAGCCGAGCGTGCGGCGATGCGCTCGCCGAACGTGTAGCGGGCAACGAAGTAAATCGGGACACAAGTCAGGGCCGAAACCGTGCAGTTGAAGACCAACACCCAGAAAATCGCGGTAGGAGTGTAGGTGCCGAAGGCGATAAAGAATCGGCTGAGCACGAACGGAAACAGGGGACCAAGCCAGGCCGTGGGCCCGGTCGCCGGTCCGAAGGGATTGCTAAACCCTTGGCCCGAGGCGATGGCCGCGGCGATGTGCGCCCCCTCGTCGAAATCGAGCTTCACGCGGTAGGAGTGCATCAGCACCATCCCGGAAACCCGGAGCAGCAGGCCAATCACGACGATTTTAAGCAAAAGGCGACGCAGGCTGGCCGGGTTGGAAGCAGTGCTCACTTGAGAGAACTTGCGCAATTGCGGTATCGCGGAGAATCGGGATTGCCGTTTGGCGGCGACAGCTAGTTATATCGAATCGGGGCGCAAGCAGCAAGGATGCAATACAGGCCGGGAAACCGGCTTATCTCGTGAACTCCGCACTCACGGTACATGCCCGCCAGATACCTACCTTCGTTACCGTCCCTTCCCTAGACTGAATACAGCCCTGCAAGGCAGGAAAGACTCTCCCCGAGTCCCCCAAGTCATAGATCTTTTAATGAGTTCTCAGTTCTCAGTTCTCAGAAAAAACTTGCGCCAGCGTGCATGGGCTCTGCACTGGCAGCTGGCAGCTAGCAACTGATCTCAGCCCTTCCAACGGTACGCATCCGCTTGGGCCAGTCCTATATGTGCCAACACGCGGTTGGCGAACTCCTGCGCCATGGCATCGGCGCTCGACGGATGGTTATAGAACGTCGGGATCAGCGGGAAGATCGTTGCCCCCGCGTCGGCCGCGAGCGACATGTTGCGAAGGTGGATTTTGTTCAGCGGCGTCTCGCGAACGCAGAGCACCAGCGGGCGGCGCTCCTTGAGGGCGACGTCGGCGGCACGTTCGATCAGGTGCGAGGCCGTGCCGTTGGCAATGCGGCCGAGCGTACCGACGCTGCATGGGATAACGACCATCGCGTCGGAAGGATACGACCCGCTGGCCACATTGGCACCGATATCCGCGTTCGATTGCTGCTGAATCTTTGCCGAAGCCGCGCCGATGATTTGACGTAGCAGATCCGAGCGGCCTTCGATTCCGAGTTCTTCGACCATAACGCGCAGGCCGCTGTCGGAAGCGATGAAGTTCACCGTCTTGACGCGCGCGTCGCGTTCCACGGTGAGGAGAAAGTGCTTCAGAAATAGCGAGCCGCTGGCGCCGGTCGTGGCAACAGTCAGGTTTTCCGGCGCAAGCAGGGGCAAAATGAGCGCTCCACGAGGCTTGGTTCCGTGCACGGCCTCGAAAAACTGAGGATAGGGACGGACGAAAGGCAAGTCAAGGCGGGGAACCCCGCCGATTTGTAATCCGCCATTCAGCGAATGCGAATGGCGAACGACTAACGAACAGCGACTAACGACCAACGACGCACTTATGGCAACTACCGGCATCCTACGATCGCGGCGCAGTGCCGCCCAGCTCCACGCCATTGCCAGCGTCGAGCGCGAGATTCGCGCCATTGACCCCGCGACGGGGCGTAAGTATCTGCGCGACTTTCGCGAAGCCTACTGCTCTTACGAAAAGGTCATTGCCGCCAGCGACGTCCGCCACGAAGTCGCCAAAGCCGGAATCGTTCTGGTGGGCGACTACCATGCCTTGCCCAATTCGCAGCGCTACTTGACCTCGCTGCTTTGCGAGCTCCGCCGCCATCATCGCCCGGTAGTGCTCGGAGTCGAAACCATCTTCTCCCGCGACCAGCACATTCTCGACGAATGGTTCCGCGGTGAAATTGACGAGGCGGAACTGCGGCAGCGCATCCGCTTCGAACTCGACTGGGGATACGATTGGACTCCTTTTTACGAACTGCTCGTCGCCGCGCGGGACCACGGCACGTCCATCTATGGTCTCGATTGCATGCCGCGCGAAGATCTGCGCAAGATCGGAGCGCGCGACCGGCACGCCGCCGGCAAAATCGCCGAACTCCGCCATCGCCATGCCCACGCGCTCATCCTTGTACTGTTCGGCGAGTCGCACCTGGCGCCGCAGCACCTGCCAGCCCTGCTCCAGCAGAAGCTCCCGGCGGAACCCCTGCTCACAGTCCTGCAAAACGTCGACGCTCTTTACTGGCGCGCTGCCGGAGAAGCTCACGATCACGTCGAGGCTGTCCAAGTCCGCAAAGACGCCCGCGACAACGTTCTTTGCGTGTTTAACGCAACCCCGCTAGAGAAATACGAAAACTACCGGCTCTGCCTTGATCGCTGGGGACGCAACGACCACAGTGCGCCCGATCTCGGCCCCACCCTCTACAATCTGATCGACGGCCTGGTGCGCTTTCTTGGCATCAATCAATATTCCCCGCACAACACCACGCAGCCCAGGCTCCTGGTCGACCTGATGCCGGAAGTCTATTCGCGAAGCTCCGATGCGCTGCTGCGCCGCTTGCTCTCGCGCAAAGGATTCACCACCGAGCAGCGCCGGTCTCTTCTGCGCCGGGTCAGCGACCGCGGCAGCGTCTACCTTGCGCCCATCAACGCCGTATATGTGCGTCAGTTTGGCATGACCTCCGCCGCCGAGGACGCCACTCGCTTCCTGCATCAAGCCTGCCGCGGGTTGCCGAACCTAATAAACGGCAAGGCTGCAACTCGGCGCAGTGCACCGAATGGCGCGCCAGTTGCCGCGTTGCTCGATCAAGACGGCGCCTTTTACGCGGCCGTCTTCGAACACGCGCTCGCCTTTTTCGGATCGCGGATCTTATACCCCGCCCGTCGCGCTCTGCGCGATGCCGACATCGCCGATTTGTTCGACGTGACTCGGGAAGACCTTGAACACCAGACGTCGCTTCCCTTCGCCGACGCCGTCGAGGTTCTCGACTTTCTGACCCTCCACCGCGCCAACGATCCCCGCGCCGCCGAGTCGCTCACGTCCGCCCCCGACTTCACCGGACACAAGTACGAATATGCCGCCGAGCAACTCGGATATCTCGCTGGCAACGATCTCTACGACGCATACCTGGAAGGCCGCATGACCACCGCCGCCTTGCGCAAACTCTTCTTGACCCACATCGAACAGCCCCGCGTCGCGCCCGCAGCCTATGTGCAGTTAAGAACGCGCCTGCGCACCGGACAGCGGGAATAAATTCTCGGCCTCTGCTGCGAATCGTCTTGGTCTTCCCCGTGTTCCTCCGTGTCCTCTGTGGTTCAAGGTTTTGATTTTGCGTCAGCTGCGGTATCCTCACTTGTTCCCATGCCCGACGACTTTCCACTCCAGTCCCAGACCGCGGCCCCCGGCGGGCCCGACTTTGGCCCGCTGGGGTGGCAAACACCCGACTCGCTCATGCTCTTCGGTTTCTGGTACCGCGCGCTCCCGGCAAGTCAAGTCCATCGAGCGCAGCTTGCGAAGGCGACGTTGCTCGAACAGCCGCTGGTCATCGGACGCGATAGCCACGGCCAAGCCTTCGCTCTGCGCGACGCCTGCCCCCATCGCGGCATGCCGCTTTCCCGCGGACCCTTCGACGGCGAACAAATCGAATGCTCCTACCATGGCTGGAGATTCGACGCTCACTCCGGCCAGTGCAAGCTGATCCCGTCGCTCGTCCCCGAGCAAAACCTGAAGATCGAGCGCATCTACGCCGGCAGCTATCCCTGCGAAGAGCGCGACGATTTCATCTGGGTCTTCATCCCCGATCCCAGCCCATCCGGCGCTGGATTTTCAAAACCCGTGCTGGCGCCAACTCCCGCGCCCGAGATTCCGAAATTCACCGAGCATTACAAGCTCGCCTATCTCACCGCCAACCTGCCCTGTTCGGTCGACCACGGCATCATCGGATTGATGGATCCGGCGCACGGCCCCTTCGTTCATCAGGCGTGGTGGTGGCGCACGCAGAAATCAATCCACGAGAAACACAAGAACTTCGAACCCATCCCCTACGGATTCCGCATGAGCGCGCATACCCCCAGCTCCAACAGCGCGCCCTACAAGCTTCTGCGCCTCTACGCCGACGCCGATTCGATCACCACGACCATCGATTTCGTCCTGCCCAACCTGCGTTCGGAAGTCATTCGCGCCGGCAAATACTGGTTTTCCAGCCTGACCACCGTCACGCCAATCACGCGCAACCAGTGCCGCATCGACGTAGTCGCCGCCTGGAATCTCTTCCGCTGGATTCCCTTCGGCCCCGAGTTGCTGAAATTCGTCTTCGCAAAATTTGTCGAGCAGGATCGGCGCACCATGGAACTTCAGTCCGAGGGCCTGAGGCACAACCCCCACCTCATGCTGATCGACGACGCCGACCGTCCCGCCAAGTGGTACTTCGGCCTGAAGACCGCAATGCTCGAGATGAAGAAAAATGGCGGAGAGTTTAGGCATCCACTGGCCGGACCAGTGACATTGAAGTGGAGAAGTTGAAAAAGCGCGTGTCAGGTCTCAGGTGTTAGGTCTCAGGAAAGGCCATAGCAATCGACAGAATGGGCGAATCACGGCGAAGAGATTTTCCTGAGACCTGACACCTTGGACCTGACACCTACTCTCCCACCAGCCAGTCCATCGCCTCTTCCCGCGTCTTGAAGGTCGTAATCTCGCGCTGGGAAAAGTTGTGGAAGTTTTCCATGAAGGCATGCGGAATGCCCTCCGCGCCTACCCATGCCGTCTTCTTCACGAAAGGCCGGTCGAGCGTCAGCACTTCTTTGATCTTGGTGGCCACGGCGTGATCCACAGTAGCGCCGGTGAAGTCGGCCAGCGTCACTACCGACTCGTGCGCGTGCCGCGCCACCGTGACTCGCACATACTCGAGCAGAAGCTGCATCTCGTGGGTGCTGGAATGCGAAAAATCCAGCAGCAGAATCCGCTTGCCCTGGTGCTCGACGAATTTTATCCGGTCATCCATAGCGCTCCCAGCAACAACAGACTCTACGCCCTGCAACCCGCATCCACCGGCAGGCTCGCGTCCAGCCAGTGTAAATAGGTTTCCATCGAATGCCAACACACCGGGTTCATCTTCGCCATCCCCTCGGACGAAAACTCATAGGCCGTATTCACATGCTCATAGTCGAGGATACCCGGAATGCGAAGCGGGAGCTTGGGCACCAGATCCCAGGAGTTGACGATGCGCCACGACGCGATGGGCAGCAAATTGAAAATTCGCACAAATTCCGTGTTGCCAACGCGGGGCGAGGCAAACTTGCACGACGTCGTGATGTCGAACTTCTTCTTCTCCTCGTTCTCCATCACGAAGAGCGTGGTCAGCGCTGCTCCCAGACTGTGCCCGGTCACAATGTAAGGACGCTCGGGCCGCCCCTTTGCCCGGTTGACCACCGTTTCTTTCGTGCTGACTCGCTCCAGTCGCTTGTGCAACTCCTCCAGTTGGTCGCCGAACGATCCCTGCAACTCCGGCAGCGGCCCGGCTTCCAGCAAACGCCCCGCAGTCCGCGGATGCTGCTCGATCTTCAACGTGCTGTAGATCTTGTCGAAGCCGTGCGCCACCCGGCCCGCGTCCGGAACCTGCGCGAACGGGACCATGTAAGCCGAAGCGTCGTCCCACCATTCCACCAATCCTTCGGTGCCGCGAATGGCCACCGCGAAATCTGCTTGCGTATTCTTGTTGCGCGCGATCAGCCCATAGAACCGCGGCTCCGTGCGGCCGGGGATGAAGTCGGACATGTGAATCCAGGCCACGAACTCATAAGGATCGGGGAGATCGCCCGGTTGAGGCTCGGGCCGAAGACTGGAAGGATCGCGCGTGAACATCGCATACGCGCCCTGCACCAGCCGGCCATAAAGAACCGCTTCGCCGTTCACCAGGGGTCGGCCCATGAAGCACCTCCTAGGAAGGAATTGTGAATTGGATTGCCGGGTCTCGTTGCCTCTGTGATCCCCCGCGTCCTCCGTGGTTAACGCCTTTTTCCGCTCGCGGAGAACCTTACCCCAACAGCGACTCCACCACGCTGTAAGCCTCGCCCAAAGCCGAGTCCAGCGCCGCCGCATCTTTTCCGCCCGCTTCGGCCAGATCTGGACGCCCGCCGCCCTTGCCGCCAACCTTCTGCGCGATGGGCCCGATAACTTTTCCCGCCTGAATACGTCCCGTGAGATCTTTGGTGACGCCGACAATCAGCGAGACGTTGCCATCCGAGGCCGAGGCCGACCCCAGCACCACCACGCCCGATCCAAGCTTGTCGCGCATCTGATCGACCAGCGTGCGCATCTGCGCCCGCTCCAGATTGTCCACGCGATGGGCCAGCACTTTAACTCCCTTAACCTCTTTGATTTTCTCGCCGATGTTAGCCGTCGACGACGATGCCGATTTCATCCGCGCCTGATCGAGTTCGCGCCCCAGCCGCTTGATCTCCGCGTCTTTCTTCTCGATCTCGGCCTTTAGAGCTTCTGCGGGCGTTGCCGGACCCTCCTCAGAGGCGGATGCCCCATCCTTGCGCGCTTTTTGCGCAAGGGTGGGTGAAACAAACGCCGACACCACTCCTTCCAACTCGTGGTCCTGGCGGAAGTGCGCCAGCGATCCCAACCCAGTGATCGCCTCAATACGCCGCACGCCCGACGACACGCTGCCTTCTTTCAATATCTTGATCAGCCCAATCTCGCCCGTCGCCCCCGTGTGCGTGCCGCCGCAAAGTTCGGTGGAAAAATCTCCGATCTTAATCACGCGCACCTTGTCGCCATACTTCTCGCCAAACAGCGCCATCGCGTGATACTCATTGACAGCCACGTCAATCGGAACATTTTCGACAATTTCTACTTTTTCGTTGCGCAGAACTTCCTTGTTGATGATGTCTTCAATATCCTGCAACTCCTCGTCGGCGACTCCAGTAAAGTGCGAAAAATCAAACCGCAGATGATTGGGAGCAACGAGCGACCCCGCCTGCTTCACATGCTTCCCGAGAACTTCGCGCAGCCCCGCCTGAAGTAGATGCGTAGCCGTGTGATTGCGCATAGTGGATTCACGAATCGCGGCGTCCACCACGGCATCGACTTTCTGGCTAACGCGAATTGGCTGCTTGGCTGTGACCTGATGCGCTCGCACTCCCTGCACCGGGTAGTAGCATCCAGTCACTTCGGCGACAACGGTGTTGTGATCATCAGAGTAAAGCCATCCGCGATCGCCAACCTGGCCGCCGGATTCAGCGTAGAACGGAGTGTGGTCAAAAATGATTTCGCCGGATTCTCCAGCCTTGAGCTCCTGTGCGCCTTGGCCGTCCTTGATGAGAGCCAGCACTTCGCAGCCATCGGAGCGAGTCTGACGATAGCCTTCGAATTCAGATTTCGGAAGCTGCTGATAGATAGGGTTGGCCGTCTGCTTCGCCGCGCCTTTCCATGAGGCGCGGGCACGCTCACGCTGCTCCTGCATCGCGTGATCGAAGCCCTGTTGATCGAAAGAAATCCCTAGATCACGGCAGAAATCGATTATGAAGTCGAGGGGCAAACCATAAGTGTCGTAAAGCTTGAACGCGTGATCTCCCGGATAGGTCAAGGGGAGGCCTTGAGCCTTGATCATATCCAAGGTCCAGTTCTGCCCCGCGTTCGGCGCTCTGACGCCCGGGGCATTCATGAACTGACGCATGGCACCGTCCTCTAAGCGCTCGAATCCAATGTCCAGGGCGTGAGCAAACCGCGTTTCCTCCACCAGTACCGCCTTCGACACCCGGTCCGCCGACTCTTTCAACTCCGGGTAGGCATCCTGCATCAAGTCACGCACAGCAAACACCATTTCGTGCAGGAACGGATTTTCTTGTCCAAGCAATCGGCCGTGGGTGATGGCGCGACGAATGATCTTCCGCAGCACGTATCCGCGTCCTTCATTCGATGGAGTTACTCCATCCGATATTAGAAAAGTTGCTGCACGGGAGTGGTCGGCAATCACGCGCAGGGAAGCTGCCGACTTAGAGCCTGCCGAGCTTTGCTCGGCTTGGACGGGCGAGGCGCTCGTCCCCGCACGGGCAGTGGCGCTTCCCGTCAACTCCGCCGCCCGCTTGATCAACGGAGTAAACAAATCTGTCTCGTAATTCGAAATCACCCCCTGCAGCACGGACGCCACGCGTTCCAATCCCATTCCCGTATCGATCGATGGTTTAGGCAGTAACTTGGTCACACCAGCCTGGCGATCGTATTGCATAAAAACCAGATTCCAGATCTCCACATAACGACCGCATTCACATCCGAACTCGCAGTCTGTGTGTCCTTGGTCGCTGGCCGCCACACCCATGTCGTAGTGAATCTCGCTACAGGGACCGCAGGGGCCGGTGTCGCCCATTTGCCAGAAGTTGTCCTTCCTACTCCCAGGGAAAATGCGCTCCTGGGGAACTCCTGCATCAAGCCAATATTGCTCCGCCTCACGGTCGCGCTCAACGTCGAAACCTAGCTCCCGGGAGGCCGCTGCTTTGTCGGCGTCATCAAAGATCGTTACGTAAAGCTTCCCCTTATCAATCCCAAACCACTCCGGCGAAGTAATCAGCTCCCAGGCGTACGCAACCGCGTCTTTCTTGAAGTAATCGCCAAACGAAAAATTTCCCAGCATCTCAAAAAACGTGTGGTGACGATTGGTGAAGCCCACGTTTTCGAGATCGTTGTGCTTCCCTCCTGCACGCACGCATTTCTGCGAGGTCGTCGCCCGCGCGTAGTCGCGCTTTTCGAGGCCCAGGAAAACGTCCTTGAACTGATTCATCCCGGCGTTGGTAAAGAGCAGCGTCGGATCATTGGCCGGAACCAGCGACGAGGAGTGCACCTCGCGGTGTCCCTTCTGAATAAAGAAGTCGAGAAACTTGCGGCGAATTTGGGAGCCTGTAAGCATGGGGGCTTGATTGGTCAAGATTAAATTCTAAACGATAAACCACAACGAGAAACAAGGCCCGGCTTGGCCGCTTCGGCGGGGGACGTTCGAAAGGCAAGCGGACGGTCCGCGGAAAGACCGCAGACCAAGGAATCCGCCTGCATGCGAGGCGAGCGATACAGCAGGACGGGCGGAGACGCCCGTCCCTCCATTAACCTAACTAGCTACTTCACCGCGTCGTCGGTCTTCTCGGCGCCCGTCTTTACTCCGTGGCCGACTGCCTTGGTGCCTTTCTTCACGCCCTTGCCGGTATCCTTGGCAGCGGTCTTGGTGGCATCGCCGGTCTTGTCGGCGGCCTTTTCGGTGGCGTCGCCGGTTTTCACGGCCGCTTTCTTCGTGACGTGCGCCGTCTTCACGGCGGCGGTCTTGGTGGCGTGTCCAGTGTCCTTGGCAGCGGTTTCCGTCGCGTCGCCGGTCTTCACGGCGGCCTTCTTGGTGGCATGCCCCGTCTTCACAGCGGCCTTTTTCGTCGCGCTGCCCGTGTCGTCGGCGGCCTTCTTCATGTCGTCCCCGGCCTGGCCGTAGGAGACCGCAGTCAGAGCCAGCAGCGCGGTTGCGATCGTCAAACAGAACTTCGTCTTCATAGTTCCTCCAAGGGAATTGCAGATATTTTCGTTAGTGCAAAGTTTTATCAGAGTAGGTAGGCAGGCGCAATAGCGAAGCAGCGCCAGGTGTCAAAGTCTCAACCCTTCACAGCTTCAAAGAACCGGCGAAATCGACGCGACCGGTACCGCGTCGTCGTTGAAATTTTGAAACCCTGAAACTTTGAAACCTGCTTTACGTTTCATTCTCCAGTTCGCTAAGCGTCTCTTCGTCTACGTCCCATTTTTTCAGGATCGTAAAGATGGTCTTCGATCCAAACCCCGCGCGCATCAATTGGCGGAAGATGCGAGCCGTCTGCTTCTGATCCCTGTCCTTGGGCTTCTGCAGCCGTTTGCGGCGTAGATAGGCGCGCGCGAGATTTTCTTCTTTCACATCGTCGTAAACGGAAGAAACCGCCTTCTCGATGACTTCACCGTGCACTCCCTTGGCTTTGAGGTCGTTGACGACGCGCATGCGCCCGAATTTTTCGTTGTCGCGCCGATAGGACGAAAAAGCCGTCGCGTACTTCGCGTCGTTCAGATAGCCCTGATCTTTCAGGCGGACGACAATCAACTCCACCAGCGTCTTGCCGAACTCCGTATCGGCTTCGACGCGATTACGCAGCAGGCGCTTCAACTCCGCAACCGACCGCATGCGGCGCGCCAGGGCGCCAACGGCGTACTCGTAAAGCTCCGCTTCGGTAAAGAGTTTTCTGGGACGGCCAAACGCCATGCTTACACGATAGCGCGAGAAAGGGCTCGTGGGTTAGCGCGGGGCGCCCGGCGCAATTTTATTTCGCCGGCGCGGAACTCGGGAACCCTGGCGCGGGCGGTATCGGAGACACAAGCGGCACAGTTGTCGTCGCCGCATTCGCTCCGACGGGCGCGACCAGCTCCGCTTTTGCTGCAGGCGGCAGCTTGTCGGCATTCGCCAGCAGCAGCGCCATCTGCCACATCTGCGTCTCCGAAAGGGTTTTGCTGAAGCCGGGCATACCGGTCAGTCGAATGCCGTTGAAGATCTTCCAGTAGGTCTCGCCCGGCTCGTCGTCGGTCACACCCTTTCCCTGGAATAGCTGCGGCGGCCGCGGATACATTCCCGTCGCGATTGCCGTCTTCGGCGACAACGGCAAGCCGTGGCAAACTCCGCAATGCTGCTTGTACAGTTCCGCCCCGGCCACGTAGTTGGTTTCGGTCGGCTGGATCGGAACGTTCTTCGGCATGTCTTTCGCAATGCGCGCATTCAAAGCCTTGTGCGCGAAGTAATTCTCGAACGGCATATCCGAATCGGTCGTGGCCACGGGCGCCGCGCCGCCCGTGAAATACAAATAAGCGCCGAAGGGCACGATGAGAAGTCCGAGTATCAGTCCGCCGATGAATTTCACTGGCTTGTTCCTGCCTTTCTGAATTTCATACTTTACCACTGCGACCTAGCGTCGAAGCCAGTTTAATTGACATCCGATTTCCGGTAGCTCGGGCGGCGAGATGGGCAGGCCCTCCGAGACGGCTCTAAGCGCCCTCACAGGCCGCCTTCATCTGCCCCGCCACAGCCGCCAACGTTGTTACAATCAAGCAGCAGTCTCCCCTCCGTTCACGTGGGCTTCTGAGCAGTGCACATGCAGAAATTTGACGAACATTTCGACGTTGTCGTGGTCGGAGCCGGTCATGCCGGATGCGAAGCCGCCATGGCATCCGCTCGCCTGGGCCTGAAGACGGCGCTCTTCACGTTGAATGTCGACCTGATCGCCCAAATGTCGTGCAACCCCGCCATTGGCGGCATCGCCAAGGGCCATCTCGTCCGCGAAGTCGACGCGCTCGGCGGCATCATGGGCGAAATCACCGACGCCGTCGGAATCCAATTTCGCCTGCTCAACACTTCCCGCGGCCCCGCCGTCTGGTCGCCCCGCGCCCAGTGCGACAAGCAAGCCTATCGCCTGAAGATGCGCGAGGTCCTCGAATCGCAGCCGAACCTCAGCATCAAGCAGGCCGAGGTGGCGGATGTGATCATGGAGCAGTTGCCAGCCGCCAGCTGTCACCTGCCAGTTACACCTGGCGCGACTGACAACTGGCAACCGGCAACTGGCAACCGTATCACCGGCATCCTCCTCCGCGACGGCCGTCGCGTCTCCGCCGAAGCCGTCATCGTCACCACCGGAACCTTTCTCAACGGCCTCATTCATTGCGGCGAACAGCAGTATCCGGCCGGACGCTCGGGAGAACCCGCCGCCATTCTGCTCGGCGAAGCGCTCAAGAACCTCGGCCTGCGCGGATGCCGCCTCAAAACCGGCACGCCTCCACGCCTCGACGGCCGTACCATCGACTGGTCGCGCTTCGAGCGCCAGCCCGGCGATGTCGATCCCACGCCCTTTAGTTTCCGCACCCGCCGCGTCGCCCATCACGACTCGCAGGTGCCGTGCTACATCGCGTTCACCACCGAAGAAACGCATCGCATCATTCGCGAGAACGTGCATCGCTCGCCCATGTATAGTGGGCAAATTCAATCGACCGGCCCGCGCTATTGTCCATCGATTGAAGACAAAATCGTCAAGTTCCCCGACAAACTTACGCATCAGCTGTTTCTGGAGCCCGAGGGCCTCAACACCCACGAAATCTACGTCAACGGCATGAGCACCTCGCTGCCAATCGACGTGCAACTCGCGATTCTCAAGTCCATCCCCGGACTCGAAAACGCCGAGATGATGCGTCCCGGCTACGCCATCGAATACGACTCCATCGATCCCACCGAACTGAAGCGCACGCTGGAAACGAAAAAAGTCGTCGGCTTGTTCCTCGGCGGACAGATTAATGGCACGTCAGGCTACGAAGAAGCGGCGTGCCAGGGACTCATGGCGGGCATCAACGCCGCGCTGAAAGTTAAGCAAGAACCTCCGCTGATTCTCGACCGCACCGAAGCCTACACCGCCATCCTGATCGACGACCTGATCTCAAAAGGCACCAACGAGCCATATCGCATGTTCACCTCGCGCGCCGAATTCCGCCTGCACCTGCGCATCGACAATGCCGATCGCCGCCTAACTCCGCATGGCCGCCGCGTGGGCCTGATCTCGGATGAAGCCTGGAACGAGTTTGAAGCGAAGCAGGCCAGGCTGGAAGAAGTAAAGCAAATCCTCGACAAAACCAAACTCACCGCAGCCATCGCGGAACTCGTGCTGGAACCGGCAAGCGTGGTGACGGGAATCCGCCCCGTCGAAGTCGATCCGAGCTCGACTGCTGTCGCTGGCAGCGCGACGGATCTGTCCTCAGCAATCGGTCAGCCTTTGTCGCAACTGCTGAAGCGCCCCGAAATCGTCATCGAGCAACTAGCGCCCATTCTGCAAAATATCGTGCCCAGCTTTTTCGAAAGAACTTCCTCTGTGCCCCCCGTGTACCCTGTGGTAAAGATTTCCTCCGAAGTCCGCAACGAGCTCAAGTCCATCGAAACGGAAATCAAATACGCCGGCTATCTCGACCAGCAACAGCGCGCCATCGATCGCCTGAAAAAGGCCGAATTGCGCCGCATTCCTGACTGGTTCGACTACCGTGCCGTCAGTGGTCTATCGCGCGAGATGCAGGAGACACTCGGCAAAGTCGTCCCCCAGACGATCGGCCAAGCCTCGCGAATCCCCGGCGTAACGCCAGCCGCCGTTTCACTAATTAACGTCTATATTGAAATCCAGGCTCGGCGCCGCGACCAAGCCGCGGCGTTGTAGAGCTCGTGTGGTGCGCGGCCGTCGCCGGATCGTTGCTGCCCCAGCATCCACAGTCGTTCAGCGCGCGACCGCCTTCTCCAACGCCGC
>PLUW01000067.1 GCA_003162935.1 Acidobacteriaceae bacterium
CTCGGGTACCAAGAGCGGCTATTCGTTCGTTCTGGCCAACGTCACCGGCACGCCGGCTTCCACCTACTCGGCGAACGCCAACCCGTTGACTGCCAACCAGACCGGCGTGCGCCACTTCTGCTCGATCGCGGATGCTGTCATCCGTGTGCCCACCAGCACTACTGCCTGCGTCGGAACCGAGACGGCGCTCCAATAAGTTCGAATTTGGCAAGTGCCTGGGGAGGGTACAAGCCGGAAAGAAGCAGAGGAGAAGTCCTCTGCTTTTCTTTTTGCACGCGTTTTGCGACTAGGTGGCCAAGTAACGCTCAACTCCCGCGAATTCTAGCGGATCGNNCGATGAGTAGTCTTGTCCGCAATCACCGCACTTAGCTCCCCCTGTGATCGGTAGTGCAGTTTTCAAACTGAGGCACTACCCTGTGATCCAAATCCTTGACACCTTCTCTTATAATAAAAGTATCGCGGACAATGAATTTCGAGCGCGCGGCCCTCCGGCCGGTACGTCCGAGGTCCGCAATCAGATCAGAAACGTGGGGAGCGAACTAACTCATTTGGAATCATGATTTTACCTGTAACTCCTTTCCGCTCAGGATTTTGGCGGGAGTCATCGCTAAAATCCTGATTCCAATAGACCGAGGGGGAGGGGGTACCCCGAACACTGACAGAAGTGGAAGAGCCAGAGGCGCTCATAACTTATTAAGAAGTAAAGACTTTACCCGTAACCCATTTAATCTCAAAGACCTGGCGCGATTCGCTCCTAAGTCTTTGATTCCAAAAGACCGGTGGTAGGGGGCTAAGGGGGGTATGATTACTCAAAAGTAAACACGGCGCATCGAACTTTCGCCCCTTCGACATTCGAAACGCCCGAGCAACTCCGCTCTCATCCCCAAAGCAAAAAGAACACGCAAAAAAAACTCAAGTCACGCGAAATCCCAGATTCCTTCTGGCACACTACACTAGTACCAATCCCCCAGAACCATCGACCGAAATTTAGCTCGAAATAATAATGCCCGAAGTCCTCACCATTCCCGACAGCGTCACACAGTGGCCCGAACCGCCGCGCCTTCTGGTGGAATGGTCCTCGCGCTGGGAAGAATTCAAGTCCGCCTTTGGCCCCGCTCTCACCCGCACTCCAAAAGCACTGGCCGGAGAAGCGCCCATCGGCATCTTCCCCTACCGCGGCATGCTCGCCGCCTGGCTGCTGGAGTGCCTTCTGTTCCTCGCCATCGTCGTGCTGCCCGGACGATTCTTAACCATGGAGCTTCCGCTTCCTCCCGCGCATCCCCAATCCGACGTCATCTATTACTCCGGCGACGAACTGCCGCAAACCCAAGACCGCGGCGGCGCGCAAGCTGGCAAGTCCGGACGCGCCGGCGGATCGCAAGCCCACCACCGCACTCAAACCATCCGCGTCGCCCGCGGCGACAAGCCGACCGAGAAGATCGTGGACGCGCCCAAGCTGAATCTGCCTCACTCCGATTCCGCCGTCGCCAATCTGCTCGCCTTCAAGCCCAATCCCGGACCGCCGCCCGCCGAAGGCCTGCGTTCCGCTCACGCCGCGCCCACGCTGCCTCAGATGACCGTTGTGGCGCCTTCGCCGGAATTGACCCCATCGTCCAACCGCAATGCGCTCAAGCTGCCGAGCGACGTGATCGCCCCCGCGCCCGATGTTACCCGCACCCGATCGCGCACTGCGCCAACCTTAAACGCTGCCAACATCGTCGAGCCCGCGCCAGATGTCGCGCGCGACCAGATGCGAACCGCGACCCCGTTCGCGCCCACCATCATCGCGCCCGCACCCAGAGAAGCGCAGCGCGACTTAGCCAGCTCCCGCATGCCCCTCACACAGAATGCCGATGTGGTCGCACCGCCGGTTTCCGCTCCACCACGCGACGTGTCCTCAACTTCCAAGCTGTCGATGCCAGCTCCCGCCGTGGTCGCGCCGCCGCCATCGCAGGTCAGCCGCGATCTCGATAGCTGGGGAGGCTCCGCCACCGGCGACTTGCAGGCCAAGCCCGTCCCGCCTCCGCCATCCGCGTCCGGCGGAGGTTCACTAGCAAGGTCCAGCGGCACCGGACTCACGCCGCAGGTTGTGCCTCCACCTGCCAGCATAGGCGGAGCCGCGCAAGCAAACGGCAGCCGTTCAGGTCATTCCGCAGGCGCTCTCGTTGGTTCCGCCGACGTCGTCCCGCCTCCACCAGGTCTCGGCGGAGGCAAAGCACTCTCCGGCAGCGGACGCGGCAACAAAGGCACAGGAGCCGGAAGTCCGCTCGACCTGGGTTCCGCCGTAGCTCCTCCGACGAATGGCGGAGGAACCGCCCCGGGCAGCGGAGTCGTAGTCTCCAGTCAACCCGGATCGAAAGTCGGATTGCCGAACTCAACCGGCGCAGGCGCCATCGCCATGTCGCCGACCGGCACGGCAAAAACCGGCCTCGGAGGCAGTGGCACCGGATCAAGCATCGGCAAAGGCAACGGTCCCGGCAGCGGATTGCAAGGCGAAGGTTCAGGCGCTGGCCGGGAAGGCGCCGGCCGCGGCTCCGACCCCAACGCCCACGCAGGAATTTCGCCCTACCCCGGCCCCGGCGGCTCCGGCACCGGCACCACCGGCCCTCCCGCCATGTCTGGAGTCTCCGTCGAAGGCGGCACCACCACCATCACCCTGCCCAGCTTCGGAACCCCCGGCGGCGGCGACGCCCCCGCGAACGGCCCCGGCCGTTCCTCCACCAACATTCACGGAGCGCCCGGCTACACAGTCAAGGCCACATCAAGCTCCGGCGGCGTCTTCAATCGCTACGGTCAATTGAAGGGCGACAACTATTCCATCTACATCGAAACCTCGCTCGGCATGGCGGTGATGCAATACGCCGATCCTGCCTCCGCCGTGCACGCATACTCCGGAGACCTCACCGCACCCGCACCCATCCGCAACGACCTGCCCTCGGGACTGCGCTCGACCTACGTTGTGTTCACCTGCATTCTCGACCGTGCCGGAAATATCAAAGACCTGAAAGTGCTGGAACCCGGCGCGGCGGAAACAACCTCGAAGCTCCTCGTGGCCCTGCACAATTGGAAATTTCGCCCGGCTTCGCGGGGCAATGAACCGGTGGAAGTAAATGTGTTCCTGGGATTTGGAATCGATACGCGGTAGAACGTGTTCGTCGATGGTGCTTGAGAATCGTTGACTTTTGTTCTTCCCGGCGTCCTCGGCGGTTCAAGATTTTCGCAGCGCCCGCAAATCCGAACCCGTCATCTCTTTCGGCTCAGTAATTCCCAGCATGCCCAGAATCGTCGGCGAAATATCCCGCAGCGACCCATTCGGCTTCAGCGTGTACTTCGCAGCATCCTCCGCCATCACGATAAACGGCACCGGATTCGTAGTATGCGCCGTATGCGGGCCGCCGCTCACCGGGTCGATCATCATCTCGGCATTCCCATGGTCGGCAGTAATCAGCATCGCCCCGCCCTTGGCGCGCACCGCTTTTTCGATCTCCCCGAGACACGCATCGACGGTCTCAACCGCCTTGATCGTAGGCTCAATCTTTCCCGAATGCCCCACCATATCGGCGTTGGCGAAATTGACGATGATCACGTCGAACGTGCCCTCGTTCGTTGCCTTGACCACCGCCGCGGCCACGCCAGCCGCGCTCATCTCCGGCTTCAGATCGTAGGTTGCGACCTTCGGAGACTGCACCATCACCCGATCCTCTCCCGGAAAAGGTTGCTCCACTCCGCCGTTAAAAAAGTACGTCACATGCGCATACTTCTCCGTCTCCGCCACGCGCAGGTTGCGCATGTTGAGCCCACCCATCACGTTCGCCAGAATGTTCGCCATCGATTCCGGAGGAATCACCACTGGCAAGCTGAAATGCTGGTCGTACTGCGTCATGCACACATATTTCAGGTTCCTCGGCGCGCGGTCGCGAGCAATCGTTGCGTCGAGTTCGGCCGCCCCCGGCAAATCGCTTCCGCCCTTCGCATCCAGACCACTATTGCGGCACAGCGCGCGCGTGATCTCGCGCACGCGATCGGCGCGGAAATTAAAACAGATACAAGAATCGTCGTCCGCAATCCTCGCCAGCGCCTCGCCGTGACCATCCGTGCAGACAAACGGCACCACGAACTCGTCGGTCACGTCTTTGTTGTAGGATTCCTTCATCCCTTTCACGGCGTCGGCCTGCGTTCCGCCCTCGGCCTTGCCCTCGACCATCGCACTGTAGGCCTTGGCAACGCGCTCCCAGCGCCGGTCGCGGTCCATGGCATAGTAGCGCCCGTTAACGGTCGCGATCTTGCCGGAGTTGTACTCGCGCATCTTCTGCTGGAGTTGTTCGAGATAACCCGCGCCATTGGTCGGCAGCGTGTCGCGCCCATCCATGAAGGCATGCACGAACACACGATCCACTCCCTGCTGCTTCGCCATTTTCAGCAGCGCGTAAAGATGCTCCTGCCGCGAATGCACGCCGCCATCCGAAACCAGCCCGAACAGATGCAGCTTGCGCCCGCTCAAGCAAGCGTTCTTCATCGCCTCGACCAGCACAGGATGCGAGAAGAATTCGCCGTTCTGGATCATCAGATCGATGCGCGTGATATCCATGTGCACGATGCGCCCCGCGCCAATATTCAGATGCCCGACTTCGCTATTCCCCATCTGCCCTTCCGGCAGCCCGACGAACGGCCCGCTGGTATGAATCAGCGTATTCGGATACTCGCGCAGCAGCCGGTCATAGATCGGCTTGCGCGCCAGCGCGATGGCGTTGGCTTTGGTTTCGGCCCGGTATCCCCAGCCGTCGAGAATGATGAGAACGAGAGGTTTCGGACGAGGCATAAATTCGCTTTTAGCTCCTGGCTTATGAAGTATCGTGAGAGCTTCCCCAAGAGCTTCCTTCGTGTACCTTCGTGCCCTTGGTGGTTAAGGATTCGCAGACTGAGCCACTACCTTATAGATAGTACCGCCATTCACGGCCGCGCACTTTGGCGTTTATACTATCGCCGGGGGTCAACATGCCTATCGGTGACTTGCTTCTAGTTGAATTCGATGAAGAAATGAAGAAAACCCGGACGATGCTGGAACGCGTTCCGGAAGACAAGAAAGACTTCGCGCCGCATCCCCGGTCCATGCCGCTGAACAAGCTCGCGCCGCACATCGCGCAGTTGGCCAGCTTTGGTCTCACGATCCTGACCACGCCCGAGCTCGATTTCTCCAAGAGCAGCTTCAAACCTCTGCCCTTCGAGTCCGCCGCGCAACTGGTCGCCGCTTTCGATGAAGGTGCTGCCAAGGCCCGCGCCGCCCTCAAGAATACCCCCGATGAAGCCTGGACCCAGCCTTGGAAGCTGAGTTTCGGCGGCAAGCCCATCTTCAGCGGATCGCGCTTCCTGGCCTACCGCCAAATGTTCCTCAATCACGTGGTCCACCACCGCGCCCAACTCGGAGTCTATCTGCGCATGAACGAGAAGCCGGTCCCATCAACCTACGGCCCTTCGGCGGACGACACGATGGGGTTCTAGCGGCGTTCAACTTACCAGATGACCTCAACCGGATAGCGCGCGAACCAGGGATCGGCCGTGATGATCGGCCATCCTTCTTCGATGCTCTGCGCGATAAGCAAGCGGTCGAACGGGTCACGATGATGGAGCGGCAACGATTCAATTCCCAGCACATGATCTAAAGTGATGGGCAGAACTTCGATCCTGTTTTCAGCTAATTTGCGGATGATGTACGGGCCTGCGGGTTGAGGAAGATTCAGCTTGCCGAGCTGCACCTTGATCAGGATCTCCCAGATGCTCGCGATACTCAGCAACAAATTGCTCGGACCGATAAAGATGTCGCGAGCATGTTGTGACATACGCCTGTCCCCAGAGATCCCCCATAGAAATGCGTGCGTGTCGAGGAGTGTTCTCACTTCGTGGAGACATCTGTTTTCGGGAAGAGCGGGCCCTCATAAAACAGATCCTCGATCTCTGGATCGGGATCGTTGAAGTCGTCCGGAACGGTGAATTCCCCTTTGGCGCTCCCGAAAACTCGGGTCTTTGGCTCCATCTCAATGCGTATGAGCCGGGCGACGGGAGTGCCCGCTTTGGCGATGATGACTTCTTCGCCCAAGGCAACACGCTCTAAAAGCTTGGAAAGATGGGTCTTAGCTTCATGGATGTTGACTTCCATAGCGTCATTATGGACTAAGTCTTTAGCTAAGTCAATATGGATTAGCCTCGATTCATCTCGGAGGATTTCGCTTCACGCTCAATAGCCCTTTGCAGGTGCGAGTAGACTGACCCATCGCAGGACTCAACCATGAATCCTTGACATGGCAGAGTCGCAATTCCCATTCTTTCGCTTTCGGTCCTGTGAGGACAATTGATTTGTCTCTTCCGGTCGACGGGTCAACGGAATACATGCCCACGTCGTCACTGATCTTGCCTGTTGCTAGATCCCTAGAGTGATACCAGGTCCCAATACTCGCGACGCCGTTCTTGGGTGTGATTACGGCGAACACCTGGTCCACATCTTCATTTGTGTACGGATCTCCAACGTCCGTAACGCGGAGCGTTATGCCTGGATGGTCAGGGCTCTTCTCATTCGCCCAACGCGCGCGCCAACCCTCTCGGGGATCGTAATGAAGCGCCGTGAACAAACTCGCTGGTTCGCATTCATCGCAGTCGAGGTAAATTACGCCGAGGTCTTTGTCCTTTAAAGTGAAACCGAACCAATCCTTGATTTGCAAGTCATAGCCGATCAGAAGTTTTCGGGCGTCACCGCTCTGCGTCGAGACACTATATACGAGCCACTGATCCTCTGCTGGTGTGGTTTGCCAAGACTCACGCCTGACCGCCGTCACTAAAGCAAATCCATCCGCAAGGACGATTTCGCGAACTGCTGTGTACTCTTCACCTTTGAGCGCCTGTTCAACCTTTTGCACGGTTGCAAATTCACGTTTGAAGTCCACCCAATGAAAGCCAGCAGGCGGCTGGCCGTGTGCTGGAGCGGAAATCGCTAGTAAAACGAGCAGGAACGCTACTAGATTAATTCGCATTCCCGCACGTTTATAGTGAGCGTCGAAAATCGGCACCATGCGCCTCTCGCTCTCTCCTCACCCTCTATAGTTCAGCGCCTTCACTCCCAAAAACCGCGCCGCGCCGCCCAACTCTTCTTCAATCCGCAGCAACTGGTTGTACTTGGCAATCCGGTCGGTGCGCGAGGCCGATCCCGTCTTGATCTGTCCCGCGCCTGTCGCCACCGCAAAGTCCGCAATGAACGTGTCTTCTGTTTCGCCGGAGCGGTGCGAGATCACCGACGTGTATCCATTGCGGCGTCCGAGATCGATTGCGTCCAGCGTCTCGCTGACCGTGCCAATCTGGTTGAGCTTGATCAGGATCGAGTTGGCAATTCCCTTCTCGATGCCCTTGGCGAAGATCTCGATGTTGGTGACGAAGATGTCGTCGGCCACCAACTGAATCTTGCCGCCGAGTTCTTTGGTCAGCAGCGCCCACCCCTCCCAGTCGTTCTCCGACAGCCCATCCTCGAGCGACACAATCGGATAGTCGTTCACCCATTTCGCATAGTAGCGAATCATGTCTTCCGAACTCTTGGCCGACTTGTCCGATTTCTTGAACACATACTTCCCATCCTGATAAAACTCGCTGGCTGCCGGATCGAGCGCAATCCCAATATCCTTACCCGGCTTGTAGCCCGCCTGTGAAATCGCCTCCAGCACCACCTCAATCGCCTCAACGTTCGACTTCACCGACGGAGCGAACCCGCCCTCGTCGCCGACCGACGTGTTATATCCGCGCTTTTTCAGCACGCCCTTGAGCGTATGAAAAACTTCCACACCCCAGCGCAGCGCCTCGGAAAACGATGGCGCTCCCACCGGCATCACCATGAACTCCTGGAAATCGACGTTGTTATCGGCGTGAGCGCCGCCGTTCAGGATGTTCATCATCGGCACCGGCAACACGTTCGCCGCCGCTCCGCCCAGATAGCGATACAGCGGCAGTTCGCAAGCCCTCGCCGAAGCCCGCGCCGCCGCCATCGAAACCGCCAGAATCGCGTTCGCTCCCAGCCGTCCTTTATTCGGAGTGCCATCCAGTTCGATCAGCCGGGCATCGAGCGTGCGCTGATCGGCCGCGTCGCATCCGCCGAGCGATTCCGCAATCTCGCCATTCACGTTGCCCACCGCTTGCAGCACGCCCTTGCCGAGGTACACCGTTTTGTCCCCGTCCCGCAATTCGACGGCTTCATGCTCGCCGGTGGAGGCTCCACTCGGCACAATGGCCCGCGCGCTGGCGCCGCCATCCAGAAATACTTCCGCTTCCACCGTCGGATTGCCACGTGAGTCCAACACCTGGCGTCCGCGAATTTCCGCAATACTTGTGAGAGGCATAGATGCGTCCTTTATTCTTCCGATCGATTGAAAACCATGGGCCCGAACCGTAGAGACGCGGCTCGACGCGGCTCCCACGTTTGCAGCCGAATTATAGCGGACACCGAACCACCCGGTCTGTGACGCACGAACTGTGATCAGCGACCCGCACATCTATGCCCCGTGATCTTTGCATCGCCCACTCGCCATCCCCCGAACCCCATCCGTTATTGTTCCCGCTTCCCACCTCGCTTAAAGTCGAACTCAACGTGAAGAACCGCACCGANNTGCTGGCCGAGGGCACGCTGATTCTCGAGTTTCTGCGCGGCACTTGGTGACCGAACTGCGTCAAGCGCATGACTCAGTTCGAGTCGCGGATACCGGAGATTGCGGCGGCGCGAGCCCAGTTGGCATTCATCGCCGCCGAAAAACGCGATGGCGTGTGGAAGCCGGGGAAGTTTCTTGAGAAGCATCCCATCTCCAGCGCGTTCTTGCTCGATGAGGAGCGCACCGTGACCAGAGACTACGGACTCCATCACGCGTTCGGTCATGACGCTATCAACATCGCGCACCCGGCCACCTTCGTCATCGACCGCAACCGGTGGGTGCGTTACATCTACCGCGGCGACAACCAGCACGACCGCGCGCCGCTCGATGACGTTCTTGGAGCTTTGCAACTGATCGACAAATGAAGTGCCACAACTGAATCTTGGAGGTAAAGACAACATGAAGAAAACACTTTCGCTGGCATCGCTTTCCTTGCCATTGGTCATCCTGATCGCCAGTTTCGCCGGCGCGCAAACCGCCCTGCCCACCGGCACGGCCGTCAAGATGAAACTTGAAACCACGCTCGCCACCTTCAGTTCGAAAGCCGGAGATCCCTTCTCGGCAAGAGTCACCGAGCCGCTCGTGATGGACGGAAAAACCGTGATCCCGATCGGCACGACGGTCGAGGGCCGGGTCACGAAAACGAATGAGCCCCGCCGCATCGCCGGCAAGCCCACCATCGCCATCTTCCCCGAGAACCTCGTCCTTCCCAATGGAGACAGGTTCATGCTAAGCGCCTCGTTGGTTGACACCAACGCTGGCCGCGGCTCGGACGTCAACTCCGAAGGCCAGTTCAAAGGCGATGGCCACGACGCCAAAGATCTAACCGAAATCGGCATGGGCACCGGCGGCGGCATGCTCATCGGCGCGCTGGCCGGCGGAGGCAAAGGCTTTCTGATCGGCGGGATGATCGGCGCCACCGTGACCGTCACCCACTGGCTCGGCAAGCACCGCTCCGCGACACTTCCCGCAGGCACAGAACTAGTAATGGAACTGAACCGGCCCATGACGATGAGCACCGCCAGCAGCGGCCAGTAGGGAACTTAGAGAAGAGCCAGGCTTCAGACTTTCAGGGTCTCTATTGATTCGTCGCGATTGGAGTGCCAGCCTCTTGGCCTCCTTGAAACCTTGAAACCTGGCCCTATCCCCCACCCGCCACCAGATCCTCCTCCGCCAGCAACTCCAGTTCGATCCATCCTTCCACCGGCAACGCGTCGACCGGTAGATGGTTTTGCCACACACTAAAGCGCAGCCGCAGTCGCACCGTCAGCACATCCGAGCTTTTCAGTCCACGCACTTTCTCAATCTCTAGCGGAGCCGCCAGCAGCCACTTCAGCGGCAGGCCAAATTCAAAATTCCGGACGAGCGCCACCCGCGCATCTTTCGCATCCGTCCAATCTGCCACCGCCGTGCCCTTACCCTGTGTCACCCTCCACGACGTGATGCGCCCTTCTGCCACCGTCGCATCCAACCGCAGTTCGCGCCGCGGATTGCCCGCATGATTGGCCCATGATTCCACATTCACCACCACCTCGAATGCGTCGATCGGAACCTTGCCCGCGAAATCCAATCGCCCGTACACGTACTCCTCGTCGATCCCGGCAAACACCTCATCCATCAGAAATTGCTTGCCGTGCATCGCGCCCGAGCGCTGGTCCGCCGTATAACATGCCGCTCCCATCCACTCAAAGTAGCGCACCATGTCGCCCGCCACCCGCGGATGAATGTAAGCCGTCTGCGGCGTAAACAGAGGACGACTCGCCCCGCCACTGATCGGCTGCGCCAGATAATCCGGAGGCGTTCCACCGAGCGCCGTATAAATATTCGACAGGTGTTTGCGGTAGAGTTCGTCGAAGTCGCGATCGTTCGCCGAGTGGTGCTCCGGACCATACCACCAGTTCCAGTCGCTNNCGCTTCAGCGTAGAAATTGCGCGCCTGATACAGATAATCCCAAGCCTTGTTGTCTTCCGGCGCTCCAATCCAGACGTTGAAGTTCGCGTTGATCCACGACCCCGGCACAATTGATTTCAGAGAACTGACGTTCGTGTGCCGCGTAATCGCCTCGCTTACCGTCACCGCTTCCATTCCCGGTTCTTTCTGCAACGCGTCGTAGAATCGCCGCAGGAATTCCCGTCCCGACTGCGGATAATATTCCCACGCATTTTCGCCATCCAGAATGATTGGGACCAAAGCGTCCTGCCCGTTCGCAAGCACCGGCTGCGCCGATTCCTTGATCTTCTGGATCAGATTGTTCGCCGCGTCTTGCGGCGGCATCCCCGAATACACGAATCCGATCAGATCCGACAGCGTGTGGTCGCGGAACAGCAGATTCATCCGCGTATCGTTGTTTTCATAGCGATAAATCGTGTACAGCCGGTGCGCCAGATCCGAATTGAGGCGTCCGTAACCGTCGCGCGAGAAATTCATCCCCAGCGTCCGCCCCAGCACGCCTTCGTCGGTCGCCATCCACTTCACTCCCAACTCGTGCGCAATCGCCAGCGTCTCTTCTGAAACGCTGCCCTCCGACGGCCACACGCCTTTCGGCCGCACCCCAAACACTTTTTTATGCAGGTCCAGTCCGCGCTGCAATTGCTCGCGGGCATCGTCGGGATGCCGATACCGGTTCTGCGGCAAGGGCAGTCCCGGCGACGACACCGCCCCCATCTGCGTGTCGCACACCAGCGGCAGAATGGGATGATAAAAAGGCGAAGTCGAAATTTCGATCAAACCCTTCTTGGCCGCTTCCGCATGCACCGGCAGCACCCGGCCCAGCAACTCGCGCTCCCGCCCGATCACCAGCCGCTGATCTTCGAGCGTATAGTTCCGCCCTTTGCGAATCAGTTCCGCAATGTCCTTCTCCGCCAGAAAATATTCGTCAAACCATCCAATCTGCGAAAGCACCTGCAGGTCTGTAAAATCCTGCGCCTGAAAATATTTCTCCGCCCGTTCCGGCGATTCTCCCGCCCCGTGACATTTCTCCCACAGCTCGCGATACCGCGGATAACGCCCGATGACATTCGCGGGATTCGCCTGAAACAAATATTGCAGCGCGAACCGCCGTTCCGCCTCCGTCAGGTCCTTCGCGGACTTCGCCACCACCTGCAAAAACGGATCCTGCGCCTCGCCCGAAACGTATTCTTGAATCTGCGTGATCAGCGAAGGCACCAGATTGAACGTCTGGTGCACCTGTGGGAACTCGTCCAGCAGTTTCACCATTCCGTAGTAATCCTTCAGCGCATGCAGCCGCGTCCAGGGCAGGCGATACTGCCCCGTCACCAGGTCCTTATAGAACGGCTGGTGCTGGTGCCACAGAATTACGACTCGCAGTTGGGCCATGATCCTCAGTCCGACTTAGGGAAACGCTGATTAAGTCTCGGGTTCCCCCCGTGCACCCCTGTGCACCCTGTGGTTGATGCTTTCTGCCGAAACTTAATGAGAGTCTCCTTTAGTACATCGGCAATCCGTCAGTTTAATTCATTCGGCCAGCCCCACCTCGCAGAAACGCCCGCAGAGTGCCTGATAGATAATGGGCAGTGGAACCAGAAACGGAAAAACCCATGCGCTCGAAACCCAAATTCATCTTCTTCGACGTCGGCAACACCCTGCTCTTCCCCAATCGCAGCCGCATTCACGCGCCTCTCACCGACCGCGGCTTTGTGCCCGAGCCCGAACACCTGCGCGACCTGGAATGCCGCACCAAGAATCGTTTCGACGGCATGATGACCACCAACGGCAGCACCGACCACAGCTTCTGGTGGATGTTCTACTCCCAGTTGCTCTCCGAACTCGGCCTCGAAGACGACGCCGCCCGCGATCAACTGGTCTCCGGCATCCGCAACTCCGCCAACTGGGACCAGATTCGCCCCGGCACCGCCGAGCAACTGCACCAGATCGGCGAGCAGTACAAGATCGCGGTCATATCCAATGCGGATGGCGGAATCGAAGATGTGTTGACAAGATGCGGCATCGCTCGCTGCTTCCGCACCATCACCGACTCCGGCCTGGTCGGCTACGAAAAGCCGCACCCGGAAATTTTCCGCCAGGCCCTCCAGAGCATGAACGCCACTCCCGAAGAGAGCCTCTACGTCGGCGACGTCTATTCCGTGGATTACCTCGGCGCCACCGCCGCAGGCATGCAAGCAATCTTGATGGATGTCCCCGGCGCCTACCGCGACAAAGCAGTGCCGCGCGTGGAATCGCTTGAGGAATTGCAGATCGCATTGCACGGAAATTGATTGTCGGCGCGTGGCCCCGAAGATGTGCGCGTGGGAACCCGTCTTCGGGCGTTCAGGCAATCCGGCGGGACGAAATGGCTACAGGTCACAGCCCCGGAGGGGCGACCTAACTTAGCCCAGCGCTTCAGCGCTGCGGAAAAACTCCGGTTCGCGCCGGTTTTGGGAAGGGCNNCCACTCGTGCCGTAACTGCCGCGAAATCATCAGCGGCTTCCAGCCGCTGGGGGAATGCTGCGCTTGAAAAACACTTTTTCCGCAGCCTGTTTAGCCGCTGAGGGCACGACGCCTACTGCACCTCAATCACCTGATGATCATGACAATCCGGATTGATCGTCTCATAGAGCCGAGCCAGCAACTCCCGCCCGTACCGCGCCACAAAACTTACCCCCGCCACTTCGCGCTCCTGTAACGCCTTGTGCGGAAACAAGGCATGGCTCAACGCATCCGCGTGCCGCGTGATCGCCTCATTCCGCAGCAACTCCGCGCGTGACGCCCGCCCTTGCAGCCGGTTGACCTGATGCCACATTCGCATCCGCGCGCGGTCCGCTGCCTCGATTAGAGTTGAATCCAGCTTGCCAATCGATTCGCGCAGAGCACTCATCGACTGCTCCGCACTCGCATACGCCTCCGAAAAACGCACCTGCAAATCCGGAGGCAAACACCGAGCCGCAATCGTCTCACGCACTTTCTCCGGACCCAGCAACACCTCAGGCAGCCCCAGTTGATAGCGCTTCAAAATTCTCTCCGCCTTCGCCTCGACCAGCGTCGCCGAAAACCGCGGCAGAATCGGCGTCACCCGTCCCAGCAATTTCTCATATACCACGCCGGCCTGCGCGAAATACGCCACCTCCGCCGCTCCGCCCGTATAAACCAGCGTAGGCAGCAGGTAGTCCTGCACCACCGGCCGCAACAGCACATTCGGATTGAACTTCTCCGGCGCCGCGTCAATCCGGCCCAACAGTTCTTCGCGCGAATTCTTTTCCTCACCCACTGCAAAGTCCCCGCCATTACCGTGACCGCCGTTGCGCCGCCGCACCACGGTGCGCGCGCCATTTTTCACTTCAAACAGCAACGTGCTCGCGGACGTCACTTTCACCTGCTGGTGATATCCCGCCGCCTCAATCGCCTTGCCCCGCCCGAGCAATGCCTCGTCCAGTTCCGGCGCCCGTTCAATCGCCGCGCGGAACAAAGGTTTCGCCAGATCATGAAACTCCTTATCCGCCGGATCAAGCAAAATTACTCCCCAATCCGCAAACAGCCCCGCAAACAGCCGCGCAAACGCGCTACCGAGATTTTCCCCGGGACGATACGCCTCCCGCAGCCAAGTCGCGACCTCCGAATCCCCCAGCAAAGCCGCGGCGCGCTCAACCACCGCCTGAATGTCCGCCCCAAACTTCACGGTCCCCACCGGCGCATCGCCTACGGCATTACTTTCAAACGCACGATTTCCCACCGCCAGCCGCTCCGGCAGTCCGCGTTCCGAAAGCAGCGCCACATGATTGACTTCAGCCAAATCATGATCCTCGGTCGCCAGCCAGAAAACCGGAACGCACTCCACTCCCGCCGCCGTAGCCTGTTCCGCCAGCTTGACTGCCGTCAGCGCCTTGAAAATCGAAAACAGTGGCCCGCCAAACAATCCGACCTGCTGCCCCGTAACCGCCGCCAGCGCCCCGCGCCGAAGTCGCTCAATATTGGCCAAAGTCTTAGCCGAAGCGCCCCACCCGCGATTCTGCCGCTCCAGAATCCCGCTAACCGCGCCGCGCCGCGCCGCGTCGTAAACCACGCGCTGCGCCTCGTCCTTCACCCACTCCGAAAAAACCGGCGACCGCGGATACATCCCGCGAACCGAAGAAGTGTAAGCAAGATAATCCAGGAAAAGCCGCGTGCTGTGCGGAATCTGCGCGAACGGCAAACACTGCCCCTTCATCGGCAGCTCTCCGGACATCGGCTCACAGTCGCGATCCGCATATGTTTCATTAGCCCAAACTCAACTACATCAGATGACGCAGAATCGGTCGGGTTGCAGAGAGTGTTCTGCCACCTACCGCCTCTCCACCACCACCGCGACCTTATCCTCATACGCCACCCGCCAATCCCGCGGCAGCTCGCGCAACAAATTCGCCAGCGTCGAATCCGCAGGCAACAGCGCCGTCCGCACCTGCCAATCCGTCAGCACTCCCTGCCATCCTGGCTCTACCCGAGTCAGGATGATGTACCGCTGAATCCGTTCCGAGCCGTAAAGGTCGTGACGGTCATCCACTACCACCTTGCGCTCGGGATACATCCGATAAATGACATACCCTCCCCACGAATCCGTCGAGAAAACCGGATCCGTCCCCGCCTTCCCAGCAAACTCCGTCTGCAGAAAATTCACCGCCGCCACCGGCACTTTCTTCGCATCGAACTGCGCGTCAATCAGCTGCCGCGATCCCAGCCATCCCCCGTGAAGGCAGATCGCGAACGCCAACGCCACCGAAACCACCGGCCAGAGATGCCCGCGAAGCTGCATCTCCTGCGCACCCATGCGATCCGAGAAGTCCACAATTCGCGCCGCGCCCTTGCGCACCCAATGCCATGCGCCCTCCCGATCCGCCAACGCAGCAAAGTTGTCCCACAGAATCGGCCCGGCAATCAGCACCAGCAGCATTGCAGACACCGGAAGATTGCGCGAGGCATACAATCCCGCATACACCGCCAGCAGCATCACCAGCAGTTGACTAAGCCCCAGCCGGTGACGGCCCGCCGAAGCGCGATCTCCAGAACCACGGTCTCCAGAACGACGATCTCCCGAACCATGATCTCCAGAACGACGATTCCCCGCCAGCGCGACCACCACCAACAGCAGAATGACCGCAAAACAACGCTCCGCCCAGCCGTGAAAATCGGGCGAGCGAAACTCTTCAATCTGGTCCATCAGATAGCGATCGCTCAGATAACGATAGATGTGCTCATGCAGCCGCCAGCCATACGGATTCGCCAGCGTCGCCGCCGCCGAGGCCACCCAAGCCGCTGCCATCACCCGCCCCCGGCGCGCAGCCCGAACCGCCACAAAGCCATCCCGCGCGCGGACGCTCTCCACAAATGCCGCGAAAGCGTAGATTCCCAGCAGCGCGAGTCCAAAAATCCATCCACCATGCAGGTTCACCCACAGCACCATCGAGACGGGAAAGAGCCATGGAATCCATCGCGTCAAGCTTCGCTGATCGCTCGCCGCGCCGCCAACAGCAACCGACGAACAGCGATCCGCGATCCGCGGCCATTGTTCCCACCATTCCAGCGCCACAAACCAAAGCAGCGAAAACAGCCAGCTCACAATGTGCGGCCGCGCGTAGACGTGAATCATGGCCGCGCCCTCCGCCAGCAGCAACAGCGCAATCGCCAGCGGCAGGCCGGTCCCGCGCCGCAAGAGTTGCGAGAGCAGCAGCGTCAGAACCGCGGCCACCAGCAAGGCGCACAACCACACCACTCCGTTCAGTCCGCAAGCCCGGTGCAGAACTCCAAGCGCAATGTCGTACAGCCACTCCCAGGCAAACCACGGTTGACCTTGCATCAGCGAAGAATATGCATCGGTGCGTGGCAGCGAGTGCGTCGCCAGAATCCCCTCGCCGGTTCGAATGTGCCACCCAATGTCCGGGTCCGCCAGCGGACGATTCGACAACGGCCCCGCCAGCAGCGACCAGAAAAGAAAGATGAAAATGAGATCCCGCACCGAAGGCACAAGAAAGCGCTGAACGGACGAACTAGGCTGCGCCGGGGTTATCGAAGTGTGAACGAGCAC
Organism: Acidobacteriaceae bacterium; assembly: GCA_003162935.1. Classification (GTDB taxonomy): domain Bacteria; phylum Acidobacteriota; class Terriglobia; order Terriglobales; family Acidobacteriaceae; genus Acidiflorens. The sequence continues at coordinate 16,690 of PLUW01000067.1, forward strand.
GGTGTGAAGAAGCAGTGTATGCGGAGCTTGACCACCGAAGCCAGCGGAATCCTCCACCAAGATCTTCGGCCTCTCCTTCGTGTCCCTTCGTGTCCTTAGTGGTAAAAGGTTTGAGCGAACTGCGCCACCGCCCCGCCGCTGATAGTGATGCCGTCCCCCAGCCGATATAATCGAATTACCGTGAAACGCGCCGCTGTTCTCGTCGTGGTCGGGTGCTTCCTCTTCTGCGCGTCGCTCCGCGCCCAAAATGCCCCCGCGCCCGGCCCAGTTTCCACCGGACGAACCCTGGTCGTGATCCCCTTCGAAAACGACTCTCCGACGCCCGGTCTCGAATGGATCGGCGAATCCTTCCCCGAAGCCTTCCACGAGCAGCTGAATTCTCCTGTCCTCTACGTCGCCAGCCGCCACGAGCGCCTCCGCGCCTACGATCGCCAGGGTCTCCCCGCCGGCATTCATGCGTCGCGTGCCACCCTCTACCGCCTCGCCGAGCAAATGGATCTCGACTACGCCGTGCTCGGCTCCTATCGCTACGACGGCGCCCGCCTCACCGCCACCGCCCAGTTGCTCGACATGCGGGCGCAGAAACTCCTGCCCGCCAGCAACGAGTCCGCTCCCCTCGCCGATCTCGGCACCCTGCAATCCGCTCTCGCCTGGGATCTGCTGCACACGATTCGCAGTGACTTCTCCATGCCCAAGGAGAAGTACGTCGCCAGCATCGTTCCCCTGCGCCTCGACGCCCAGCAGAACTTCATTGGCGGCCTGCTGGCGTCTACCGCTGAAGAAAAAATTCGGCGCTACCGCGAAGCCACCCGCCTCGATCCCGCTTACGCGCGAGCCTGGATGGAACTGGGCAAGACCTACTACAACCAGCACGCGTACGAACCGGCGATCTCCGCCCTCAGCCAGGTTCCCCGTTCCGCCACCGTCGCCCGCGAGGCCAATTTCTATCTCGGTCTCGCCGCCTACGCTCACGGCGACTTCGCAAAATCCGAAACCGCCTTCGAGTTCGTAGCCGCGCGCTTGCCCCTCGCCGAGGTCTATAACAACCTGGGAGTCGTCGCCGCCCGCCGCAGCCAGAAACAAGCCGCCGACGATTTCGAGCGCGCCATCCAGAACGACCCCAGCGACGCCGACTATCACTTCAACCTCGCAGTCACTCTCAACCAAGCGGGCGATCGCCCCGCCGCGACCCGCGAACTGCACACCACCCTCGATCGCCGCCCTAGCGACGTCGAAGCCAAAATGCTCCTCGACGCGCTCACGCCAACCATCAGCAGCGGTGTCGTCGCAGCCAGCACCACGACTGCGAAAGTCCCCGTCGAGCGCATCAAGCACAACTACGAGGAAGACGCTTTCCGCCAGATGACCGTGCAAATCGGAAGCTGGGCCGAACAGCGTTTTGTGCACTCCGATCCCCGCGCCCATGCGCGCTTTCACGTCGAACTCGGCAAGGAACTCCTGGCCCACGGATTCACCACCGAAGCCGAAGCCGAATTCCGCCACGCCGCAGCCGTCGATCCCAACAACTCCGAAGCTCAAAATCTAAAGCGCACCCTGGCGACCCAACTGGCCGAGAAAGCGCAGCCCCAGCCATGAGCCCATCAAAGTCATTCGCCCGCCCGAAGCAATTCTGGATTCACCATACCGCCTGCTTTCTGGCCGCGCTCCTTCTCCTCGCCGCCTCCTGCTCCGCCGACGTCCTGCGCATCTCCATCAACGACGCCATCCAGCCCGTCACCGCCGAATTCATCGGACGCGCCCTCGACACCGCCGCCGCCAACCACGATCAGGCCGTCCTCATCGAGATCAACACTCCTGGAGGCCTCGTCGATTCCACCCGCGACATCATCGAAAAAATCGTCGCCTCGCCCGTGCCCGTCATCCTCTACGTCACCCCCAGCGGCAGCCGCGCCGCCTCCGCCGGATTCTTCATCCTCGAATCCGCCGACGTCGCCGCCATGGCTCCCGGCACCAACACCGGAGCCGCTCATCCCGTCATCCTCGGCGAAAAGATGGACGACGTCATGAAATTGAAACTCGAGAACGACGCCGCCGCCCTCATGCGCTCCGTCGTCGCCAAGCGCGGACGCAACGTCGAACTCGCCGAAAGCGCCGTCCGCGAGTCGAAATCCTTCACCGATCAGGAAGCCCTCGACAAGCACCTGATCGAGTACATCGCTACCAGCGAGCAAGACCTGTTCCGCCAGCTCAACGGCAAGAGCTTCAAACGCTTCAACGGCGCAACCGTCACCCTCACCTTCGCTGCGAACGATGCCCAGCCCGTGCGCGACTACAAGATGACGCTCAAAGAGCGCATCCTCTCCTACCTCATGGACCCGAACGTCGCCTTCATCCTGCTCGCCATCGGAGCCCTTGCCCTCTACGCCGAATTCAACCATCCCGGCGCGGTCATTCCCGGCACCGTCGGCGTGGTCTTCATCCTTCTCGCCGCCTTCGCCCTGAATCTGCTGCCCGTGCGTTTCGCCGCCATCGCCATGATCGTCGGAGCCTTCGCCCTCTTCGCCGCCGAAGCCAAATTCGCCAGCCACGGCGTCCTCACCACCGGAGGCATCGCCCTTCTCACCATCGGCGGCCTGTTCCTGGTCGACGGCCCCATCCCCGAAATGCGCGTCCGCCTCTCCACCGCCCTCGCCGTGAGCATCCCGCTCGGAATCATCACCGCTTTCCTGATGAGCATCGCCGTCCGCGCCCGCCGCAACAAAATCGTCACCGGCCAACAAGGCCTGATCGGCGAAATCGGCATCGCGGAAACCCAACTCGCCCCCTCCGGAAAAGTCTTCGTCCACGGCGAACTCTGGGACGCCGTCTCCACTATCCCCATCCCCGCCGGAGAACAAATCGTAGTCCGCCAAATCGACGGCCTGACCCTCCGAGTCGATCCCGTAACGGCAGCAAGACCGGTAACCGCATAAAAGCACGCCAACAACCAGCCGTGACCCCAATCACTGACAGTTCACCTTCCCCTTGATCTAATTTCTATAGAACCTCCAAAAGCACTTTCTCGATGGAAGGGAGAGAGCGATGCAATTCCACCTGGAAATAGCCGAACTGAATCTGCTCGCCAACGTCCTGTTGGAACAAGACCCACGGCCGTACCAAGAGCTTATGAACAAGATACTGGCGCGCGACTTGCGATTAGACGGAGACGAACTTCAACAAGCCGCCGACCTCCTTGCCGCCAAAAAGCTCCGCCTCAAGGATGAAATCGCCCGCCAGCCCGACGCCTCGCTAAAGCTGAATCTGGAGCAGCAACTGGCGCTGCTGCATCGCGTCCTGGAGCGGGTCAACGAAGCCTGCATCATGTTCTAAAAGCCGTCCCCGCGACGGATGCCTTCGTGTCGCTCAGTCTAGTTGTCATCCTGAGCCTCGGGGTGCCCCACGTCTCGCGCTTTTCGAGACGTGGGATTCCACCGACCCATCAATCTGGGGATTCTTTCAACAACTTTTCGCACCCTTTGCGATGAGTGGAATTCCACCGCCGCGTGAATCTCAAACCATCACCAACACCCTGTGTCCCCCATCACAGACACTCCACGCGCCGCGCGCAACACTACGAATTGGCTTGGGGCAGTTTCGAGGCGTACCCGTCCAACCAGACGGCCCTCGAAGCCGCCCCAAACCCATTTCAGCGGGAACGGAAACTACCAGCTCCTTCCAACCCCGCATCATCCTGAACACTCCACTACTCCGTTCCGCACAGCCCGCACCCGCCCTCGTGCGCTACAATCCGCTCATACTCGAACGAGCGATTTGACTGGAGGCATCTATGGATTTCGGATTACCGGTGGTCAGCATTGGCATCGTCATTGTCATCATCTATCTGCTGAGTTCCATCAAGATCCTCGCCGAATACGAGCGCGGCGTAATCTTCCGCCTGGGACGCCTCTTGGGTACGGCGAAAGGTCCGGGAGTAATTCTGGTCTTCAGCCCCATCGATCGCATGGTGCGCATTTCGCTTCGCCAGGAAGCGATCGAGGTTCCGCCCCAGGACGTCATCACCCGCGACAACGTCACGTTGAAAGTCAACGCGGTCATTTTTCTGCGCGTGATCGATCCCAACAAGGCCGTCGTCGAAGTCTCGAACTACGCCTACCAGACGTCGCAGTTCGCGCAGACCACTTTGCGCTCGGTGCTCGGCGAACAGGAGCTCGACGAATTGCTCGCCCACCGCGACAAGATCAACTTGCGCCTGCANNCGCGCCATGGCCAAGCAGGCCGAGGCCGAACGCGAGAAACGCTCCAAGATCATCCACGCCGAAGGCGAGTTCTCGGCCGCGCAGCGCCTGGTCGACGCCGCGCACTTGTTGTCCACCGAGCCGGCCAGCATCCAGTTGCGCTATTTGCAGACGCTCACCGAAATCGGCGTCGAGAAAAATACGACCGTCGTGTTCCCCGTGCCCATCGACTTCTTCTCCGGTTTGCAGAATTTGCTCGCGGGCCCGAAGCCGCCGGCAAAAAGCTAGAGGTCAACGTCAATTCACATGTCCACGGCGCAGCAGGATACGGAAATCACGTTTGGCACGGGCCGCATGCTGGCCATTTTTTTCGTATTTGTGCTGGTGTGCGCTTTCTTCTTTGCCATCGGCTTTTCGCTCGGCCGGAAAACCACGACCGCGGTCAATGGCTTGTCGATGAGCCCTTCAGCGGGAACTCCAGCCAGCGCCGTTCGGCCTTCCCCGGCAAAAAACGACGCGCACGGCGCTCCCACGCCAACGCCGCAGTCCGGCGATTTTAGTTTTTACAAGGCCGTGGGCGAGAAAAACGCCGACGCCGCGCTTACGCCGCCCGAGGCGAAGACTCCAACGGAAAACGCAGCGGCTCCGGCGGCGGACAAGACGCCAAAGGCCGCCACCGAAACCGCGCCGGCAACTCCTGCCGCCGGAAGCTACTACGTGCAGGTGGCTGCGGTTACCCGGAAGGAAGATGCCGACGCGCTCGTTGAGGCCTTGAAGAAGAAGCAGTATCCCGCCTTCACCACCAGCAATCCCTCCGTCGACAAGTTCGTTCGCATTCAGGTCGGACCCTATGCCGAGTGGAAAGACGCCGAAGCGATGCGCACCCGCCTCATCGGCGATGGCTACAATCCGATCGTGAAAAAATAGAGAGGAATTGGTGATTGGCAATTTGTAATTGGTAATTTGAAACCTGAGATTACCGGCATGGGATTGGTTTTAAATTGCAAATTGCAAATCACCAATTACAAATTTTATGGATCACGCCGCTCGCGATCTCGACCGTTTTCTGCACGCCATCGCCGATCCCACGCGCCGCCGTATTCTGCAAGCGCTCAAGGAAAAAGGCGGATGCTCTCTCGATAAGGAAACGGGCCTCTGCGCCGGCGATATCGAAGAGCGCGTGAAGCTCGCGCAGCCCACCGTTTCCCATCACATGCGCATCCTGGAGAAGGCCGGCGTGGTCGAGGCAAAAAGAGAAGGTCACTGGCGCTGGTACCGCCGCAACGAAAAGATCATCGCAGAAATGATGCGGCGATTGAAGGCCCAGCTCTAGCCGGAAAGCGCTTGGCAGGCTGCGAAAAAACTCTGCTTCACGCCGGTTTCGGGAAGGGCACGACTTCCACTCGTGCCGTAACGACCCCGAAATCAACAGCGGCTTCCAGCCGCTGGGGAATGCCGCGTTGGAAAAACACTCTCTCCGCAGCCTGCCAGGAACTCTGATTAAGTCCCGGTCCCCCCCGTGCACCCCTGTGTACCCTGTGGTTTATGCTTTCTGCCGACACTGGTTCAGAGACCCCGAACCGGGAAGCACCTATGCTCCCGCGCCCGCTGTAGCCGCCTTATCTTCGCTCTTCTCTTCTGTGTCCGTAGGCGTCTTTGGAGTCTTCCCTTCTCTCTGGCTCAGCGCGCGCACCTGCTCGATCAGGTCCGCCACCTCAAACGGCTTGGCCAGCGCAGGCACGCCATGCTCCTGTAGGAAGGTACGGGTCTCCTCGTCGGTCACCGAGGAGAAAGTCAGCAGCAGCCCTTTCTCCTGACCCGGACAGTTGCCCGCGATCCACTCGTAGATTTCTTTCACGTTGCAGCCGCCCGCCATGCTGCCATTCATTACGGCTACGTCAAACGCGCCCTCGCGGAGCCGTTGCTGCATGTCCGCTGCGCTCGTGGAAGTCGTAACCTCGGCTCCCGCGCCGGCCAGAACATCGCGTTCCAAATCCAGCACCGCCGCTTCGTCTTCCACCAGAAGCACACGCCCGGCCAGCAACGACTCTCGTCGCTTGGGTGGAGTCGTCTCCACCATGGCCGGCTTGTCGCTCGCCAGCAACCGTACTTCGATCGTCGCTCCACCCTCTTCGCGGTTGCGGGCCAGGATTTCTCCTCCATGTTCCTTCACAATTCCGTAGCAGATGCTCAACCCAAGCCCCGTGCCTTTGCCCACTTCCTTGGTAGTGTAAAAAGGATCGAAAATCCGCTTTGGGTCCTTAATTCCCGGACCGCTGTCGCTGAACTCCACGCATACCTGTTCGTCTTTCTTGCAGACACGCACCCTCAGCACGCCTTGGCCGCGATCCTCCACCATGGCGTCGAGCGCGTTGTTCACGATGTTCAGAAAGACCTGCTCCAACTGATGCGGGTCNNCGCGCGAAAGAAAGCAGATTCTGCACAATGCGGTGCGTCCGCTGCGCCTGCTTGAACACCTTCCGCACATAGTCGGCCGGACCCTCCTCAAGGCCCGCGCCTTCCAGCAGCTGCGCATAGCCGAGGATTGCCGTCAGCGGGTTGTTCAACTCATGCGCCACGCCCGAAATTAGTTGGCCGACCGCCGACATTTTTTCGCTCTGCAGCAGTTGCTCCTGCGTCCGCCGCAAGTCTTCATACGCCCGGCAAGTCTCTTCGTAGAGCTGCACCTTTTCGATCGCCGTCGCCAGTTGCCGGCTGATGGCGACCAGCAGGTTCTCATCGTTGCTGGAGTAGTGCCGGTCTTCCTTCCCCGCAATGCCCATGATGCCAATGGGTTTGTCCTTGCTCCAAAGCACAACCCAAACCCAGTACGGCAACCGGTCGGCGCAGGCGAACTCCACCACCGCCGGGGGCAGATGGGGCACAAAGTCCTGGGTCACGACTTCGGCTCGCGAGCGCATCACCAGATCGCCCAGCCCTTCCGGAAAGACGACTTCCGCCATGCGCGCGCGCGCCTCGCTGCGCGGCCCCCAACCGGCGCGCCGCCGGTAGGTACCATCGGGTTGTGTCGCGAGATAGACCGACCCGTTCTCCGCGCCAAACAGTGAGATCACCTGCCGCAGCGTCAGGTTCAGGATCTCATCCAGATCGAACGATTGCGTTGCGATCACGGCCATCGCATTGAGCGCGTTCAACTCGCGGTTGCGTCGCCGCATTTCATCTTCCGAGCGTTTCTTCTCGGTGATGTCGAGGACGAAGCCCTGATAGCGTTCGATGAGGCCGCTGGCCGCGCGCGTGGCAAAGCAACTCTGCGCCACCGTGAGCACCGTGCCATCCTTGCGCCGCACCGTGGTTTCAAAGTTGCGCACATAGTTGTGCGCCTCGATTTCCTTGCGAAACGCCTCTCGTTCCTCCGCCACCGCATACAACACGCTGCCCATGTCGAGCGCCATTAATTCGTCGCGGCTGCTGTATCCGAGCAGCGTGACGAAGGCGTCGTTGCAGTCCAGCAGATCGCCCTCTGGCGTCGCCACAAACACGCCTTCCTGCACCTGCTCAAACAACATGCGGTATTTCTCTTCCGCCATTTCCCGCGCCGTCGTGTCGTGCACTACATGGATGGTGGCCTTCTGCCCTCCCGGCTCCGTGTACAACGAGCTGGAAACCGCCGACTGCCCTCCAAAACACGGATCGCTCGTCTCCGTCAGACCCAAACCACGCTCGCAATACGGACATCCGCGCCACGGATTTGTCTGCGGCAAGATCTCCTGGCACGACCGGCCCAATACATCGCTGGCCGGCTTTTCCAGGCGCTGCAACAGCGCTTGATTCGCCCTGACGATGCGGAACTCCGCGTCGTGCGCCAGAATCACATCGAGGATGGAATCGAAGGTGTTCGCCCACTGCTGCTGCGAGCGTGTCACCTGCTCCTGCAGCCGCAGATTCTCCACCGCCATTCCCAGCTTCCGCGCCGCCGTTTCCAGAAACTCCAGTTCTTCCCGCCTGTGCCGACGACGGTCCGCGCACGCCAGCGCCAGCATTCCGATCGTCGACTTTTTTCCTTGTATCGGCAGCAGCACCACATGATGAATACCGTGCTTCCCCAATTGCCGCCGCTCCATCTCCGCCATCTCCGCGAGTTTCATCACCACCGCTCGGTTTTCGCGGAGAACACCTGCCTCGGTTTCACCCGTCCCAGTTTGCCCAAGGGCGCGCAGAAATTCAGCCGACAAGCCGGAGTGCTGCGTGGGCACCATGCGCTCGCCGACCATCCACTGGAACCACGCCGCTTTCGCTCCCACCACCGCCTTCAGTCGTTCCAGCGCGGTCTGCATCATGGGCGCATGATTCTGGCCGCGCGCAATGGTGACGCTCAGCCCGTTCAGCACCGCCAACCGGCGCGAGCGCAACCGCAAGTCCTCCAGCACCACCACCAGCAGGCTCGACCCAAACATCGCCTCCGCCAGTAGGTAGGCTTCACTCGGAATGTGGCTGGTGAATGGAGGCCAGTTCAAATTCAAGGTCAGCAGGCCCGCGCCGAACAGAAAGGGACCGATCCCAATCCGCCCCCAGCGGCTGCGCAGCAGTTCGAGGAACGCCAGAACCGCGATCGCCCGGCATACTACTTCCAGCCCCGCTCCCAGGATTTTCACATCTGGAAAATAGAAGGGCTGCATGGCGGCGCAGACGGCCATCGTCCAGCAAATCGCCAAACACGCCATCAACGCCTTCCGTGCCTCCGCCGACAGCAGCGCCGCACCCGCAAACAATCCCATCGCCAGTACCAAGCCGGCCTGGGCAAGCGCCGCCATCGCGTTCGACGCGCCGTACACCTCGTTCGCACCCGCTACCCAGAGGAACGCTCCGTACACCACCCAGCCCGCTCCCCACACCAGCAGGCATCGTTCCCGAAAGACCCGGAAGCAAAGCAGACTGACGACCGCCACGATCAGGGCAGCCGTTTCCCGCGCCGTAAACCAAGGGACCGTCAACATGCCAGCCGAACTCCCCACGGGCAAGGCAACATCCATAGATCAACCCTCGAGTGATCGACCCTCGAAAACAAGCGCAGAGACACCACCTCCCTAGATATCATGCGCGCCCTCCGCGATTGCCGCGTTTCCGTGTCCCGTTGGTTACTTTCGGAATCTAAAGTCGTGGCCTAAAATGAGCCCTATAGACACTCAACGCTATGCCCAACGACCGCATCCTCGTAGTGGACGACGAAGAAACAATCCGCGAGATTGTCACTTCCATGCTTGGCGGAGCCCGTTTCCATACTCGCCAGGCGGCCAGCGGCGCCGAAGCGCTGGCGATTCTAGAGTCGGGAGAGGAATTCGACTTGGTTCTGTCCGACCTGATGATGGCCGGAATGGATGGCATCGCCTTTCTCGAGCGTGCCAAGGAACGCTATCCCGACATGCCGATCGTGATGGTCACCGCCGTCCACGACATTCAGGTCGCGCTCCAGGCCTTGCGCAATGGCGCTTACGATTACCTGCTTAAGCCTTTCGAGCGCGAGCAATTGCTGGCCACCGTCCGCCGCGCCTTGGAGAATCGCCGCCTCAAGCGCGAAAACGACGCCTATCGCACCAACCTCGAAGCCCTCGTTGCCGCCCGCACTCAGCAGTTGAACAACGCGCTTATCGACCTGGAAAAGTCTTACGACATCACCCTCGAAGCGCTCGGCGATGCGCTTGACCTCAAGGATGCCGAGACCGAGGGCCACTCCCGGCGCGTGACCGCCTACACCATCGCCATTGCCCGCAAAATGGGATTGCCCAAAGAGCAGCTCAACGTGATCGCCCGCGGAGCCTTCCTGCACGACATCGGCAAGATGGCCATTCCCGACCACATCCTGCGCAAGCCCGGCAAGCTCACCGACCCGGAAATGGACATCATGAAAGAACACTGCCTCCGCGGCTACAGGATCATTTCCCGCATTCCCTTCCTGGCCGAGGCTGCCGAAATTATCTATTCCCACCAGGAGCGCTATGACGGACTGGGCTATCCCCGCGGTTTAAAAGGCGAGGAGATCCCGCTGGGCGCGCGGATTTTCGCCGTTGCCGACACCCTCGACGCCATGCGATCCGATCGCCCTTACCGCAAAGCGCAAAGCATTGAGGCCGTCCGCAAGGAAATCGAAGCCTGGTCCGGCCGTCAGTTCGATCCTCAGATCGTCAAAGTCTTCCTTGAAATGCCCGACAACATCTGGGAAGACCTGCGCGACGATATCAATGGGCAGGGACCGTCTTTCCCGAAGGTGTAGCCGGTCAAGTATCCTCCGAATCTGATCGTCGATCCTGATGACGCTTCCCGCCGCTCGCCGGGCATTCCGCAAGCTGTGCCGCCGCTTCGTCCCAAAACATCTCCTTCGTGTACCTTCGTGCCCTTGGTGGTAAAGGCTTTCGTCGAGCCCCGAACGGGCCATTGCGCGCTCGGGCTGTAACTCCCTTCCGATCGCAAGCCGCGTACCTCGCCGCGTTCTATCGATAAGGGTGTATAACGGAAATTCAGCTTCAGTACGCTTCAGTACGAAGGAGAGATCCGATGAAGGCCATCATTTTTGCTCTTTGCGCGGTGCTTGCTTTGAGCGCTGTTTCCCTGGCGCAAGCGCCCAGCATCACCCCGTTGCCCAATACCATTTTCGTCGGCGCCGACGGAAAGTTTGAAACTGCGCCCGATACCGCCCTCATCCAGTTCAACATCTCGGCCCAGGCCGACAATGCCAAAGACGCCTACGAGCAGGCCTCCAAACAAGCCGAAGCCACGCGCCAGGTTCTGCGCTCGAACAGCATCGACCCCAAGTCGGCGGAAATCGGCTTCTTCTCCGTGAATCCGCAATACGACTGGAAAAACCCCAAGCACAAGGTCATCGGCTACCAGGTAACCACCAGCGTCAGCTTAAAGCTCAAGGACTTTTCCAAGATCGGGCCCGTCACCGAACAGCTCGCCGACGCCAGCGTTGGCGAAAGCCAGTCGCTCAGCTATACCCTCGACTCGACCGACGAAGCCAAGAGCAAAGCCGTCGCCGACGCCTACCGCCGCGCCCGCGCCTCCGCGCAGTCCCTCGCCAATGCCAGCGGACGCACGCTCGGCGAACTCTCCTACGCGTCCGTCGATGTCTCGGAGAATATCCGCGTCTTCGCGCCCGCGCCGCGCAATAGGGCCATGGCGGCAATGGCGGCTTCAGTCCCCGCCCCCACCGCCGAGTTCTCTCCCCAGAACGTGACCGTAACCGCCCACGTGAACGCCATGTTTGCGTTGAAATAGCTTGCGTTGAAGTAGCGAGTGTGGCGCGGGCGCCCCCGCCCGCGAAGCAACGCTCCGAACTCGCGTAGCCCACGGTTTTCCTTCGTGCGCCTTCGTGTCCTTGGTGGTGGAGCTTTATGTTTTTGCGTCGAAGCAGCCCGTGTAGCGCGGACACTCTTGTCCGCGAAGCAGCCCTCCGAATCTGGAAGTCGAGCGCCGAGCGTTTAGCAAGCCGCGCGCAGAGGCGGGATCGGCCGGTCTGAAGCTGCTCAAAGTCGCTGCTACGAGCGGCAAAGAGACAGCCCCGGAGGGGCGAACTAGATTAGCCCAGCGCTTCACAGCTTGCGGAAAAACTCATAAATGTGCGCATCACCGTGGAAGAGCGGCCCTTCAGGGCCGCGTAAGTCCCGCGAAATCAGCGCGGGCTTCAGCCCCTGTGACCGTCCTACCTCAGCGAATCGCGTTTTCCCGCAAGCTCTTCAGCGCTAGGAAAATGGACGCACTGATTCAATCCCCAAAGAGCCTGCCCTGAGCGAAACCGAAGGGGACGCCCCAGTTGTCATCCCAGACCTCGAAGGGCTGGGGAACGGTGTCAAGCCCCTGTTCCCCCGCTTTTCCCGGCAAGTCTCTCAATACAATCGGAAGATAAAGTCGCCAAAGTTGTCCAATTGCTGGGCTGAAGTTGGTATAATAGTAATAGAAGGAAATAAAAGGTGGGGGATCGCTCCCCACCTTTTTCCTTTTAGCGGTCCGACTTGAAGAGCGAAGCGCTGGACCTAAGTCTTTATTTAAGAATATTTTACGAATAAGTCATTTAAATTCAAAGATCTGGCGGGAATTTTTTCATAAATCAATGATTCTAAAGGACTGCAATTTTATTTTTTCAGCGGCAACGACCCCATTGCAAAGCAGCCTCTCCCGCAAGTTCCGCTAAGTCATTATTATTGAATACTTTACAAGTAAGTCATTTAAATTGAACACTTTGCGGAAAACGTGGGGGGGGGGCACACCTGCCGATCGCCTGAACCAATTCAGCGGAACCCTTACTCGTTGTGGACCATGACCTCGCTTCGAGACGCAATCCGGCTCGCATCGACCGTCACGTCTCGTTGGATTTCCATTTCAATCGAAGTCCCCGGCTCCAGCCTCACGTCGGCGCCGCGCGAGAGCATTCCCACCGCCAGCCCGGCCGCGCCGCCAATGCCCGCTCCAATGCCGGCACCCTTCAACCCGTTCGTGACCGCGCCGATCACGGCTCCGGTGGAGGCCGTGCCTGCCGCCGTCTCGGCTTTTTTCCCGGCGTCGCTATCCTGCCGGATCGTTCCTTCCGAATCCTTCATCGATGTCTTCTCTGCCCCGGGAGTATTCTCAATCGAGCCGCCGAGCATCACTGTATAGCCATTGGGATAGATCATCGAAGTGAAGTGAATCAGAACCTCGGCGCGTCCCTTGACGTGACCGCCGCGCTGCACCCGCTCGATCTTTCCCTGAATGTAGGTTCCCGCCGGAATCACAACCCGCTCGTCGATCACAAACGGAAATGCAGTCTCGGCGTACACCGGGTCTCCGTCCTTCGCCGTCTTGGTTGAGATCGCCTGCTTGAGCGCCAGCGGAATCTGCGTTCCTACCGGAATGGTCAGCATCGCCTTCGCCGGCGCGGCGGCGGCAGGCGTGTTCGGGGCCGGAGCGGACTGCGCCGCCGCAATCCCGGCCAACAACAAAGCGCACATGCAAGCAACACGGATTTTCATCTTTTGCCCTTGAGGTTGAGCGCCACGGCCGCGCGGATGAGATCCTTCAATGCCGCCTCATCGACCTTGTCGCCTTCGTGAATGTCAATCGCGCGCCGGACGTTCCCGTCGAGGCTGGAGTTGAATAGACCGCAAGGGTCCTGCAACGCAGCGCCCTTGGCAAATGTCAGCTTGACGACCTTCTTGTGCGTCTCTCCCGTGCACACGATGCCGTCATGCGAAAAGACGGGAGTCCCCGGCGATGTCGGCTTGACCCACTTCCGCTCTTCGACGATCTCAGGGTCTGCCGCGTGGATGATCTCGCGCACTTTCGCGAGCATCTTCCCGCGCCAGTCGCCAAGTTCCTTGATCCTCTCGTCGATGAATGCAGAGGCAGATTCCACCGGGGCCTCCTCTGTTGGCTTCGTGGAGCGGCTGACCGGGACGGGCTTTTTCATGGACAGCTCCAATGTTCGCACTTAATTTAGCCGAGTCTCGACGTAACCTGCAACCTTCGAACTACCCACTCAAGCCAAAAGCAGGTTTGAGCGGGGCGCCCGTCCACTACTTGTACAGCAAATATTTTTCCCGCAGATGCACAAATTCATTCAGGCGGTCTTGCCAATCCTCTGCGATCCTTCGTGGATCTTCGCCCGCTGTGAGCGCATCGAACGCCGACTGATTGACGAGCAGATCCGCCATGCGCTCCAGTTTGAAGTCGTTGGGATACAGTTTGTGCAGCGCCGCTGCCAGTTCGATCCCCAGTTCCGGCGTGTCGAGAGTATTGCGATCCTGAACCATCAGGTTCACGCCTTCGCAGCGCTCGCCCATGAAGTTGCTCGACGAGGGGGTAAACACAATCGGCACGAACCGCACACTCTGAATCGCGCGCCCGTTCAGGAAAGCCGCCAATTCCCGCCCCTTGATCCACGGCGCGCCGACGACTTCAAACGGAGTGTCCGTGCCTCGACCCACCGACACATTCGTCCCCTCAATCAGCGCGACGCCCGGATAGAGCGTCGCCTCGGTCAAGTCGCGCAAGTTCGGCGACGGATTCACCCAAGCCAAACCCGTCGAGTCGAACCAGTCGCCGCGCTGCCAACCTTCCATCGGAATCACCTCGAGCCGCGCCCCGATGTGCCGCTCGGCGTTAAACATTTTCGCAAGTTCGCCGAGCGTCATCCCGTGGCGAGGCGGTTCCGAAAAGTAGTTCGTGAAATTCGATCTTCCAGCATCGGAAACCGGCCCTTGCGCAAACGACCCTGTAATCGGATTCGGACGATCCAGAACGACCACGTCAATTCCCGCTTTCGCGGCCGCTTCCAGAAAGTATCCTGTCGTAGTCTCGTAGGTATAGAAACGCACACCCGCATCCGCCAGATCGATCACGACCGCATCCAGACGCTTCAACACGTCCATCGGCGGACGCCTCGCGGCATCGCTCCCGCCATAAACGCTATAGACCGTAATTCCGGTGGCTGCATCCTTAGCATTCTTGACGTCGGTGGTATCGAGCGTTCCGGTAACCCCGTGTTCGGGACTGAAAATCGCGTCCAACGACAGTCCTGGCACGTTCGCCAGGATGTCGATCGTGCGACGTCCCTGCGCGTCCACGCCAGTCTGATTCGTCAACAGCCCTATGCTTCTCGGAGCGCCGCCTCGCGACGGATGCAACGCCGCGAACTTCGTCTCTTCGAGCACGTCGATGCCGGTCTTCACCGTTCCGTTGCGCACCGCCAGCTTGCGCGCCGCGCTCTGCATTTCGTTGTAGCCGGTGACGGTCGCCAGCCGCATCTTCTCCGCTTCTGCTGGATCGAGCGCCAGAGTCGCAGCCACCGCCGTTGCCACCTTGGTGCGCAACGCAACCGCGCTTCCTTTCTCTTTCGGAGGCACGACATTCATGTGTACCGCGTTCGTCAGCAGCACGATGTAGGTCTTCGTAGTCGGATCGATCCACAGCGACGTTCCTGTGAATCCCGTGTGCCCGTAACTTCCGACCGGCAGCAGTTCTCCGCGGTTGGTGGAAAAAGGAGAATCGATGTCCCAGCCAAATCCGCGCAGCACCGTGCCATTCACCGGCTGCTGCGGCGCGGTCATCTTCGCAACCGTCGCGGCGGTCAGAGCGCCGCGACCGCCATCGAGCAAAGCCTGCGCGAAAATCGCCAGATCGTCGCCGGTGGAAAATACTCCAGCATGTCCGGCGACGCCGCCCATCCGCCGAGCCGTGGGATCATGCACCACGCCGCGCAGCAGGTGGTGGTTTTCATCTTCCTCGGTCGGCGCAATGCGCGGTTCCCCGGACGCGGGCGGCAGGAACCGAGTCTCTTTCATGCCGAGCGGAGCAAACACGTGCTTCGCCGCATATTCGTCAAGCGACTCGCCCGACAACTGCTCGACCAGCGCTCCCAGCACCACGAAGTTAATATCGCTGTACAGAAATGACGACCCTGGCGATCGATCAGGCGCGACGGCAAAGGCCATGCGATACGCAGTGTCCTTCCCTTCCCACTTCCTTGCGAGATCGAGATCTTCCGGCAGGCCGGAGTAGTGCACAAGCAACTGACGGATCGTGATGTCCTGCTTGCCGTTCTGCGCAAAGTCGGGAAGATACTTCGCGACCGGATCGTTCATGCGAAATTTTCCCTGCTCCCAAAGCTGCATGATCGCCGTCGTGGTCGCGACAACCTTGGTCAGGGACGCACAATCGAATGCCGTATCGAGCGTCATCGCCTCCCGGCGAGGTTCAAGCGCGCGGCTGCCATAGGCCTTCCGATACACCACGCGTCCATCGTGTCCGACGATAAGAACAGCACCGGGAATCTGCCGTTGGGCGATGGCTTCGTCGACAATAGGGTCGAGAACAATGAGGCGCGAATCCAGCGAAGTCTGGGAGAACACTGCGGCGGAAAGCAGGAGAACGACGGACAGCAGGTATTTTGGCGAGCGTTTCACGTCTGCTGTGACTCTACATGACCTTGGAGATGCGGCTCAAGGCAGAACGGTACTAACGATGCTCTCGAAGTAACTCCCCGATTGCCTCCACCGGCGGCCTTTGCTATAACCCCATCAGTCGACATAACGGCCTTGGACCTGACGCTGCCCAATCGAGAACCCGGATTTTCTTTCCTCACGCGCGATCTTGCCGCGCAGGAGGAACGCTTCCGCAGCGCATTCGCCATCCTGGAAAAAGCCATTGCCGCTCGCGCTTTTCCCGCCTGCTCGGTCGCGATCACGTTCCGCGGAGAGCTTGTCGCCCACAAGACGCTCGGCCGCTTCAGCTACGATCCGGCGTCACCCGAGGTTACGCCCGCAACACTGTTCGATCTTGCTTCGCTCACGAAAGTTGTCGCCACCACGACCATGGCCATGATTCTGTACGAGCGCGGGCTGCTCGATCTTGAAGCTCCGGTCACTGCCATCGTTCCGGAGTTTACCGGCACATCGGAGGATGACGCGCGCCGTCACGACGTCAATTTGCGAATGCTACTCGCACACACTTCGGGGCTGCCCGGTTATGAGAAGCTTTTTCTGCGCGCCGGGACTCGCGAGAGATTATTGCAAGCCGCTTTCACGACCCCGCTCACCGACAAGCCTGGCGCTCGCGCCGAATACAGCGACATCGGCTTCATCATTCTTGGCGTCGTCCTCGAACGCCTAGCGGACGAATCCCTCGCCACGTTTTGCCAGCGCGAAGTCTTCGGGCCACTCGGCATGACGCGCACGACGTTCAATCCCGCGCCCGCCCTGAAGGCGTCGATCCCGCCCACCGCCGACGATCGCGCCTTCCGCCGCCGCATCATCCAAGGCGCGGTGCAGGACGAAAATGCCAGTGTCCTGGGCGGCATTGCCGGACACGCCGGGCTGTTTTCCGCCGCCGAAGATCTGGCCATTTTCGCCCACGCCATGCTCAACGGCGGCCATCCTATTCTTCGCCCCGATACGGTCGAAATCTTTACACGACGGGAATCCAAGCCAGACGGCACCTCTCGCGCTCTCGGCTGGGATACCCCATCCGCGCCCTCGCAATCGGGAAAGTATCTTTCGTCGCGTTCGTTCGGACACCTCGGTTACACCGGCACGTCCCTGTGGATCGACCCAGAGCGCCAGTTGTCGATCGCCTTGCTCACCAACCGCACATGGCCCGACTGCCAGAACCAGGCCATCAAAAAGGTGCGACCGGCGTTTCACGACGCGTTGGTCGAAGCCTTGGGGAAGCAATCTTGAAGCGCAAAGCCTTAAAACGCGGAGCAACCAGCGTGGACCTGCGTCGCCTCGGCACCGAAAGAGCAAACGCCGCGTCCGCCAATCTGGACCTCAAGCCCGCGCTCGAAATTGCCCGCATCATCAACCATGAAGACGCCAAGGTTGCGGCCGCGGTGAAGCGCGCTCTGCCGCAGATCGCTCAGGCAATCGATCGGATCGCCGCGGCGCTCTCGCATGGCGGGCGACTCATCTACGTCGGCACCGGCACCAGCGGACGCATTGCCGCGCTCGATGCAGCGGAGTGTCCGCCAACTTTCGACATCGACCCGCGCATGGTCCAATTCATTATCGCCGGCGGTCCCAAAGCTCTGGCCTCGGCCGTCGAGGCCGACGAGGACTCCCGCACGCTCGGTAGCCGAGCCATCGCGAAGAAGAAACCGACGAAGAACGATGTCGTCGTCGGCGTCGCAGCGAGCGGACGCACTCCCTTCACCATCGCGGCCGTTGAATACGCCCGCGCACGTGGAGCGAATACCGTCGCCGTCGTCTGCAATCCCAGGTCGCCCCTGGGCAAAACCGCGCATCTGGAAATCGTTGCCGAGGTTGGTGCGGAAGTGGTCGCGGGCTCGACCCGCATGAAGGCTGGCACCGCGCAGAAGATGATCCTCAATATGCTTTCGACCGGAGCGATGACGCGTCTTGGCTACGTTTACGGCAACCTCATGGTCAACCTCCATACAAAGAACAAGAAATTGACCGAGCGCGGAGTGGGCATTCTGGAGAACGCCACGGGACTCGACCGCCGGACCGCCGGCAAACTCCTCGCCGTTGCCGGAGGCCGCGTGCCTGTCGCCATGGTCATGGCGAAAGCTGGCGTC
>PLUW01000001.1 GCA_003162935.1 Acidobacteriaceae bacterium
CGCGAAAGGTGGGGCACCCGGCGGTCATGTGTTTATTGTATGCCAGGTTGCGGCCGGCACTGGGTTCGATCAGCACGGGTTGATGCTGGCAGCATCGCAGCCCACGTCTCGAAGACCGCGAGACGTGGGGCACCCCCAGTTAGGTAATGTCAAATAAAAACTCGCGCAGACCGGGGCCACCCGCCAGAAATCAGGGTACGTCCCGTCTGTCCCGGATTTTCCCGGATTTTCCCAAGTCATTGCCAATAAAGTTGCCCGAATTCGATGGTTCGAATCAAGAATCGGCGGGTGGCCCGCCAGCCCGACTTGTCACGCGTCGCTCGCGGTTCCGAAACTGCGTTGCGCGGCAAGAACAAAGGAGAAGGGGTCGCCCCGGAGTTCTTTGCGCCGATCTAAACTGTATAAAACTGTAGAAGCAGTTAACGAGATTCCAGCCACTGCAAGGAGTACTTGCGGAGTTCCGTGGCCGAAGTACATAAGGGCCGATCCCGTAGGTATCGACAACGAGGAAGTCTTCAAGAAACTCTCGATTGCATATTTTATACGTGCCCCTTTAAGCGCCTCCTTCAGATCTTCGATTGCCGGCCCCACGTCGTTTGTGTAGATGTCAGCCACCCTCTGCTGCAGAGCTTCCGCCGGTAAGTCGCTTTCAACAGATCCTGTAAGCTCCGCCAGTTTCGTGCGGAAACGCCCCAACTCACTTTTGTGGTCCCGCTTGAAATTGAGGATTTCCTTAACTGGTGTGTCTTTTGAAATGGTTAGCTGCTTAAGTGTCAATTGGGCCAGCAATCCTTGCGCAGTGTCGCGCGGCATCGATCGGTCGAAAACGACCTGTGGATTTCGGCGCCTATTAGGATGAAACTCACGCAAAGGCCAGAGGGGCGGCGGCGCGTCCAGCCTCGCGGCGGTTGAAAGACGCTCGCTCGAAGGTGTGTCGGTTAGTAAACCAATACCTGAACTGGTTGACAATTCAGTAGCGAGAAGAGTCATGTAGAAATTGGCGACTGCTGGATGAACCGTCATCCAGCCATTTTTTCTTTCTCCCATGAGTTCTTCGAATCGGTGTTGAATTACGTGAGGCAGCTTGTCTGGGTGGATCTCGACGAATTCTCGAATCCCGCGGGGCAGTTTTTCTGGGTGAATCAAAGCGTACTCATTGATTCCGTTCTCACGCATGATGCGTTCAAATTCGGGCGATTCCAGATACGCCCCGGCCTTCTCCGCGAGCCTTTCCATGATCTCCATGTCAGGATCGACGTTGAAAGCTGAAAGGACCTGTGCTTCTTCAAGCTCGCGAGCTGTTCTGGACGAGTAGGGTCTACGTATCGACGCGGGTACGATGGTTTGTATATTCTCCCAATAAAGAGCGGCCGTTTTCAGCCAACCTTCGTCAGGAATATCGATGTGTGGGTAGTACAGGGCCCGAGTGAACGCCATGGCTCGCCTCCAGTCTGCGGTGGAAGTTTAGCACGGCGCCTTCTTGTCACCAACCCCGCGTCTGCAGCATCTGCGCCTCATCCAACGTGGAGACGGCCAACCCCTTCATCGCTCCTACTAAGTCCTCGCTAACTTCAAGTAACACCTTCGGATCCTGATAATGCGTGGCGGCTTTCACGATTGCCCTTGCGCGCTTCTCGGCTTCGGCTGGATCGGCGAAGGTGGTGCTGTCTTTCATGAAGATGCCGCTGCCTACGAAGACGGCTTCGGCTCCTAGCTGCATGACCAGGCTGGCGTCGGCGGGGGTGGCTATGCCTCCGGCGGAGAAGTTGGGGACGGGCAGCTTCCCTTCTTTCGCTACCATGCGGATCAGCTCGTAGGGGGCTCCATGCTCTTTGGCTTTGGCGTAGAGTTCTTCTTCGCCTAGCACGGTTAGAATTTTCATCTCCTGCACGATCTGGCGGATGTGTTTTACGGCGTGGACTACGTCTCCGGTGCCGGCTTCACCTTTGGTGCGGATCATGGCGGCGCCTTCCGCGATGCGGCGGAGAGCTTCGCCCAGGTTGCGGGCTCCGCAGACGAAGGGGACGGTGAAGGCGTGCTTGTCGACGTGGTGGGCTTCGTCGGCGGGGGTTAGGACTTCGGATTCGTCGATGTAGTCTACGCCTAGCTCTTGGAGAATTTGGGCTTCGGCGAAATGGCCTATGCGGCACTTGGCCATCACTGGAATGTCTACGGCGGCCATGATTTCGCGGATGATTTTCGGGCTCGCCATGCGGGCTACTCCGCCTTCGGCGCGGATTTGGGCGGGGACGCGCTCCAGGGCCATTACGGCTACCGCTCCGGAGCGCTCGGCGATCTCGGCTTGCGCGGCGGTGGTGACGTCCATGATTACTCCGCCTTTTAGCATTTCGGCGAGGCCGGTTTTGAGGCGGAGGCTGGTGGTGTGTCCGTTGTTTTGCGACATGGCGTGGCTCTCTTCCTAGACTTCATCTTAATTTTACAGCCCGTTTGCGATTCGCGGTACCCCTGAGCAAACAGTCTAATCTTAAGTCAGAGTCCCCACCCTAGCCGATTGCCATGGGGACGGGCGGGGACGCCCGTCGCTCCACCGGCCACGTCTGCTAGCGGTCGACGAACTTGGCAAACATCTTGTGCGGGTCGATGGCGATGAAAAGGCCCTGGCTCCGGGCTAGGACTTCTCCTTTTTCGTTCAGGATCTCGGCCATGTTGATGTGCTTGCGGCCTTTTACTTTGACTTCGCGCGATTCGACGCGGAGGGGACGGTTCAGGGGCACGGGCTTGAGGTAGTTCACGGTGATCTCGGACGTCAGCGCCACCACGTGGCGCAGCTTGTTCACCTTGCCCATGGCTTCGTCGAGGATGGTGGCGATGATGCCGCCGTGACAGTGGGCCGGAGGTCCGGTGTAGCGCTTGCCGAGGCGGAAGCGGCAGACGAAGCAGTCGCGCGGCTCGTCGTAGGTGAAGCGGAGGCGCATGCCGTCGGGGTTCGCCGTCCCGCAGGCGAAGCAGTAATTCTTCTGGAGTTGGATGTAGCGGGTGTCGTGTCCGGCTTCGTGCTTCTTGCGAGGCATCGGAAGATTCTATCGCGAAGGGACGCGCGAATTGGGTATCATCGCAATCCAAAGGAGATTGCAATGCCTTCCGCCAAGAAAGCGCTCCCCTACTTCGTTCACCCTTACTCCGTGCACCCGGGTGTTGCCCAAATTCAGAAGTGGGTCCAGGAGTTGCCGGGTAAAACCGGGCGTTCGCTGGAAGAGTGGATCGCCCTTACGGAAAAGTCCGGCCCCGCAACCGAGACGGAACGCCGCGAGTGGCTGAAGAAAGAACATAAGTTCGGAACGATTTCCGCCACCTGGATCGCCGGGCGCCTTGAAGGCAAGAACACAGAGGAAGATTCGCCGGAGGCTTACCTGAAAACCGCCGCCGAATGGGTGGAGGCGCAGTACTCGGGGCCGCGGGCAAGGCTGCGTCCGCTGTATGAAGAGTTGCTGAAGCTCGGGCTTTCTCTCGGGAAGGATGTGAAGGCTTGCCCTTGCAAGACGATGGTTCCCTTCTATCGCAAACACGTGTTCGCGCAGATCAAGCCGGCGACGAATACGCGAATCGATCTTGGCTTTGCGCTGGGGAACATGAAAACTCCGAAGCGGCTGATTGATACCGGCGGGTATGAGAAGAAGGATCGGATTACGCGGAGGATCGAGGTCAAGTCGAAGGCGGATATTGACGATGAATTAAGAAAATGGCTTGCGAAGGCTTGGGAGCTGGATGATTAGAGGTTCACTGTGAAAAAGGTCAGTGCCAGCGAATTCAGGACACATTGCTACGCGTGGATCGAGCACGTCCGCAAAACGCGAGAACACGTGATCATTACAAAACGTGGCGTACCGTTCGTCAAACTGGTCCCTTTGCATCCCGAAGATTTGGCCAACGACACGATCCGGCGGAGGGACAGGCTTGACCCGTCCCTCCGCTCTTAATCCTCAGTCGTAGTACTCCAACCCCAAATGCGTAATCAACTCTTCGCCCTTCAAGTAGCGCAGGGTATTTTTCAGCTTCATTAGCTGGATGAAGAGATCGTGCTCGGGATAGAGGCCGGGGGCGGTCATGGGCGATTTGAGGTAGAAGCTCAGCCACTCCTGGATTCCGAGGCGGCGCAATTCTGGCGTGCGCTGCGCGAGATCCATGAAGAGGACGAGATCGAGCACGATGGGCGCGGCAAGAATTGAGTCGCGGCAGAGGAAGTCGACTTTGATCTGCATGGGATAGCCGAGCCATCCGAAGATGTCGATGTTGTCCCATCCTTCTTTGTTGTCGCCGCGCGGCGGGTAATAGTTGATGCGGACCTTGTGGAAGATGTTGCCGTAGAGCTCGGGATACAGAGCCGGCTGCAGGATGTGCTCGAGGGCTCCGAGTTTTGATTCTTCCTTGGTTTTGAAAGAGCCGGGATCGTCTAACACTTCGCCGTCGCGGTTGCCGAGGATGTTGGTCGAATACCATCCGCTCAAGCCGAGCAGACGCGCCTTGAAGGCGGGGGCGAGCACGGTCTTGAGAAGCGTTTGGCCGGTTTTGAAATCCTTGCCGCAGATGGGAACTTCGCGCTCGCGCGCGAGTTCGAGCATGGCGGGAATGTCGACGGTCAGGTTCGGCGCACCGTTGGCGAAGGGGACGCCCTCCATCAGCGAGGCGTAGGCATAGATCATCGAGGGCGGAATGTTTTTGTCGTTCTTGTACATCGCCTTTTCGAGCGACTTCACGGTTTGGTGAATGGGCTTCGGCTTGATGAAGCTCTCGGTGGACGCGCACCAGATGGTGACGAGGCGGCTGGCGCGGCTCGACTTTTTGAAGTCGCGGATGTCCTGGCGGAGTTGCTCGGCCAGGTCCATCTTGTTCTTGCCCTTCTTTACGTTCGGCCCGTTGATTTTCTTGACGTATTCGTGATCGAAGACGGCCTTCATGGGAGTGATGGCGCTGAGGCGGCCTTTGACTTTGTCGAGCAGGTCGCGCTCGAGGACTCCGGCGTTGCGGGCGGCGGCGTACATGTTGTCTTCGAAAATATCCCAGCCGGTGAAGACCAGATCGTCGAGGCCGGCAAGAGGGACGAAGTCTTTAATTTTCGGAGAGCGGCCGTCGGTGCGCTTGCCGAGACGGATGGTTCCCATCTGGGTGAGGGAGCCGATGGGGTGGGCGATTCCCTTGCGTACGGCTTCGACGCCTGCCACGAACGTGGTGGCAACGGCGCCCATGCCGGGGATCATCACGCCGAGCTTGCCCTTGGCCGGTTCGATCGTGTATCCGGCGCCGCTGTTATCGCGGCCGGACAACTTCACTTCGACCAAGGCCTTCTTCAGTTCGTTCACTCTTCGTGCAGGGGACTTCTTCAGCTTCGCCATAGTGTGGCTGCTTCCTTGTAGGAACTGTGGGATGTATGCAAACCAAGTATGTTCTCGTATCGGGTGCGCTTTTGGCAAACGCGCGGGCTTGAATCCACGGGAAACTCGGTTCAATGGCGTCTGCGGCGCGTTGGGTGGTACTGGTGCCGGGCTGGGGTGGACGAGATCCGGGCATGGTGAGGCCCATAAAACATCGAGCCGGTCCCTTGCGGAACCGGCTCGAATGGTTGGTGGAAGAGAGGACGGGCGAGACGCCCGTCGCTCCATTGTCAGTGTTATTGCACGACGAAAACCAGGTCGTCGTGATCGTCATAGCCACTGTTGGCTTGGCAAGCGGCCGGGCTGGTCACTTTACTGCCCGGGTCGTAGCGTTCCTGCACGCGCACTGCGTAGGTTCCGGCGGCGGGTGGAGTAAATGTGACCGTCGTCGTGTTTTCCGCCGTTGTCGACGTGGCCTTGTTGTTGGCTGAGATCAGGACCCACGACGGGCTGGTAACGCTCGCCGAATAATAGAAATCAAGATAGTCCTGCGATGTGCTGTACGCCCACCACGATGCCGTTACTGTCACCGAGGTGCCGTGCGTAATATTGCCGCTGGCGGCGGAGACCTTGATCAAATCGTCGGACTCCATGCCGCTGTGGTAGGTTCCAGAGACTGTGCCGTCGGCGCAGCTGCTGGCTTTGAGCGTGTTGGGTGCGTTGGATTCCTTAGGACCGGTGAGGTTGCCAGCTGAATTGAGCAGACTGGTTGACACCGACGTACCCGAGGCACACGAAGAGCCCGCGGTCAAGCAGGCCGGAGCCGTGTAAGTGGAGTTGTAGGTTGCGATTTGCGCTCCGCCGCTGCCCGACGCGTTCACCGTCAACGCAATCGTCGTGCTGTGGCTGAGCGAACCCGAGGTTCCGGTCACGGTCACTGTGGCCGCGCCAGTGGTGGCTGTTGCCGAAGCGGTTAACGTAAGCACCGAAGTGGCGCTGCCATTCGCTGGCGGAGTCACCGGGTTGACGGAGAACCCTGCCGTCACTCCGCTGGGCAAGCCGGTAGCGGTCAAGGTGGTTGCAGAACTGAAACTGTTCTGGCTGGTGATGGTGATGGTGCTGGTTCCGTTGCTGCCTTGGACTACGGTCACAGAAGCAGGTGATGCGCCGATGGTGAAGTTTGGCGAAGCCGCGGCATTGACCGTGAGCGCTAAGGTTGTGCTTGCGTTCAGACTGCCGGAGGTTCCGCTGATGGTCACCGTCGCCGTGCCGGTAGTGGCTGTGCTGCTTGCCGTTAATGTGAGTGTGCTCGTCGAAGTGGTTGGGTTCGTACCGAACACCGCGGTCACACCGCTCGGCAAACCAGATGCGGTCAGGGTTACGCTACCGGTGAATCCGCCGGCTGGCGTCACCGTGATCGTAGTGGCGCCGTTGCTGCCTTGGGTGATGGTCAGACTGCTGGGTGAATCCGAGAGCGTGAAGCTCGGCGTCGACGACCCGGCCAGCAGGTTGATCAGGCCAGTCGTGTTCGGACTGCCCCAACCAGTCACCAGATCGTAGCCGGTCACGGCGGAGTAGCTGCCGGACTTGCCGCTGGTGATGTCGTGGAACAGCGTGCTGTAGCTCGAGGTCAGAGCCGCCGGGTAAATGATCGGATCAATGAAGCCGATCGACTCGCTGTTGGCCGCCGCCTGTTGATTGGCCAAAGCGAGGTAGGCGGCCCACATGGGTGTGGCAAAGCTGGTGCCGCCGTATACGTTGGCTTGGCAGGCCTGTTGGTCGCCGCAGGTGTAGAAAGTAAAATTCGCATTGGCGGAAACGTCTGGGCCGTTGCGTAAGGTTGTGGATCCCTTGTTGGAGGAGTTAATCACACCCGCAAGCTTCTGCCACGATGGGATCGCGATGGAATCGGGGGAGATGCCGCCGCCGCTATCGGTCCAGGCGGTTTCCGATGCCCAGGGGCCAGCCGCTTTGGTGGTTGTCAGGTCCGTGCCACCGACCGAAACCACGTTGGCATCGTCCGCTGGCCAGGCTTCATTGGAAGAAGACCAGGTGGAACTGTCGCCCGACGCGGCAAAGAAGTTCTGGCCTTGCGACGCCATCTTTTCAAAGTACGGGTCCAGTGTGCTGGCGTCCGCCGGGGTCCAGCCCCACGAACAGCTTTCCTGCTTCGACAAGGGAGCATCCGTAGTCACGGTCATGGCGCTGATGATGGCCGTATCCGTGCTTCCCACGTACACATACAGTCCGGTTATGCCCGGGGCCATGCCAAGCGCCTGGGTCATGTCGAGGATCTGTTCCCCATCGTCGCAGGCCGAATAGACGCAACTCAGGCTCGTCCCGTCGGTGGAAATGCCGGTCACTTTGCTGGATAAGTTTGTTTGCCCAGAACCGGCCCAGTAGTTGTTCAGGTCGACGATGTCGTATCCGTAGTACTCAAACAATCCAATATTCTGGCCGGAGCCGGTGAGGGAAGTTCCACCGTAGTAGGCTGCGCGCATGTCGCTGCCGCAGAAGGATGCTGAAGGACACGATCCCGTGGTGGCATTCGGCTTGACGACGAGGTCGGGATTGATCCCATGCTTCTTTGCGTAGTCGTACTTGCTCTCCATCATGGGATGCGGCTTGGAGTCGTTATCCAGACCCGAGATGTGCCAGAGCTGGAACGGCAGGTCCGCTGTCGGCTCGCGGTCGACCGCGTAAAACGTACGGTTCTCGGTGGGGTGCTGGTAGACACCCAAGGTCACGTGGAAGGCGCGCTCGATATTGGCTACCGTGCCGATGAGCCGCAGATCCATGGCATCGCGGGAGCCGCTGACGATTTCAAAACCATTCGCTTTCGAGAACGCAACCAAGGCGTCCCAATCTTCCTGGCTGGGGCCAAACCGCGCGGTAAACTCCTCCGGAGTAATGAACTGGCGATAAAAGGGCGTTGCGGGATCGTTGACTTCCTGGAGAAAATTTTGCAGCCCGGCGCGATCGCGCAGCGCCAGAACGACGTCGAAGTGGATGGACTGCGTAGCCGGGAGTCGCCCGACGGACTTCGCCTCTCCATTGACAACCACGTCGCGCACGTGACGCGTCAACAGGGGCAGTGATTCCGCCTGGATGAGGGTGTTGGCGAGAAACACAATCGCGAGGATTGTGATCGTGAGAACGGCGAACTTACGCACCATAATTCTCCTTTAAGGAAACATTGATTTCCCCCGTGCACTTCGGCCATCCCCGGGGCGGTATCTCCCTGGGGATCCGCGCTGCCAGGGGAGGACGGCAGCGTTGAACAGGCAAAGCTGATTGCTGCAACGGGCCAACGCCTTGCTCGAGGAGCAACCCTTGGGCAAGCAACACGAGCAAAATCAGCAATCTACGAAGGTCCACTCCGCACTCCGCCAATATGACCGTGGGTAACATTACAAGCAGGTCTAGTTGTTGTCAAGAAAATCACGCCGGAAAGTTGCAGTAGGAAGTACCATTTTGGGACGCGCGTTCGGGAGCCGGGAAAGATCCGAGACAGCCGACCGTCAGAAGTGCTGGAGGCACCGTCGGCTGCGGACGGTCACCGATTACTTCCCTTCACTTCCCGTCCAGCTCCATGTTCCGGATCGGCAAGTCCCAGTGCGCGTCCAGAATCTCAAAGCGCCGCTGCTCTTCTTTCAGATAGGTGGCCTGATCGGGCCAAAGCTGCTTCTTGAGCGCGTCTTCGTCGAAGGGCTCATTGGCTACGGTGGCGTTCTTGAAGACGATGGTGACGCGATAATCCCAGCGTCCGTCTTCGGTGGTGTGATAGCGCGGCTGGTCCATCCAGACCTTGAGCATGCGGCCCATTTCGACTTCCCTCTTCAAGAGCGGGTAATGGTTAAAAATACGAGAAGGAATCGCAATCTCATTGGCTAGCCTCCGTTGGAGATTGATTGTCGTACAGTTGCGAACCGATGCGCCCATCCGAAGATCACGGACACTTGCCGGGCAAGTGGGAAAACGTTTCGGAGCAGCGCGTCAAACTGCCTTCAAGCGCTGCATATCCTGATCTCGTTCGTCGCGATATCGGCAACGTACGACGTCCAACCTGCGTTCGAGCTCGCCCAGGATTTTCCGGGTTTCTTTGAGTTGGCGCTCAATACGTCGGAACCAACTCGCCGTAAACAGGCCGACCAGGACGACGGCGATCACGATAATGATAGGCGCTACAGAGCTACTACCCATTTGGGCTACCTCTCGCATGATTGCTGGCCATCATACGACAGACCAATCCCAGATTGGTAGCGGGAATATCAATTTATTTTCGGTGCGGGCGGATGGCTTTTCCTAACCTCACCACGCCTGACCGGCGACGAATTCCTATCTTTGCGTGTGGGTCCTTTACAATGAAGGAGTTTGCTAGATTTTGCGGCTTAATGGTCGGGTCCCCGGATTCCGCATTCTGGCCTTCTTCCCACCTCCGCCGCCAATGCTAAAATTACATGTGCCTGCCGATTCTATCCGCCTCATTGCGATTGATATTGACGGCACCCTGCTCAACCCGGAATTTCGGATTTCCGCCACCGATCTGGCCACGTTGCGGCGGGCGCATGCCGAGGGCGTCGAGGTCATTCTGGTCACCGGACGGCGACACACTTTTGCGCTGCCCATCGCGCAACAACTGGGATTCGATCTTTGGCTGATCAGTTCGAACGGCGCCGTGACGCGGTCGCTTGCGGGAGAAACGTTCCATCGCGATTTACTGCCGGAGGGGACTTGCCGCGAACTGGTGCGCGTGATGCAAGAATTTCGCGGGCAGACCGTTCTGACCTTTGACAGCATGGCCGAGGACGGCGATGGGGCGGGCACGATTGTGATCGAGCGGTTGGATGAGTTGGAAGCCAGCATCCAGCGCTGGCTGGAGAAGAATCGGCAGTATATCCAGTTTGTGGTTCCGATCGAGAATGCGCTGACGACCGACCCCGTGCAGGCCATGTTCTGCGGCCCGGTGGCACAAATGCAGCGGGCATTGCAGATGCTTGGGAGCTGCGGACTGCCGATTACCGTCTTGCGAACTGAGTACCCGGGCCGCGATCTCTCGATTGTCGATGTGCTTAATGCGGAATGTTCCAAGGGGCATGCGCTGGAGCGCTGGGCTAATTACCGGCGGATTACGCGCGAGCAGGTCATGGCCGTTGGTGACAATTACAACGATATTGAAATGCTGGCTTTCGCCGGGCATCCGTTTATCATGGGGAATGCCTCGGAGGAGCTGCGTGGCCGAGGCTGGGCGCTGACCCGCTCGAACGCGGCTAGCGGCGTAGCAGCCGCCATTGAGCATTTGCTGTATGGAAAGGCGCTCGAAGCGGGAGTGGTGGACGAGATTGGTGGCGCGGAAACGGACGGATCGGCGATCGTGAGCAGCTTGTGATGATTGCACGAAAACCATCGGCGATGGAGGGCGCTGCGAGAATTGCCGCGAAGGCGTCAGTGCTTTTTTGCGCCGCCGCTATCGTCCTGCTTGCGCATCCGGCCACGGCGGCCGAACTGGCGACCCTCCGCAACGGCTTCTCTCCCATTCCACATGATCATCATCTGGTGATGGGAGTCACAACTCGCCTCTTCACTTCGGTCGACGATTCCAGCTTTATCGACGTTCCAACAGAAGAAATTACCGGCTTCGAAAAGGAGCTCGTAATTCCGGAAGCGGTGACTCCGCCCGCCGCCGTTCCTTCGGCATCCGCGTCTGCGAGAATTGCTGCGGCGACGCCTGGACTTGCAAAGACTGGACTTGCAAAGACCGGACCGGCGAAACCTGCGCCGCCTCTCAATGAAGTGGTTGCCTCGGCGAGCGCTGCTTATCATCTTGATCCTGACCTGGTCAACAGCGTCATCCACGCCGAAAGCGGGTTCAACGCGCGCGCTGTTTCGCCGAAGGGAGCACGCGGGCTCATGCAGTTGATGCCGGGCACCGCCAGCCAGTTGGGCGTGCAGGACAGCTTCGATCCGGAAGCGAATGTGGCGGGCGGAAGCCGCTATCTGCGTGAACTTCTGGAACGCTACAACTTCGATCTAGTCAAGGCGCTGGCCGCTTACAACGCGGGCACGCGGCGCGTTGAGCAGTACAACGGAGTGCCTCCCTATCGCGAAACCCACAACTACGTGGCGCGGATCGTGCACGAATACAACAAGAAGAAGACCGCGCAGGAAAAAGCGGCGAAACAGAAAGCGGCGCCCGCCAAGTCCTCAAACCAGGCACACAGCGCGCCGAAACCTCCTGCCGCTACCATCGCCGCCGATTCCTCGCGTTAGACGATGTCGACGTTGACCCTGCCTGCTCTCTCATTTACCTTCATTCGGAGCCTTGCTGGTCACCACCGCGTCGCAGCAGATGCTCGTCATCCCACCAGACACTCGGGCAAAGACGAAATGAACGGAACGGAATGAACAAGAAACGCTACGCAGCCTCGGCTGTCGTCTTCCTGATTCTGGGCGCGCTGATCTATCTGCAGTTTCGTACCTGGCGGAACTTCGACTGGGCCCGGTTGTTTCAGTACGGGCTGAGTTGGCGACACATTTTTCAAGGGGTCGCGCTCATCTATTTCGCCTATATCCTGCGGGCGGTGCGGTGGAAGATTTTTCTGCGGCCGGTGCGCCCGCAGGCGTCTGTCTTGGGTCTCGTCTCGCCGACGGTCATCGGATTCACGGGACTCGCCTTGCTGGGCCGGCCTGGGGAGATGATTCGTCCCTATTTAATAGCCCGCCGCGAGAACCTGCCGTTTGCCTCGCAGGTTGCGGTCTGGGCCGTGGAGCGAATTTTTGACGTTGGCGGTTTTACGGTTCTGCTGGTGACGGCCATTTTTCTGCCCTCGAAGCTGCGCGCATTTACCGAAGCCGCGCCGCCGGACGTCCGGCACTGGATTCATCTGACGGGGTACGCTCTGATCGCGCTCGTGCTGGGACTGCTTTCCGCCGCAGTGCTGATGGCGTACCGGGGAAACCGCATCGCGGAGTGGGTCGAAGGCAGGTTTGCGCATCTGGCGGAAAACCTGGGCCATCGCATCGCGCAGAAAATTCGCGAATTTACGGTGGGACTCAATACCATCCACGGCCCGGTTGCGTTCTTACAGGTGTCGGCCGTGTCGGTGCTGATGTGGTGGGTGATTGCCTTGTCGTACAGGGAAGTAACGATGGCTTATGGCGCTCCGATGAGCATGTTGAGCACCAGCAAGGTGCTGCTGCTGATGGGGTCGAGCATGATCGGATCGATGGTGCAACTGCCGGGCGTGGGCGGCGGCTCGCAACTGGCTACCATCAGCGCGCTCGACCACGTCTTTCATATTGTCCCCAAGGAACTCGCCGTGAGTTGCGGCATCATGCTGTGGCTGGTGACGTTTGTCTCTATCGTGCCGGTTGGACTGCTGCTTTCCCATCATGAGCGGTTGTCGCTGCGCAAGTTGTCGGCGGAGACGGAGAAGGCGGAGGAAGGCGCAGCGGCTGGTAAGTGACGTGGGCGCACTTGGCGGTTCGGCTTCGAGCTGCCGGCAATCTGCCCAGGAACGAGCCGATTCTGGCATTGCAAGCGATATGGTAGTTCG
>PLUW01000074.1 GCA_003162935.1 Acidobacteriaceae bacterium
GGATAGATAAATGTCGTTAGCAGGCAACAATTGAGGAGACTCGCTTAGTGTGGTTGGTTCGGATTGCTTCCGGTTTGCCGACAAGAACGAAGCCGCTGGCGCGGTGTCCGACAACCGGTCCTACATTCCCTTGGCATGCGATGACACGTTTCCAAGGGCGGTGAGTGCGGATGCACCGGCCAGCAGTTCGAGAATGCCACGCCTGGAAATTGTTATCACTTGCCTGCCGGGGCCGCCTTCTTGTGCTCCACGAAGGTGTGTGCCTGATGACAGCTCACACACGTCTTGCCTTTCATGAATGGATCAGACTTCAGTTGTGCCACCTGATCGGTGTGACAGGTGTCGCATGTGCTTAACGCCGGCATGCCCGCGAAGTCCCGTGATGTTGTCTCGCCATGGCACACGGTGCATTCGACACCGTTGGCGCCATGCGGGCTGGCTTTCCATTGGTCATAAATCGCCTTGTGGCAGGTGGAACAGGTATCCCCGGCTGGAATCCCACGATGGACAACATGCTTGGCTTGATCCTGCTGAGCAATGGCAGGTTGGACGGCAAGAGCCAAAACGAGAAAAACGAACAGGGTGAGACCGAACATGCGCGCACAGAAACTATTCACGGACAGACCTCCTGAGTACGCTCTTCAAGTATCGAACCGGCGATGGCTGCAGTCAGTGATACACATCACGTTTCACCGGAATGCGATCTGCACACTGGCTGCGAGGCCTTTTGCCAAAGGAATGTCTCCGGAATAATCAGCGATTCATGGAGTTTTGCCAGGTTGACCGGCAAACAGGAAGTAATCCCATAACGGGGAAAGC
Source organism: Acidobacteriaceae bacterium (assembly GCA_003162935.1). Classification (GTDB taxonomy): domain Bacteria; phylum Acidobacteriota; class Terriglobia; order Terriglobales; family Acidobacteriaceae; genus Acidiflorens. The sequence goes on from PLUW01000074.1 coordinate 820, forward strand.
CAGGCCGGGAGAGGCGTCCGGATGGTTTACATAATCAGCGACTACACGTTTTGACCGCCGACCAATGAGCGCCATGGGCACAACCCGCGTCAGGGAATGTGCCCACAACCCTGCTGCTTTCGCCGACAGTCAAAAATGTTCCAAAGCCGCATCCCGCGCCGATTTGAACCCAGAATCAGAATTCCTCATTGACACCAAGGCCTATAATGAAGTTAAGGTCATCATAAGGATGGTGTACGGCGCACTGGCGAGATTCAAGTCCTGCGCTTACGGATCGATTGGGTGAGCGGCCCTTTCTTTTCAATGCAATACGGGCCATTTTTCGGTGAGTTGTTTGGAATCTACATTTTCCACAAGCGATGGCGCGTAAACCAATGATTCTAAAGATAGATTCGGTACAGGTTTCCTGTAACCGCTTTAGAATGAATATTTTGCGATTAAGTCATTTAAAATGAATATTTTGACCCAAAACGAGGGGGGGGAGGGGGGGGGGGCCCCCGAACCACAACCACCATCCCGAATCATGCGCCCCCGAATCCTCCGGGCAACGAACCGGCCTGAGAGATTCAATCCAATTCAATCTGTGGCTCGGTTTTCCAACCGCCCATAAAAGGCGCAAGAGAACTTCATGCGCATCATCATCGCAGGCGGCGGAACCGGCGGGCACGTAATCCCGGCCCTAGCCATCGCTCAACAACTTAAGAGGCGATTCGGCGCCGAGATTCTCTTCATCGGCACCGCGCGCGGCATCGAGACGCGCCTCGTGCCGCAAGCGGGCTTTCCGCTGGAGTTGATCAAGGTTGGAGCTTTGAACAGAGTCAGCCTAATGACGCGGCTGAAAACGCTATTCGATCTGCCGCGCGCCATCGCAGCCTCGTCTCGAATGCTGTCCGAGTTCGATCCCGAAGTTGTGATTGGCGTCGGAGGCTACGCTTCCGGCCCCGCAATGGTGGCCGCGATTCGCCGCCGTCTTCCTACGCTGGCCTTTGAACCGAACGTCGTTCCGGGATTTGCAAACAGAATGATCGCCCGCTGGGTTTCCGCCGCTGCCGTGCACTTTGAAGAGACGTGCCAGTATTTTCCCCACTGCAAAGTGACGGGCGTTCCAGTGCGCGCAGCGTTTTTTTCGATTGCCCCGAAAACTGACGGCCCGCCAACTCTGCTCGTCTTTGGAGGCAGTCAGGGCGCGCGTGCCATCAATCAAGCGATGATCGAATCGCTGCCTGGGTTGCGCGAGAAGATTCCGGGAATCCACGTCATTCATCAAACGGGACAGCGCGACTATGACCATGTGTTGGCCGCCTACCGGCAGTCGGGAATCTCAGGCGAAGTTCACAAGTTCATTGACGATATGCCCGGAACGTTTGGCCGCGCCGATTTGCTCGTCTGTCGATCGGGCGCAAGCACGGTCGGCGAGATCACGGCGGCAGGCAAGCCGGCGATTTTTGTGCCCTTCCCGGCCGCCGCCGATGACCATCAAAACGTAAACGCGCGCGCGCTCGAACGAGTAGGCGCAGCGGTTGTAGTCGAGGAAAGCAACCTGGGCGCGGCGTATCTGGTCGACACGATTGCCGCGCTGATCAGCGATGCAAGGCGGTTGCAGGGCATGTCTCAGGCGGCGAAATCTCTGGCGCATCCCAAAGCCGTCGAAGAAATTGCGGAAATGGTGAAGCAGTTGGCCGCGGTTGGGTAGAAGACAGTTGGGTAGAAGTTAGTAGCCCGAGTTGTCATCCTGAGCGAAGCGAAGGATCTGCTGTATCTTGCGCCGACAGGATCACAGTCGGCAATTGTGCCTCGGCGCTTTCGGCGTCTCTGCGGTTAGATGTTCTATTATCAATTTTCATGTTCGCCAAGATTCAACGCATTCATTTCGTGGGTATCGGCGGCATCGGCATGAGCGGGATCGCCGAAGTGCTGCTGAATCTCGGTTATCAGATCTCCGGCTCCGACCTGAGAAATTCGACGGTAACGAAGCGGCTCGCCGCTCTGGGCGCGGTTATTGTGGAAGGACACGCCGCCGCCAACATCTCCGGCGCGGACGTCGTGGTCACCAGTTCCGCCATCTCGGTCGACAACCCCGAAGTCGCCGAAGCGCGCCGCTTGCATATCCCCGTGATTCAGCGCGCCGAAATGCTCGCCGAACTCATGCGGCTAAAATACGGCATCGCCATCGCCGGCATGCATGGCAAGACGACTACCACCTCGATGGTCGCAGCCGTGCTGGCTGCTGGCGGCCTCGACCCCACGGTCGTGGTCGGAGGGCGCGTCGATGCCCTGGGCTCGAATGCGCGCCTCGGCAAGTCGCAATACCTGGTCGCCGAGGCCGACGAAAGCGACCGGTCATTCCTGAAGCTTTCGCCGATCCTCTCCGTGGTTACAAACCTCGACCGCGAGCACATGGATTGCTACCGCGACATGCGCGACGTGCGCCGCACGTTTCTCGAATTCATGGAGCGCGTCCCGTTTTACGGCGTCGTCGTCGGATGCAATGACGACGTGGTGCTGCGGCGTCTGTTGCCCCGCGTCCATCGCCGCGTGACCACCTATGGAACCACCCGCGGGTCCGATTTTCTGATTCGCATGTTGACGACGCCTTCTGCCTCGCCGCAAATTGGAGCGGCAAAAACCGCCGCAAGTCACAACCCGCTGATCCGCTTCCAGGTGACATATAAAGAAAAAGATCTCGGCGAGTTCACGCTGCACATTCCCGGCGCGCACAACGTGCTGAACGCGACCGCCGCCATTGCGGTCGGCACCGCGCTCGACATTTCTCCCGACCAGATTCGTTCCGCCCTCGACGGTTTTCGCGGTGTGGATCGCCGCTTCCAATTTAAAGGCGCGGCCGCAGGCGTCAGCGTCATTGACGATTACGGCCACCATCCGACCGAGATCCGCGCTACGCTCTCCGCCGCTCGCCAGTGCGGATTTCGCCGCGTGCATGTGATCTTCCAGCCTCATCGCTTTACTCGCACTCGCGATCTGATGGATGAATTCGCGACCGCCTTCGCCGACGCCGATACACTCTGCTTGCTCGATATTTATCCCGCCAGCGAGAAGCCGATCGAGGGCATCACCGCGCTGGCTCTTGCCAGCCGCATTGCCGGAGCAGGGAAGGCGAGCGTCGCGTTCGCCCCTTCCTTTTCGGACGCTGTTTCCTCCGTCGCGGCACTTGCCCAACCCGGAGACATGATTCTGACGCTAGGCGCAGGCAGCGTCTCGCAACTGGGAGCGATGATTGTGGAAAAATTGGACGGCGCGAACCAACTTGGCACTGTCTCAAATCGCGAAAACAAGTTATAGTATTTTTGCTCAGCGATTTTCTGTCGACAACTGACTCCAAATAGTGGCGCGGAAATCAAGTTCCACCGCGGTCCAGGAAGAGCTGTATCCGCTTCCTCGTGACGCATCCGAACGCGAGGCTCCCGAGCGCGAGCCTTTCGACGACGCTCGGCTCGGCGATCTGGAAGCGGAGCAGGAATCCCCATTCCTGCGCGGGCAAAAGCGCGTTTCCGTGCGCCGCGGATCGCTCCCCAAGAAGACCGCCAATCGCCTGCTTTGGGTCGGCGTGGCGCTGGTCGCTTTGGCAATTCTGGCCGCTTTCGGCTTGAGCCTTTACCGTTACGGAAAGCACTCGTGGCGCTTTCGCGTCGATTCGAGCGACCAGATCGAAGTCGCCGGCGCCGAGCACGTCGCCCACGCCCAAATCATGGAAGTGATGGGTGGAGACATTGGCCGCAACATCTTTTTCGTCCCGCTGGCCCAGCGCAAGCAGCAACTGGAGCAGATTCCCTGGGTGGAATCGGCCAGCGTGATGCGCTTTGTGCCGAATCGCCTGCGCATCGAGATTCATGAGCGCACGCCAGTCGCCTTTGTCCGCATCGGCTCGCACATCTCGCTGATCGACGCCGCGGGCATGTTGATGGAACTGGCTCCGGGCGGCAAGCATAAATACTCGTTCCCGGTGATTGCGGGCATGAACTCGGGCGAGCCGCTCTCCACTCGCGCCGCGCGGATGAAGAACTACAACCAACTGGTTCGCGAACTCGATTCGAGCGGCGCACATTATTCGCAGGAACTGAGCGAAGTGGATGTCAGCGATCCGGAAGACGTGAAGGTGCTGGCCGCCGATTCGAACGGAGAGGTGTTGGTGCATCTCGGCGCGGGAAATTACCTGCAGCGCTACAAGACGTATGTGACCCATGCGCAGCAGTGGCGGCAGCAGTTCGACAAACTTGAATCCGTGGACCTGCGCTACGACGGACAGATTATCGTGAATCCCGATCTCAACGGGATGGCTCGGCAGCCGGCATTGACTCCAACCGCAGCCAAGGCGGCGATGGCCGCGGGAGTGAAAACCGCGGCGCTCGTGAATTACGAGAAATATGTCGCGCATCCGGTGGCGCCGATCCCGCCGAGGAAAGACGCGAAGCCCGCCGCAAAGGCCACGGCCAAAGTGGCAGTGCATCATGCTCCCGTGAAACGCGTTCGGGCGAAGCAGGCGTCGGCCAAGCAGGCGCCCGCCAAACCAGCACCGGTTAAGCAGGCGCCACTCAAGCAAGTTGCGCTGAAGTCGAGCGGGAGCGCTGCGCCGGTCGCTGCCGCAAAAGTTGCGGCGCCACCGCGCCCGGTTGCACCCGAGTCTGCCGCGGTTGCGTCGGGACAGAAGAAGCCAAGCGCCGCCATCCGCAAGGAGATCCCGCAGAACTAGCGGACATCGTCATTATTATGCTGAGAGTTCTTATTTATGCCGAATCGTGATCCCAATTTCATCACCGCCATTGACGTAGGCAGCGCCAAGACCTCCGTGCTGGTGGCCGAAGTGACCGAGAACGGATTGCGTTATCGCGGCCATGGCATCAGCGAATCGCGCGGCCTGCGCAAGGGTGTGATTACCGAACTCGACAAGGCCGTGAGCAGCATTCAGAAAGCGGTGGAGCATGCCGAGGACGTCGCCGGCATTCCCATCGAGCATGCGCTGGTGGGCATCGCCGGCGCGCACATCCGCGGCATGAACAGCCACGGCGGCATCACCTTTGGCGCGCGGTCGCGCGAGATTGGCCGCGAAGAGATCCGCCAGGCCGTGGATAAGGCGCGCACCGTGCCTTTGCCCGCCGATCGGGAAATCCTCCATCTGCTGCCGCAAGAGTTTATTCTCGACGATCAGCCCGGAGTGCAGGATCCCACGGGCATGATGGCCACGCGCCTTGAGGTTCGCGTGCACATTGTGACGGCTTTCTCGAACGCGACGCAGAACCTGGTGACGGCCGTCAATAAAGCCGGCGTTCATGTGGACGACACCATCTTCGAACCTCTGGCCTGCGCCGACTCCGTGTTGCGGTCGGATGAACGCGAACTCGGCATCTGCCTCGTCGATCTCGGCGCCGGGTCGTGCGATCTGATCGTCTTTCAGCAGGGCGCGGTCGCGCACACAGCCGTCATTCCCATCGGTGGCGACCACTTTACCAGCGACCTTTCTGTGGGCATGTGCACGGGCCTCGCGGACGCGGAGACGCTCAAGAAGAATTTTGGCAACGCCGTGCCGACGCTCATCCCTGCGGGCAACGAAGTCGAGGTGCCCTCGGTGGGAGACCGGCCCTCGCGCATGATGTCGCAACGCATGGTGGGCGAGATTCTTGAGCCGCGCGCCCGCGAGCTTTTCGAATTGCTGCGCGAAAACCTGCGCCACGCGGGCGTTCTCGATCACTGCATCGCCGGACTTGTGCTGAGCGGCGGAGCGTCGCGGCTTCCCGGCATTCTCGATGTGGCGGAATCGGTGCTGCGAAAAGCCGCGCGCCTGGCCTGGCCCACGTCGATGGCCAGGATGCCGTCGTTCATGGCCGAACCGGAGTTCGCGACCGTGCTGGGCATGGCGTATTACGGCCATCGCGCCCGGCTCGCCCGCGGCTTGCAGGAGCCAAGTTTCGGTTCGCGGATGAAAGCTCTGTTCGCAGGAAAAGGCGCGTAAGGTCGCGGCGACGAAGTTTCTAAGCGGGGTTGGTTTTTACTGATAACTGAAAACTGAGAGCTGACAGTCGATTTCAAGAGGTGAGTGATGAACAACGAAGACAACGGACTCCGCATCTGTTTCAACGAAGAAGCCCGCAACGACGCTCGCATCAAGGTCATCGGCGTCGGCGGCGGCGGTAACAACGCCGTCAATCGCATGATCGACTCGGGCATGGAACACATCGAATTCATTGTGGCCAACACCGATCTCCAGGCGCTGCGGATGTCACGCGCCGCCACCAAGATTCAGCTCGGAGTCAAGCTGACCAACGGACTCGGCGCGGGTGCCAACCCCGAAATTGGCCGCAAAGCCGCTCTCGAAGATTCCGACAAAATCATTGAAGTCCTCGAAGGCGCGGACATGATCTTCGTTACCGCCGGCCTCGGCGGCGGAACCGGCACCGGCGCGGCGCCGATCATCGCCTCCCTCGCCAGCGAAATGGGCGCGCTCACCGTCGCCGTCGTGACCAAGCCGTTTGCCTTTGAAGGCAAACGCCGCATGCAGCAAGCGGAGCGCGGCATCTCCGAGCTCATGGAATCGGTCGATACCACCATCGTCATCCCCAACGAAAAGTTGCTGGCCGTCGCCGAGAACGCCGGATTCTTCGAGTCTTTCCGCATCGCCGACGACATTCTTCGCCAGGGCGTTCAGGGAATTTCCGACATCATCACGATCCCCGGCATCATCAATCGCGACTTTGCCGACGTCAANNGGAGCGCGCGGCATTCTCATCAACATCACGGGCTCGAATTCTCTGAAGCTGGCCGAAGTGCAGCAGGCTTGCACGATTATTCAGGGCGCCGCTCACGAGGATGCCAACATCATCTTCGGCGCCGTGCTCGACGAGAAGATGAAAGACGCGGTCAAGATCACGGTGATCGCGACTGGCTTCAAAGAGGCCGATATGCGGCGTCCGCGACATCACGACAGCTTCGACCCGGTCATCATTTCGAGAGAGGCCTCGCGGCATGTGGCGCATCCGGTTTCGGGCCCGATTGCGTATGACCGCTTTGACGATCCCGAGCCGGTTTCCGATCCCGAGCCCGCGTTCGTGCCGGAACCCTCGGAGCCGGCGCCCGCCGCGTTTCAAGAGTCGGCGGCGAGCGCAACTCACAGCGCGGAGGTGATTTCGCTGGATGCGATGCGGTCGGCGGCTCCCAGCTACGCGGATGACCTCGACGTTCCAGCCTTCCTGCGGAAGCGCAGCGAAGTGATGTGAGCGCCTGAAATCAATTAGTGGAGCGCTGGGCGTCCCGGCCGGCCGTGTCGGCCTTCTGCGTGCCAATCCACGCGTTGATTTTCGTTTCCAGCACATCAAGCGGCAGCGGGCCCTGATCCAGCACCGCGTCGTGGAAGGCGCGGATATCGAATTTCGGCCCCAACTGCTTCTGCGCGCGCGCCCGCAGTTCCAGAATCTTCATCTGCCCCATTTTGTAGGAAAGCGCCTGCGCCGGCCATGCGATGTAGCGATCGACTTCGGTATCGATATTTTCTTCGTCCATGGCTGTGTGTTCGTGGAAGTAGTCGACCATCTGCTGCCGCGTCCAATGCTGAGAGTGCACGCCCGTATCTACCACCCACCGCACCGCACGCCAGATTTCATTCTGAAGGCGTCCGTATTCGCTGTACGGGTCCTGATAGAATCCCACTTCTTTTCCCAGACGCTCGGAGTAGAACGCCCAGCCCTCGGTATAGGCGTTGAGATCGAGATTGAATTTGCGGAACGGCGGCAATCCCGTGAGTTCCTGCGCGATCGAAAATTGCAGGTGATGTCCAGGGACGCCCTCGTGATAGGCGATGGCTTCCAGGTTGAGCAACAGGCGTTTCTCCGGAGCATATTCGTTGACGTTGATGCGTCCGGGGCGCGAGCCATCTCCGGCGCCGATGGAATAATCGGCGGGCGGGGCGGAGGCGCTGCGGAACGATTCCATCGGCACCACGTCCAGCTTGTTCTTGGGCAGGCGTCCGAATAGCTCCGGCAGCTTGCCATACATCTGGTCGCGATAGCGGGTGTAGAGATCGAACAACTGCTGCCCCGACTGGGCGTGCAGTTTCGGATCCTGCCGGATATGTTCGTTGAACGATTTCAGATTGCGGAAGCCCTGCGCCTTGGCGATCGAGAGCATCTGGGTTTCGATTTCCGCCACCGACTTTACGCCCAATTCGTGAATTTGGTCGGCGGTGAAATCGGTGGTCGTCTGATGACGGATGGCGAAGCGATAGCGAGCTTCTCCGTCGGGCAAGGCCCAGACGCCGGGATCGAGGCGGCCGTGCGGAGCGTAATCTTCGCGGACGAATTTGGCGAACTTGGCGTAGGCGGGCGCGACCTCGTTCTTCACCACGGCTTCGATCTCCGCTCGCAGTTGCTGGCGCTCCGGCTCAGAGATGGAATCGGGAAACTTGCGCAGCGGTTCTGTGAATGGACTCTTGTCCAGCGAGTCGTCGGCAATCCCCTGCGCCTGACTCGACACTTTTTCGAGCAGATACGTCGGCGGAATGAGGTGGTCGCGCACTCCGTCGCGCATGTGTCCCATGGCCTGGTCAAGCACCCGCGAAATCTGATGCAGGCGCGACACGTAGTCTGCGTAATCTTTCTTATTGCGGAAGGGGGAATCGAAGGCGAGCGATGCGTATCCGAGGTGAATGCCGCCGAACTGCGTTGCCGGAATTTCCCAGTCTTTGAATTGCGCGCCTTCGAGCCCTTCGCGCAGGCTGCGCACCATCAGGGCGTGGTTGAGCCGTTCCTGCTCGGGGAATCCGGTGACGTCGATGGCTTCAAAGCGCGCTAACGCCTGACGGGTATGTTCAAGATCGTCGCCAATGGCCTTGTCCGAAAAGTCGCTCAGGCGGTCGTTGTAACGATCATCGCCCACCTGGGTGGCCAGCTCGGGCTGGGTGCGGAGGGTGTACTCCCATTCCTCGGCGAGCAGGCGATTTAGTTCAGCGCGGCGCCCTTCGAGGGTCGAGTCGGCGGCACGAGCGACGAAAGGAACCAGTAGAGTTACGGCGAAAGAGAAGTTCACCAGCAGAAGCGCGAGCGACGTTCGCAAGATGTGGACCTCGGCGGCAAAGATTAAATCGGGATGAGGATACGCCGTCCGAAAATACCAGAAAAACGCGTACTGTGGGACTTTGCTTGCGGCATCGCAGCCGTCCGAAGTGGGCGCTCAGCCGCCGGAATCGCGAAAGTGCCAAAATCCCCGTGCCTTTCAAGATAACAGGCGAATCCGATTACCAAGGTGCGTGTCCCTTCTGCGAAGTCACATTAAGTGCATTTTATTCAGATGGTTACCGTGAAGATTCCACTATTGACGACTTTATACTTTGCCATTGCGTCGAACCGCGAAAATAACCTACTATCGAATAGTTGCAGAGACACGTCTTTCGTGTGGGCTGATTTGGCGAGGCTCTTGCATCTAAACAACTAGGCCGACAGATCCAGTGGGCAACAGATTGGCCAAGTGCTACCGGGGATGGTGAAGTGAAGTTCTGGGCCTGGTTTCTTCGTATCGCATTTTTTCTAGGACTGGCAATGTTGCTGGGAGCGAGTGGAATCGCGGCCAGCGTGAACCCCAGCACGGTCACCCCGCACAAGAAAACTCACGGCGTCATGGAAAATCAGCATGCCAGGAAGCGCATGCATACGCTGGCTCGAAGCCGCGTTCCACATTCGCAATACGCCGGCACACGGTCTTCCGCTGCACGTTCTTCCGCCACGCATGCCTCCGCCAGGCGCCATCGCTATTACGAGCGATTCCATACCAGTTCGTTCGCGTCCGATATTACGGAAGGCGATGTGACGGGCGGCGAGGACCCGGTCGTTCGGCAGGCTGCGATCGACGCCTTGGGCAACATGAACGGGACCGTGGTCGCGATTGAGCCGACCAGCGGACGCATCCTGGCCATAGTTAACCAGAGGCTGGCTCTCTCCAGCGGCGCGCAACCCTGCTCGACGATCAAGCTTTCTGTGGCGCTCGCGGCGCTTAGCGAAGGCGTGATCGATGAGGGAACTCAAGTTCCGCTTGGCGGCCGCAGCCGCATGAATCTGACCGAAGCGCTCGCGCACTCGAATAACGCTTATTTCGAGGCGGTCGGGCGCAAGCTGGGCTTCGAGAAGGTGCAGTACTACGCGCACCAGTTTGGACTCGGCGAACTCGCCGGCTATCGTATTCCGGGCGAACAGTTGGGGACGTATCCGGAAGTGGAAATCCCCGCCAAACTTGGCGGCGTCAGCAAGATGTGCTCGTTTGGCGAGGGCATCTCGATGACTCCGCTGCAATTGGGCGCGCTGGTGACGGCGATCTCGAACGGCGGCACGCTCTTCTATCTGCAACATCCGGCCAGTCCCGAGGCAGTCGCCAATTTTCAGCCGCGCGTGAAGCGCCATCTCGACATCGAGCCGGTGATTCCAGAGCTTTCCGGCGGCATGGCTGGAGCGGTTGCCTACGGCACGGCGCGCAGCCTGCGCTTGAACTTCAACGAAGAATCGATCCTGGGCAAGACCGGGACTTGCTCGCACGCCGGCACGCGCTTCGGATGGTTCGCTTCGTATGCCAACACCGATATTGGACGCATTGTGACGGTTGTCTTCCTGCAGGGCGGACGGCCGACGTTTGGGCCCAAAGCAGCCGAGATCGCGGGCCGCATGTACCGCAATCTTTACGACCACAACTTCTTCATGGCGGGAGCAGCCGGCACGGCTTCCACTCCCGGTATGGAAAAAGTCAGCGCCTCGGAAACGCCGCGGTAATCGCCGCGACGGGCGGGAGTTTGGGGTGACCTCTCATCTTGCGACGTCCACCGCAACGACCACCCCAGCAGTAACCAATGGAACTCGCGTTCTGCAGTTCCTTCTCGCGATTTGTCCCCGGCTGGCCCAGAATAGTTCTGTCCTATCGTTCATTCCTTATCGTTCAACCTATGAGTTCGCCTCCCTCGGCTGCGCGCACCCAACGCCTGGAACCAGCGACGGTTTCGGCTCGTTCCGGGGGCGTGCCGTCGCCCGGAATCCGCACTTTGCTGTTGTGCCTTCTGCTCACCATCGCTGTGCTGGTGTGCTACAACCCGGTGGTTCACAACGGATTCCTCAACTACGACGACGATCAGTACATCACCAACAACGCTCATGTGCGGGCGGGCCTGACGGGGGCAACGGTGAAATGGGCTTTCACCGCTTATGACAAGGCGAACTGGCATCCCCTGACCTGGCTTTCCCACGCTCTCGACTTCGAACTCTTCGGCCTGAACCCGGCCGGACATCATTACGGGAACGTCTTGCTCCACGCGGTCAACGCTGTCCTTCTTTTTCTGCTGCTGCAGAGCGCGACGGGGTTTCGCTGGCGCAGCCTGATGGTCGCGGCCCTGTTTGCGCTGCATCCGATTAACGTCGAGTCAGTGGCGTGGGCGGCGGAACGGAAGAACGTGTTGAGCACGACGCTCTTTCTTCTCGCGCTGTATGCCTACGACTGGTATGCACGCCAACCGGGAGTTCGCCGCTATGCGGCTGTGGCTTTGCTGTTTGCGCTTGGCCTGCTCGCCAAGCCGCAGGTGATTACGTTTCCATTGCTGCTCCTGCTGTGGGATTACTGGCCGCTACGCCGCATCGGCGCTCCGTCTTTGGGCGCGCCAGAGGCGCAAGGCAGCATGCCCAGAATGTCCGTCGGATGGCTGGTGCTGGAAAAAATACCTCTTCTGCTGCTTTCCGCCGCGAGCGCAGTGGTGACAATGAAGGCGCAACAGGCTGGAGGCGCCATCCAGGCCTTTTCCCAATACAATTTGCCGCTGCGCTTAGAGACAGCGTTGATTGCGTATGTGCGCTATCTGGGGAAGGCGATCTGGCCTGCGAAACTGGTGGCGCTGTATCCGCATCCCGTCACGCTCTATCCGGCATGGCATGTGGGCGGGGCGGCGCTGTTGTTGCTGGTCATCACTGTTCTGGCGCTCCCCGCTCGCGATCGCCGCTATCTTGCGGTCGGATGGTTCTGGTTTCTGGGCAGTCTGGTGCCGATGATCGGACTGGTGCAGGTGGGTGCGCAGGCGATGGCGGATCGCTACGCCTACATCCCGTTCATAGGCTTGTTTCTGATGTTGACTTGGGGGTTGGCCGATTGGGCGGGACGAACGCAGTTCGAAGCGCAACGCATTCCCTCCGGATGGATTGCCGTTCCCGCAGTGGTTTGTTTACTGGTGCTCGGCACGCTTACGTACCGTCAGGTTGGATATTGGCACGATATTCCATCATTCTGGCAGCGCACACTGGCGTTGACTAAGAATAATTACATCGCGCACGACACGCTGGGGGATTTCCTCGCCAGCCAGGGCCGCACCGAAGAAGCAGCGGAGCAATTCCGGGCCGCGCTGGCGATCCGCCCGGATGACCTGCCGGCCAATTTGAACCTGGGCACGTATGAGCACGGGCGCGGCCATCTAGCGGCGGCAATTGACCGGTATCAAGTGGTGGCTCTGCATGCGGGTGACCTGGGCCTGCGGGCAACGGCCTATGGCAATCTCGGCTCTGCTTATCGCCAAATGGGCGAGTCGATGAAGGCAAAACAGTGTTACGAAGCGGCGCTGCAACTGACGCCCGAGCATCCGATGGCCATGGCAATGATTGGACTCGGCCTGATTGCGCAGAAGCAAGGCGACTTTCCGGAGGCCGTCCGCCAGTACTCGCACGCGATGGCGGTGCAACCGACCGACGTAGGGTATTTGCTCCTGGCGCGGGCCTTGGAGCAGGCGGGACGATTGGACGAGGCTCAGGCGATTTCGGAGCGCGTAGCCCGCCTTTCACCGAATCTGGCCGAGGCGCGGAGGGAAGCCGAGTCGCTGGTTTCCGGAAAGTAAGTGCGTGATCGGTTACTCCTTTACCTCATCCTTGGCGACCACGCCGTCTTTGATGTAGATGATGCGGTGGGCGTACTCGGCGATGTCGTGCTCATGGGTGACGAGAACGATGGTATTGCCCTCCGAATGCAAGCGATCGAACAGGGCCATGATCTCGTTACCGGTTTGCGAGTCGAGATTGCCCGTCGGTTCGTCGGCAAGGATGATGGCGGGCTTATTGACCAGAGCGCGGGCGACGGCGACGCGCTGACGCTGTCCGCCAGAGAGTTCGTTGGGTTTGTGGTTCATGCGGTCTCCCATGCCGACCGAGGTCAGCGCGGCCTTCGCACGCTCGGCGCGTTCGTCGGAGGGAACCCCGGCGTAGATCAGCGGCAGCTCAACGTTGTGCAGCGACGTGGCACGGGCCAGCAGATTGAAGGTCTGGAACACAAAGCCGATTTCCTTGTTGCGGATGCGGGCCAGTTCGTCGTCGTCGAGCGCGCTGACCAGTTGTCCATTGAGCCAGTATTGGCCTTTGGTCGGCGAGTCGAGACACCCAATCAGGTTCATCAGCGTCGACTTGCCGGACCCGGATGGCCCCATGATGGCGACATACTCGTTGCGCTGAATGCGAAGGTTGATGCCGCGCAGCGCGTGCACCTGCTCGGCGCCCATGTCGTAGCTCTTCCACAAATCCTCGGTGGAGATCATGTAGGAATCGGGTCCAGCCCAATTCGCGGGCTTATCGATTGGCAGTACCTCGGCAGTCGCCATTTTGTTCCCTTTCTCCGGATTGGGCTCGGGCACGCGCTCTCCTAGCAGCCGTTCTGTGTTAGACGCTCTAACCTGGCAGAGGTTAGGTTCCAGGCGTCAGGTCTTAAGGTCTCCGGCCTCTGAACCCAGGTTTTTCCTGAGAACTGACACCTGTCACCTTCTGCCTAACTGCTTTCATCTTCCTTCTTCGGAGCCGAGTTATCGATTTTGACGCTCGTCCCCGGCTTTAGAGTGCGCAGAACTTTATAGCTGCCGGTAATCACGTCGTCACCCTCTTTTACTCCGCTGGTGACTTCGATGTCCGTGGTGCCACTGATGCCCGTATCCACCGGAACGAATTCCGCCTTCTTGTTGCGGATCACGAACACACCCTGGACTTCTTCCTTCTGCTTGGATGCGTCCGCCGGAACGTTGGCGGCTTGTACGGAACTCTTACTCGTGTCTTTCGCCGCCAGATCCGCGCGGGTGCGAACGGTCAGCGCCTGAATGGGAATGCTGATCACGTTGTTGCGCGTCGCGGTCGTGATCTTGGCGGTCGAGGAAAGGCCGGGACGCAGCTCTGTCGGCGGATCGGTGAGCGTCACTACCACCTTGAAGTCCTTCGCTTCCTCGCTGGTCGAACTGGATTGAGAAGTCGCGACGCCCGTCGAGCGCACAATTGCGTTGTCTCCGATTTCGCTGACCACGCCGTGAAAGATTTTGTGCGGGATGGCATCGATTGTCACTTCCGCAGGTTGGCCAAGATGCACGTTGACGATGTCGGTCTCGTCGACCTTGACCTCGGAAGTAATTACAGACATGTCGGCAATCGTCATCAGCGTGCTGCCCGGAGAATTCTGGATCCCCATCACCACCGTCTCGCCCTCGCGCACCGGGAGATTGGTGATGACGCCGTCAAAAGGCGCAGTGTAGGTGGTTTTTTGCAGCACGTCCGCAACTCGAGTCAGGTTGGCCTGGTTCTGTGAGATGTGCCGGTCCGCCGAATCCTTCTGGGCTTTGGCTTGGGCGACGCGGGCTTCGGCCTGGGCCAGTCCGGCATTGGCTTGCTCCCACGTCGCTTTCTTTACGTCGTAATCCTGCTTGGCGATCAGGGCGGCGGTATACAACCCCTGCGCGCGGTCCCAGTCGAGTTTGGCGTGTTCGGCGTCGGACTTGGCGCGGTTCAGGTCGGCAAGCGACGTGTTGAGGGCGGCCTCGGCGGCGACGGCATCGGTTTGCGACGCCTGCACCGATGCTCGTGTGGAATTGACGTCGGCCAAGGGTTGCACGTCCTCCAGTTGCGCCAGCAACTGTCCCTTCTTCACCCGGTCGCCTTCCTTGACGTGCAGCTTGACGATTCTGCCGAAGGCATTGGCTCCGATGTTGGCGTAGGTCTTGGGCTTGATTTCACCGGAAGCGCTGACCACCGAGGCTAGGTTCTGCTTGTCGACCTTCCCGGTCTGCACCGTTACCAGGTTCTTTCGGCTCTGGTAAACCGTGACGGCGACAATGATGCCGAGCACCAGGGCCGCGCCCACTCCGATCAATACTTTTTTCCAAGTCTTCATGAATGGGCGCCTGCGACCTTCCTGCCAAGTCCGCCTCTACCACAGGCGATGGCTTGGACTCCCGTCTTTCCTCATTTCCGGCTTACCCCGCGCTCCAGCGGCAGCGCGGCGCGAACATGCCCCACCGACCCAGGAACAGTTACGTGTGGACCCAGGGGAAAGTTCCCGAGTTCCCGCGAAACCAACCTCCATGTTGCAGTTGCACTGGGCTCCCGGAGGACAGACGCGGGATGCTTGTATTATATCGTGCCCAGGGTTCGCGGAACGAGTGCGCCATGGGGATCGCTGCGCCAACGAGCAAACCTTGAGCGTCGACCGCAAAATAAGGATTCTTAAGGGATTTAGCGGAGCGGCACGGCGCGGGAATTCTTTTTTTGTCAGGCCACCCCTTCTTGCCAGGTTGTATCCAATGAACATAGAATGAAGCAACGGGCGTTTCTCGTGAGGTAGGCCTTTCTATGTTCTCCGCAGGTTTTCGAAATCGTTGCTCGATGGCTGTGCTGGCGGGTCTGATGGCATTGGGTTGTGCCGCCATTTCGCCGGCTCAGGATAAAGCAGCGAGTGGTTCCGATGACAAAGGCGCGGGGGCGCAGACACAGACGGATCCTCTCAAGCGTCCGATTCCGGAAGCGCAGCGAAAGAAGAACGCCAAGGCGCTCAAGATCGAGTTGAGCAAGACGTACCGGAAGTGGTTGGATGAGGACGTGCGCTGGATCATCACCGACGAAGAACGATCCACCTTCATGCAACTCTCCAACGATGAAGAGCGCGACCAGTTCATTGAGGCCTTCTGGCAGCGTCGCGATCCCACCCCCGACACCGAAGAGAACGAATACAAGGAAGAGCACTATCGGCGCATCGCCTATGCCAACGAGCACTTCGCGGCCGGCATCCCCGGCTGGAAGAGCGACCGCGGCCACATGTACATCGTGTTCGGACCACCCGATGAAATCGATTCCCATCCCTCCGGCGGCAGTTACGAGCGCCCCATGGAAGAAGGCGGCGGCGAAACCTCCACGTTTCCATTTGAAACCTGGCGCTATCGCTATATCGAGGGGATCGGGCAGGAAGTGATGATCGAGTTCGTCGACACCTGCATGTGCAACGACTATCACATGAC
>PLUW01000097.1 GCA_003162935.1 Acidobacteriaceae bacterium
GTGACGCTGGTTGGCGTGGTTGGAGCCGACATGGCGCTGGGGTTGCCCGATTTCCGCGCGGCCGAAAGAACGTTTCAACTGCTTACACAAGTGGCTGGCCGCGCCGGGCGTGGGCAGACTCCGGGCAAGGTTGTCTTGCAGACTTATTTTCAGGATCACTACGCGGTGCAGTTCGCGGCGCGGCATGACTTTGCCGGCTTTTACGATAAGGAGCTGCAATTTCGCGCCTGGATGCATTATCCGCCGTACAGCGCGATTGCGAATGTGCTGATCCGCAGCGAAAAGTTGGACGAGGCTCTGGCCTGGTCGGGCGAACTGGGGCGCTGGTTCGAGAAGACGCGGCATGAAGGCATTCGCGTGCTCGGGCCGGCGGCGGCTCCGATTACCCGGTTGAAACGCGACTACCGATACCACTTCATTCTAAAGTCGCCCAGCCGCGAGAGGATGAACGCGCTGTTGCGGGCGATGCTGGTGGAAGCGGCGGCGCGAAAGATTCCTCGCACGCAGGTGATTGTGGATGTGGATGCGGTGTGGTTGATGTGAGGCGGTCGCTGATCGCTTGTCGTTGGTCGCTCGCGGGTTGCAAGAGATGCCAACGGACTTCGCTCGGCGAACATTGGCAGGACTACTTGCGATGCAGCAGGTGACGAAACTCGCCGCGCACATACTGCGCCCCTTGCATGCCGGCTTCGCGGATGTCCGGCCATTTCTGCTTTCCGGAAGCGCCGGTGATCGGGGTTGGCGTGAAGGCCAGCCCCAGCATCAGAATTGCAAAAACCGCCAGCCATTTTCGCCCGCGGCCGATTTCACGGCGACCTGGAGTCGGCGGATGCTGGCTGGTGAGCCACAAGACCACCGCCCAAATCAGCCATCCGACCCAGCAGTATTTGGCTAACGGGATGAGCGCAATCACCACCGCCAGGGAAACCCACTTGTGTAATCTGGGGAACACGGAAAACAAAATGTGGCCGCCATCGAGTTGGCCGCCGGGCAACAGGTTCAGCGCCGTCGCGAACATCCCTACCCATCCCGCAACCGCAATCGGATGCAAGGATAACGATGTGACTGGCACGTCAAGGTGCAGCAGGCGGGCGGCAAGATAAAAGGCTCCGGGAAACCCCGGCTCGTTGTCGAGTGGACCGGCGAACATTAGCGGGCGCGACAACGAAAGCCCCACCAGCACCGCCGCGCACGATGGAATGAAGCCAGCAATCGGACCGGCGATTCCGATATCGAACAAGGCCGCGCGGGTGGGAATCGGGCTTTTGATGCGGATGAACGCTCCGAAGGTTCCGATCAAGCTGGGAAAAGGAATAAAAAATGGCAGCGTTGCGTTCACGCGATAATGCCGCGCGCACAGGTAGTGCCCCATCTCGTGCGCGAGGAGGATGAACATCAGCGCGAGGGAAAACGAAAGCCCGTGCATCAGCCTTGCCGGAGCCTGCCACATCCATTGAATTGGGAACAGAGGAATGTTTTCATCGTTGAACGAGAACGCCGGTTGATGCAGCGCGAAATTGGCGTAGATGCGCGCGCCCACCGTTAGCGTGCTCAGAAAGGTCGCGCCCAGAAGCAGCAGATACAACCCCCAGCGCTGGCGCGGCGGCGGCATGACCCAGACGGGGGGTTGGGTCCGCGAATCCCANNCGAACGGCTTTGCCCGGGGGAATGGAAACTTCGGCGCCGGTACGCGGATTGCGGCCGATGCCGGTCTTGCGCGGACGCACGTTGAACACGCCGAAGCCGCGCAGTTCGATGCGGTCGCCGTTCGTGAGCGCCTTCTTCATGCTCCCGAAGACGGTTTCGACGGCGAGCTCCGCCTTGGTCTTGGTGATCCCTGTGCGGTTGACCACTTCGTTGATGATGTCGAGCTTAATCACGGGCAGCCTCTGTATCCCGAGGATTGGTTCCTCAAGTTATTGATGCTAAGGAAGATAGGGCGGATTGTCAACCTGGCCCCTTGTCTCGTAAGATGACAGCACCAGCCGAAGCAGATTTGCCGTTGGTGAATCGTCATTTGCGATTGAAAACTCCGGCCACCGGAATTTCGATCGCAGCGAAATTACCAATTCCAACTTTTCAATCACAAATTCCAAAGAGGTTCCATGATCAAGAGCGACCGCTGGATCCGGCGCATGGCGCAGGAGCACGACATGATTAATCCGTACTCGGAGAAACAGGTGAGCACGGGAGTGATTTCCTACGGCGTATCGAGCTACGGATACGACCTGCGCGTGGCCGACGAGTTCAAGATTTTTACCAACGTCAACTGCACGGTGATCGACCCGAAGCATTTCGACGAGCGCTCGTTCGTGTCGGTGAATTCCGATGTCGCGATCGTGCCGCCGAATTCGTTTGCGCTGGCGCGGTCGGTCGAGTATTTCAAGATTCCGCGCGACGTGCTGACGATTTGCGTAGGCAAATCAACCTACGCGCGCTGCGGCATCATCGTGAACGTGACGCCGTTCGAGCCGGAGTGGGAAGGCTTCGTCACGCTGGAAATCTCAAACACCACTCCGCTGCCCGCAAAGATCTACGCCAATGAAGGTCTGTGCCAGATTCTCTTCTTTCAGTCGGACGAAGTTTGCGAGACCAGCTACAAGGATCGCAAAGGGAAATACCAGGCGCAGAAGGGGATTGTGCTACCGAAGCTGTAGGGGAGCCGTCTATCGCAAAGAGGTTAAGCATGAGGCAGTTCGGATGCTGGCCGCTTCTGGCGTTTGCAGTAGGAGCGAATTTAATTGCTTCGGCACAAACGCCGCCTGCTCTATCCGCCGACCTCCCGCGCTACTACTTCAAAACTCCCGCGGATGAAGTCGCCGCCCGCGCCGATCTGAATGCCGCCGTCGCCGAGTTAGCCCGCTCTAGAGGTCAACTCAACTCGGCGCAGCAACTGTTCAGCGCCTTGCAGAAAAATGATTCCGTCCAGACTCTTTTCGCCAAGCACGAGCGCTACCTGCATCTGCGCTGCGCCCAGAATCGGAAGGACAATGCCGCCTGCGATGCCGATAAGACACTCGAATCCGACGTAGACGCCAAAACCGCCTTCCTCAATCCCGAAATTCTCGCAATTCCAGAAGACCGGCTCAGCGGGTTCTTCAACGAAAAGCCCGCGCTCGCCGCGTATCGCTTCGCGCTTGCCGAGATACGCCGCGACCGCCCGCATCTGTTGCCGGAAACCGAGCAAGCGCTCCTCGACCAATTCCAACCGCAAATCGGCGATTGGCAATACGATCTCTCCGACCAGATCGTCTCCAGCATTTCTTTCGGAAAAGTGAAAACCGCGACCGGCGAGCTCGACGTAGTCCGCCAGCGCAACCTCATCGCCACCGACCTCGACGCCCGCGTCCGCGAAGAGGGCTTCAAGCGCCGTTTTGCCGGATACGCCAGCCAACGCGACTTGCTCGCGTTCACGCTGTTGCACACCGTCCAGGCGCAAACTCTTCTCGCCAAGTCGCACTACTACGCCGACGCCCCCGCGCGCAAATACCAAAACCTCGACTTTAAGCCGGAAGAAACGCGCAGCCTGCTCGCCACTATGGCGCAGCATGGAGACGTTTCCATCCGCTACGAGAGAATTCGCGCGCACGAAATCGAGCGCNNGCCCCGGGATTCACTCCGCCCGTCACTTCGCTGTCCGACGCGCGCCACGTCTTCCACGATGTTTTCGCCGGCCTTGGCAAAGACTATCAAACCGAATTCGACGCCCTGCTCGATCCCGCCAACGGNNACGGACGCTACGACGGAACTTTCAAGGATCTCTCCGTCATCGCCCACGAGGGCGGACACGCCGTCCACCGCCAGCTCATGACCGATAGCGGCGTGCCCCCGTCCTACGAGCACGGTCCGCATTTTCTCTTCGAGTCCTTCGCGCAATTCAACGAGTTGGTTCTCGCCGACTATCTTGCCGAACACGCCGCCGCTCCCGAACTGAAGCGTTACTACCTCGAGCGTTGGATGAGCATCAAAGGCCTCGACGCCTTCTACGGCGC
>PLUW01000032.1 GCA_003162935.1 Acidobacteriaceae bacterium
GCCTTGGTCGCGGTGTAGCGGAAGCGGTTGATGAAGACCTCGAGCTGCTCGATGCGGTCGCGCTGCGTCTTGTAGGCCGCTTCCAGCTGTTCCTTGCGCGCGGTTTTTCCGGCGAGGTATTGGTCGTAGTTGCCGGCGTAGAAGTGCATCTGCTTGTTCCAGATTTCGACGATGCGCTTGACTGTGATATCGAGAAAGTAACGATCATGCGAGATGATCACGTACGCGTAGGGATAGCTGGTCAGGTACTCCTCAAGCCAGTTGCGGGCTTCGAGATCGAGGTGGTTGGTGGGCTCGTCGAGCAGCAGCAGGTTCGGCCTCTGGAGCAGGAGCTTGGCAAGCGCGAGGCGCATCTGCCAGCCGCCGGAAAATTCTTCAGTCTGACGCTTCCAGTCGTCGCGGTGAAAGCCGAGTCCGCTAAGAACCGTGCCGACCTGGGCTTCGAGCGTGTAGCCGTCGCGGGCCACGAATTCGTGTTCCAGCTTCTGGTAGCGGTCGGCGACGTTGGAGTATTCCTGACTCTGGTGGTCGAGTTCGGACATGCTGCGGGTGAGCGACTCCATTTCTTTTTCGATGGCGTGGAGTTCGTCAAACACCGACATGCATTCGGCAAAGACGGTGCGGCCGGTCATGGTTAAGCCGTCTTGGGGAAGGTATCCGGTGGAGATGCCTTTGGCGCGCGAGATGGAGCCGTAGTCGAGCGTCTCGCTACCGGCAAGGATTTTCATGATGGTGGACTTGCCGGTGCCGTTGGCTCCGACCAAGCCGACGTGGGATTCGGGCGTGATCAGCCAGTCGGCGTCCTCGAACAAGAGCTTGTGGCCATAGCGCTTGCCGGCGCCGGAGAGTTGGATCATGGGGGTCTCTACTAAATCATAGCGGACGGGGGAGGAGCTAGCTCTCGGTTCTCCGTGAAAAGCGCAGTTTGACACGTGTCACATAGTGTGGCACAATGTTTTATGCCCACCGTAAACATTCGCGAGCTTCGGGATACCAAGCGGTTGAAGGCTTGGCTGCGTGCGGGTAAGACCGTGGAGCTTCGGGAGCGCGACGAGGTAATTGCTCGCATTGTTCCCCAGGGATCACCTCCCAAGCCGGGCGATTGGCCGGATTTCGCGGCTATGCGTAAGGAAATCCTAGGAGATCGCGTTCTGCCTGGAGCCGATCTTCTGATCGAGGAGCGCGGCCGCTATTGAGCATCTACGCCGACACGTCGTTCTTCGTTTCTCTCTATCTCACCGACCGGCATACTACTGAAGCGGAGCGGCGACTGGCATCGCGGCCAACTCTTTGGATGACGCCGCTGCACGTTGCCGAGTGGACACACGCCGTCGAACAGCACGTATTCCGCAAAGCCATTTCGCGCAGTGAAGCGGATCTGTTTCTGCGGCGGTTCAACGATCATCTTGCTCGCGGTCTGTGGAGGGAAGCGGCGTTGCCCGAACGCGCCTTTGAAGTCTGTGCGCAACTGGGACAGCGATTTGGGGCGCAGTTGGGTGTTCGTACGCTTGACTCATTACAAGTGGCCGCAGCGCTGGAACTTAAGGCAGAGCGTTTCTGGACGTTCGATCAGCGGCAGGAGAAATTGGCGAAGGCCGCAGGGCTAAAAACAGGCTGAACTCGGCTGGACTCTTCGGCTTGGCTCAGGGCAAGCTCGCGGACGCCCGTTGCTCCACTGGATCAGCGAGCGGTTGCGGCCATGCGCGCCACGCCGAGGTGCTCGACTGCGCGGTCGATTACAGTCTGGAGNNAACCAGGTTGGGTTGCGGTCGTCTTCCTCGGGTTGGCGGGTCTGGCGGACTTCCATGAGGAAGGCTTTGACTACGTATTCCTGCACGCCGCCGGGATGCCAGAAGACGCCCTTGGAGTGGACGTAGATGTGGAAGTGGTGGGGCTCGATGATGCCGGTGGCTCCGGCTTCTTCCTTGGCTTCGCGTTCGGCGGCCTGGCTGTGCGAGAGGCGAGGCTCGGGGGCTCCCTTGGGAAACGTCCACTTGTTGCCGCCGTTGGTGTGGACGAGCAGAAACTCGGCATGCGAATTCACCCTCCGGTAGCAGACGGCGGCTACCTGCAAGGGCAACGCAAAGCGAGAGACGCGAGGCGAACTCATGGTTAGTTGGTCACTAGTTGGTCACTGCAAGCAGTTTACTGCAAAGATATTTCAGAAGTGTTAAATGCAGCGGGGATGGTGCATACGTTGGTAACCGGCACCTTGGTGCACGCAGGGGCCAATTCGCTCAGAGTTCAATTGTTGCTGGCGGGAGCGTGGGCCGCGGGCTGTTTCTTGGACTGGGCAATCATTGTGTCGGTGTCCTTCAGCAGCGTTTGCTTGACGGTGTCGATGTACTTGGTCATGATCGGCATCATGTCTTGCATCGACTCGGCCATGATCGCGGGCATCTCCCGCAGCAGCTTTTCGCCGGTCGGCGTGGAATAAAACGCAACCAGGTTGTCCATGTCGCCTTTGGTGAAGTGCTTTTGAAATGCCGGAACCATGGCCTGCATAATTTCGTCCCAGGGCATATTGTCGAACATCTGGTCCGTTCTCGCGGTCATCTTTGCTTCGTAGTCGGCGGGTAGTTCGTCTTTGTGCTTCGCGTATTGCTCATGCGCCAACTGATGCATACTTTGCGTCATCGACGCTGCCATCTTCTTCATCATGTCGTGAGACCGGGTAACTTGAAAATATCGCTCGACATCGGCTTTGGTGGCGGGAGAGTCGTCGGCGCTGGTTTGGGCAAGGGCTGGCCAGCTAAGGACGGAGACCAGGCAAACCGCGAGAAGCAAGCGCTTCATAACGACCCTCCAGAGATTCCGCCAAGTATAACTTTACCGGGAGCGGCAATCCAGCGATTTTCGCACAACTTATTAACTCGCTCCAAAGCTGAGTCCGCTGAGAGACGCAACTTTGTTCGGATTTACTCCCCGGGTGGCGATGAAGACCTGGAAGTTTTCTCCCATACCTGAGGGAGTCACCAGATGCTTGAGCTGCAGCGCCACTTTGGCCTGCTCCTGCGGGACGCGGCAATCTTCGAAGGCATCGGCGAATTGATTGCTTTCGCCGATGCCCATCAGGAATTGCGATTGCGTGCGCAGCTTTTCGCAGCGCATACCGGCTTGCTCGCACTCTGCGGCTAAGGCGGTGAAATTGACATGGGCGGTGAGGTCTTGTTCGCCGGGAGCTTGATACGGGTCGGAGCTGGCGGAGTGGTGGCGGTAAGCCATGAGGGTGCCGCGGTGGCGTCCGGCTAACTGCTGATTGCGGGTGTAGCCGTAGTCGATGGCGATCAGCACGCCTTGATTGATTTGGGAGGCGATTTGCCGGATCCAGGCCTGCGCGGCGATGGGGACTTCGATGCGTTCGTCTTCAGCAGGGCGTTCGCGGGCTTCGGGATGGACGCCGTAGCGGTCGAGGAATTCCAGTTCTTTGGGGTGCGGCGGGAGCCAGATTTCGTGCAGGCGGTTGTCTGCTAAGGCGATGTGGAGTTTGCCTTGAGGGCTGAGAATCTCGACGGGCAGGGCGTCGAAGAACTCGTTGGCGAAGACGATGAGAGGAACGTCGGGCGCGAGCGTGCGACAAACATCCGCGGGCGCCTCGCTTTGCTCGGCGGGACGGATGAATGCGTCCGTCCCTACGTAAGCTTTGCCGGAACCAATATGCTCGCGCAGGGTTTCTTGCAGCTTGGCTTGCAGGGCAGGCGAGGTCTCTTGCAGGGTGTAGGTCAGGGCGGCGAAGAAGCCGGGGAATTTCTTGCTGGACCAATCGAGGACGTCGCGGGCGAAGAGGCCGCGACCGGGGCCGAGTTCGAGGATTTCGATTTGCGGAGTGCGGTCGAGCGCTTGCCATATCTGGTCGAACTGGCGCGCGAGCAGGCGTCCGAAGACGGCGTGAACGTCGCTGGAGGTGTAGAAGTCTCCGGCTTTGCCGAATTGGTTGGCGTTGCGGGAATAGTAGCCTTGGACAGGATGGTAGAGGCAAAGCTGCATGTAGCGGGAAAACGGGATTGGGCCGTTGTCGCGAATTTCTTGTTCGATCTGTTGGCGGAGGGACAATCGAGGGACCCCTGTGGTATCGGTCGTTTAAAGTCAAAGACTTAGAGGCTGAAATGCGCCAGGNNGTACACGGGGGTGCACGGAGGATCCTAGGACTTAATCGGAGCTTCCCTACGGGGGAGGGATTGCCTTGGCACGGCGGTTCTGCGGCGTGTCGGTAAACATTTCGATGAAATAGTCGTGCAGGCCGTCATAGAGCTGATGTTGCAGGTGCCAGGCGAACTGAGGATGGTCGAGATCGCGGGCGTGAATCGGAAGCACGTAGGTATGAACCGGGACGGTCGAGTTCTTGAGGTCGATCAGAACCTCGATCTCTCCGTTATTTTCGCGGGCGGAAAAAGAGAGCAGGGGATGTTGGTAGAGGCGAAGGTGATCGAGAACTTTTTCGAGCGCGGCGGAGTTTGGCACGGAATCATTGTACTGAGTTTAGTTCTCAGTTCCCGGTTCTCAATTCTCAGCGAGGATCGACCGCTGAGAACTGAATACTGAGAACTGCGGTTCAGGCGGCCATGCGCATCGGGTTGCCTTCGGCATGGAAGGCGCGCTTGACCGGGGGCATGGCCAGATAGAAGATGCAGGCCGCGTTGATGGCTCCGAAGAGCAGCGAAAACATGTGGCCGTGGATGAGGCCGGGGAGAACCAGCACGAGGCCAATGGCGGAAAACAGGAGCGTGAGGAGTCGTCCCCAGTTTTGCATTTGCAGGACGCCGTAACCGGCAAGCATGTGTACGACAGCGAAGACAACGATGCCAAGGCCGGCAATGTGGCCGAAGTCGCGGAGGAGCCGTTCGACGGCGTTGCCTTCGGCGGCGAGAGAAGCGAGTTTGGCAGCCAATCCGGTGAAGAGCAGGACGGAGAGCCCGAACACGAGCGAGAGCGCACCGCGCAGGATTTGGTAAAAGCCGACCAGAGTGACGCCTAGGGGACGCATAGAACCTCCTTGCAGAGTTGCGAAGAAATATAACACAAGGGGAGGTCAAAGGTTCGAGGTCAGATTGAAGAGGTGAGAGACTTAGGTCAGAGGTCAGAGGTCCGATTGTAGAGGTGAAAAACCTCAAAGCAGGGCACTTTTACCTCTGCAATCTGACCTCTCACCTCTGACCTTCCCTCACTCGTAGCGGAGGGCTTCGATGGGGTCGAGGCGGGAGGCTTTGATGGCGGGGAGCATACCGCTGACGACGCCGACGAGGCCCAGTATCAGGGTGGAGGCGATCAGGGTGGTGGAATCGATGGTGAGGCGGATATCGCCATCGGTGCTGTTTTCCGCGAAGGCGCTCCAGAGAGTCATCGACCCGACCGACCACGAGACCAGGTAGGCGAGGATTACGCCGGCGAGTCCACCGATCAGGGTGAGGACCAGCGCCTCGGCGAGGAACTGGACAAGGATGTGCCAACTGCGGGCGCCGAGGGCTTTTTCGACTCCGATTTCGCGGGTACGCTGGGTGACGGAGACGAGCATGATGTTCATCAGGCCGACGCCGCCGATGCCGAGGGTGAGCAGGCCGATAAAGCCCAGCAAGATTTTGATGCCGGTGGTGATGACGCGCAGGTCGAGCAGATCGGCAAAGACATCGAAGACGAAGATGGCGCGCTTGTCTTTGGGATCGAATTCGTGGTGGAAGGCCATGGAGCGGCGGACGGCTTCGGCGACTTTTTCGTGATCGCCCTCGTATTCCATGGCGATGGCGTTGAGGTAATAGGTGTTGGTGAGGTCGCTCATGGCGCTGAACGGGATGTAGACCTTGCCGTTCATGTTGTCGTCGCCATTCTGGATGACGTGTTTGAGGACGCCGATGACTTCGTAGGAAATTCCATCGACGCGGACTTTTTCACCGAGCGCGGTTTGGCCGGAAAACAACTTCTTCTTGACGTCGGAGCCGAGGATGGCGACGCGGCTGTGGGTGTTTTCGTCGAGTTCGGTGAAGAAGGTACCCTCTTCGACGTCGATGCGGCGCATGTGCTGATAGTAGGGATAGACTCCGCTGATGCCGTAACTGCCGCTGCGGGTGCCGTAGGCGACGGTGCTTTGCTTGAAGGCTTCGGGCGAGATGCGCTTGAGCAGAGGCACTTCGGCTTGCAGGTAGTCGAGGTCGTTGACGGTGAGCTTGATTTCGCTGCCGGCTTTGGTGCCGCCGGCCTGGAGCGAGGTGCGTCCGGGGAAGACGAAGACCAGGTTCGTGCCCCAGGAGCGGAAAGCGACCCAGAGTCCGCGCTCGAAGCCGGAACCGTAGGCGAGCAGCAACACGACCGTGGCGATGCCCCAGGCCATGCCGAGCATGGTGAGGATGCTGCGGCGGCGGTTGTACTTGAGCGCGTTGTAGGCCTGGCGAGCGAGTTCGAGAAGCATAATCAATTTTAGAGGTTAGAGGTCAGATTGCAGAGGTAAGAACCGGTTGCGCCAGCAGGGTTCACCTCTGCAATCTGACTGCTAACCTCCGACCTTCCAAAGTCGTGTCCTTCCCAAAACTGTTACTCCTGGCGCAGAGCCTCTACGGGTGGCAGCAGGGCAGCCTGGCGCGCTGGATACAGGCCGGCTGCGATTCCGGCGATGGCGAGCGAGAGAATGGCAATCGCGGCGGACGACGGGACGATGCGCGGCGTGTCGAATCCCTCGGGGGACGGCAAAGCCGCCAGAACCGCGACGAGTGCGGTGGTGATGGCCAGTCCGATGCCACCACTGAGGGCGGTCAGAAATGCGCCTTCCACGAAAAACTGGGTCAGAATGGCGCGGTGGGTGGCGCCTAGCGCTTTGCGGAGCCCGATCTCGCGTGTGCGCTCGGTGACCGAGACCAGCATGATGTTGATGATGCCGATGGCGCCTAGAGCCAGCGTGATCACGCCGACCACCCCGAGAAAATAATCCATGCCGTTGAAAATCTTGTCGACACGCTTGCTGTCTTCGATGGTGTCCCAATCTTCGAATGATTCTTCGAGCTTGGGATCGAAGCCGTGGCGGCGGGCGAGAATGTTGTGGATCTCTTGCTTCGCCACCAGATTCCCGCTGGGCGTAAGCGGACGGTAGTTCAGAAACGAGATGGCATCTTCGCTGTTCTGGTCTTTGAGGCGGAACAGGTTGCGCATGGTTTCAATGGGAATAAAAATGCGGGCGTTGGTGCCATTGTTACCTTCCTGCCCGACTTTAGTGAGCACGCCGATGATTTCAAAACGAATGTCGTTGAGCAGGATGGTCGAGCCGACGGCGGGGCGTCCGGGGAAAATGTTCTTGAGGAGTTCCCAGCCAACGACGGCGACGCGGCGGGTTTCGGTGTTGTCCTCATCGTTGAGCCAGCGGCCGGGACCTACGGGAATATTGCGGATCTGGTTGTACTCGGGTGCGACGCCGAAGACCTGTCCGCTGGTCGAACCGTAATCGCTGACGGCGCGGATGTCTTCGCGGTTGAGCACGGGGGACAGATATTTGAGCGAGCGCGCCTCGCTGCGGACGGCGAGGTAATCCTCGTAGGTGAAATGGTAGGTGCGTCCGGACTGGGTGCTGCCTTCGACGGCGGGCGTGCGGCCGGGGAAGGTGAACATGATGTCCTGGCCGAGATTCTTTAGTTGCTTGGCCTGCCCGCTGCGGAAGCCCTCGCCGAGGCCGACGAGCAGGAGGAGCGATCCGACGCCCCAGGCGATGCCGAACATGGTGAGAAACGAGCGCAGCTTGTGGGCCCAGAGGGTGGCCAAGGACTGGCGAACGATTTCGATGAGCATGCGCATGGGTATTGGTATGAAGTCTGGTTCCTAAAGGCAGCGCTACGGGAGGCTCAAGCCCGGAACCTGCCCTCTGTTTCGGTTCCCGCAAATGGATGTCTGGCCAAGCTGCTGCTTTGGCCGCTACCAAGGGATCGCACGCCGTTCACTAACTTAACCGCCCTACACCCGCTTCGGGGCTCGACTCCTCTAAGTGCAAGGAGACCTCCGTCTCCTCTTGACTTTTACTTATCATGGATGTCCCCATGTTTCCCCATGTTTCCCCCTAGGCCTCGGCCGGACGGCCGGTATCGTTCCGGGTTGCTTCTTCATTTCCCGTCGTCCAGCACCCGCAGGTCGGTAATGTCGACCTCGTAGATGTTGTTCAATCCATTCTGGATCGCGTGTAGTTCCTGCTCCAGTTCATGATAATTGACCCGCCGGGTCCGAGTTGACGGGCCGTCGATGCGGTTACTAGCGAAATACAGCGTATGGTTGTCAGGCGACAAACGCGGCGCCATTTCATAGTCGCCGGAATTGATCGGAGAGCCCAGATTCTTCGGGTTTGACCAGGTCCCATCCGCCCTGTGAAAGCTGACAAACAGATCGCCGCCGCCCAACCCACCCCGGCCGCCGCTGAAGAAAATCATGAAACTGTCATCGAACGCG
This sequence comes from Acidobacteriaceae bacterium, assembly GCA_003162935.1. Classification (GTDB taxonomy): domain Bacteria; phylum Acidobacteriota; class Terriglobia; order Terriglobales; family Acidobacteriaceae; genus Acidiflorens. Next base: position 8,413 of record PLUW01000032.1, read on the forward strand.
ACAGTTGGCATGTGGTCGTCGGCATCGGAGGTCCACGGCATCAATTCCGGCGCGCTGTACTCGCCATTCACCAGCCGCGAACGATAGATATGAGGCTGGCCCGCGCTGAAGTGCTCCGTCGCCCTCGTGGACGCAAAGTAGAGGGTTCCGTCCTTCGTCACCGACGGATAATTTTCATCGCCCTCGGAATTCACCGGACCGCTGATGTGCTTCGGCTCGCCCCACGCTCCACTGGCCGTACGTTCGACATACCAAAGGTCGCCATCGTCTCGCTCAGTCTTGCTGCCATCCACCGGCCGGTTCGACGCGAAAAACAGCTTGCTGCCATCCGGCGTAACGTAGGGAGACGCGTCCGACCACTGGCCGGAAAACGACGCGACCTCCGGCGTCATCCAGCGCTCACCCTTGCGATGCGAAACAACNNGAGAAGCTTGCCATCGCCTCCTGGTCCGGGGTCGAGATAACGCCCGGCCCGAAAAGGTGTGGGGTGCCTTTCAAGGGCGATTGACCGGGCGGCGTCGACTGCGCCCGCCCGGGCGAAGCAAGAAAAATCAAAATCATACACATAACAACCGCGGTACAACTCTCGAACCTAGCCGGAGTCCGCCTGTTCATTGCTCTCCTCGTGCGCGTGGCGACGCCTCGGTGCGCCGTCCACGCATCTTTAGACCACCGAGCACCGGAAAGGAAAGCGAGCAGGTCAGATATAGCCCTCAAGTTTGCAGACCGCGAACGCTTCTGCCGCGACCTGCGGGAGATCGAATTTAAACTGCTCGCGGCTCCGATATGTAGTACGGGAGGAAACGTGCCATGGTTCCCTAAAATGAGCTCGCTTCCGTCGCAGGGTTAGACGCTTGAGATCGGGTTGGGGTTAGCCGCCCGATGGAGAGAGCTGGTGCGGTTGGGATTTACTTTGTGTCTATTGCTCACGATTGGGCCCGAGGAACGTCTAACCCGCCGACCCAGGGGTGGGCCACGATTCCGGGGGCCCTTTTCACAAACTTTTGCGTTCAGCGCAAGTTGTCAGCGCACATTGAAGGAGAGATTCCGTATGTTTCGAGTTTCGCGTGGATTCTTGTTTTGCCTGTTGCTGGCAGCCATGCCGGGGGCTTTGTCGGTCACCGGCCTGGCGCAATCGATGTTGCTCGACCTGCCGCTGCAAAGCCAGCGGGCGGAGGTTTCGCAGCGCATCGGGATTACAGATATCACGATCAACTATCACCGTCCGCTGGTGAACGAGCGCAAGGTGTGGGGCGGTCTGGTTCCCTATGGCCAGGTGTGGCGGGCGGGAGCGAATCTGAATACGACGATTACGTTCAGCGATCCGGTCACGATCGAAGGCAAGGCGCTCGACAAGGGGACGTACGGGCTGCACATGATTCCGAACGCCGACGAGTGGACGATCATTTTTTCGAAGAACTCGACGTCGTGGGGCGCGTTCACTTATGACGAGAAGGAGGATGCGCTGCGGGTGACGGTGAAACCCAAGGCTGCGGACATGCATAACGCGCTGACCTATGACTTTGACGAGTTAAAGCCGGATTCGGCGGTGGTGGAACTGGAGTGGGAAAAGGTCGCGGTGCCCTTCAAGGTTTCGGTCGACGTGCATGACTTGGTGGAGGCCAGTTTGAAGAAGCAACTCCGGAACCTATCGCAGTACACGTGGCAGAGCTGGGACGATGCGGCGAACTACCTGCTGGCGGAGAAAGTCGACCTGGATGGCGCGCTGATTTATGCCAATAAGTCCATCGAAAATGAAGACCGCTTCGACAACGAGGACACGAAAGCAAAGGTATTGACGGCGCTCAATCGTAAAGACGACGCGGCCATGGCGCAGAAAAAGGCGCTGGAACTTGCCAGCGCGCAACAGATGCACGGCTATGGTCGTCAGCTGATGGGCGAAAAGCGCAACGAAGAAGCGTTCGCGATCTTCCGGGAGAATGCGAAGAAGCATCCAGAGGTGTGGATTGTGCATGGAGGGCTGGCGAGGATGTACTCCGCGCAGGGGAAGTTTGACGACGCGGCCAAGGAGATGAAGCTGGCGCTGGCGGGCGCTCCGGATAACCAGCACACCTATTTGGACGGGCTGCTGAAGAGGCTGGAGGCGAAGCAGGACATCAATTAGCTGTCAGCTCTCAGTTCTCAGTTCTCAGTTCTCAGGTGGCACGGGATAGGAGAGTCTCGCGGCGGCGCGGATGGCTTCGAGTTTCTTCTCGACTTCAGAGGCCGGCGCGCTGCCTACTTCGCCGCTTCCGGGTACTCGAACACTCCGCGGCCGGATTTGCGGCCGAGGCGGCCGGCTTTCACATATTGCGTCAGGAGGGGGCAGGGGCGGAATTTTTCGCCGAGAGATTTGTGGAGGTATTCGAGGATGTGGAGGCGGGTGTCGAGGCCGACCAGGTCGACGAGTTCGAACGGGCCCATGGGGTGGTTCAGGCCGAGTTTGAGGGCTTTGTCGATGTCTTCGGCTGTGGCGACGCCTTCCTGGAGCATGTAGAAGGCTTCGTTGCCGATCATGGCGTTGATGCGGCTGGTGATGAAGCCGGGAGCTTCTTTGATTACGACCACTTCCTTGCGCATGCGCTTGCCGACTTCGACGACGGCGGCCAGGGTGTCGGCATCGGTTTCAAGGGCGCACACGATTTCGAGCAGCTTCATCTTGTGCACGGGATTGAAAAAGTGCATGCCGACGCATTTTTTGGCGCGATAAGTGACGCTGGCGATTTCGGTGACGCTGAGCGAGGACGTATTCGAGGCGAGAATCGTGGTGGGGCGGCAGATCTTGTCAAGCATGGTGAAGATCTCGATCTTCGATTCCATTTCCTCGGGGACGGCTTCGATGACGAGATCGGCCTGGCGGGCGGCTTCGTCAACCGAGCCGGCGTATTCGATGCGCGCGAAAGCGGCGTTGGCTTCGGCGGCGTTGACTTTGCCGAGTTCCACGGCTTGATCGAGGTTGGCGCGGATTTCAGTCTCGGCCTTGCGCAGGGCATTCGGCAGAAGATCTTCGAGAATGGTGCGATAACCGCCGAGAGCGGCAGCGTGCGCGATGCCGCGACCCATGATACCGGCGCCGATGACGGCAACGGTGCGGACTTCGGTCATTCTTTGCCCGCCGATTCGAGGTGTTGGACCACGCTCTCATAACTGGGTTCGGACTTGCGGATGTATTCGCCCAGGCGGGCGCACTCCTCCTTGGTCATCGCGGGAATGCTGGCGCTGATGCGGCGCAGGGTGGTGGCGATGTCGTCGATGTAGTTCATGAGGCGGATCAGTTCTCCGGTTGCGGGCATAAAGGCTCCTTGCGTGTTTTGCGGCGCTGGCGCGCCAATGTGACTCTTCATTGTTCAACATGTTGGCGGATTTGGCAAAGGCAGTCCTTGCAGTTCCCAGTAACCTCGCGCTTCTGAGCACGGGGAATCGAGAACTGGCGCTGACTTAGCTTTCGAGCTTGAAGCGACTTTCGGCGAGGCGATAGAGCCGCCGCCAGAGTAGGCGGTTGGTCGTTACCACCACGGCGGCTAAGGCGATGGTGCTGGCGAGAAGGAGATTGAAATTCTTGGCGTCGGTGGCGGCGGAAATCATGGCCCCTATGCCCACGGTCGAATAGACATGGCCTTTGAGATGGGCATATTCGGCGACGATGCTGACATTCCACGCGCCTCCGGAGGCTGTGATCATTCCGGTAACCAGGAAAGGAAAGATTCCGGGAAGGATCAGCTTGCGCCAGCGCTCCCAGCCGCGAATGCCGAAAACGCTCGCGGCTTCTTTCAAATCGGTTGGGATTGCCATGGCCCCGGCGATTACGTTGAACAGAATGTACCACTGCGTGCCGAGCAGCAGCAGAACGATCGATCCAAAGCCCAAACCTCCGCCCATACGAATCAGGACCAGCATCACCACCGGAAACACCGCGGTGGCGGGAACGGAAGCGGCAATCTGCGCCAGCGGTTGAGCGATGCGCGCCAGGCGCGGGTTGAATCCGATGGCGACGCCAACTGGAATCGTCCAGAGCGCGCCGAGCACGAGCGTAAGATTCACGCGCAGCCAGGTTGCAAAAAGACCTACGCCGATCTGGCGGAAATCGGAGGCTGACAGACCCGTGAGGATCATGATGACGCGCACCACGGCGTAGCCGATCGCACCCAGGGCTACTGCGCCCACAACTCGCCACAGCCACAAGACGGTTTGATTTCCGCCAGCCGATTCGGCGCGAACATCACTCTGCTGGGCGAAGTAATGCACCATCTGTTCGCGGAGGGGGCGTACCGCCCGCTTGCGGAAGAGCGCGACGCCGCGGGATCGCCGAAGAAAATCGAGCACCCTGGAAGTGGGGACACTCGTGCTCTCGACTTGCTCCATCTTGAATTTTTCGGACCAGGCGATGACGGGGCGCCAAACAAACTGGTCAATGAGCACAATCACGGCGACCATGGTGACGATGCCGAGAAAAATGGAGCGAGTGTCGCCGTTGTCGGCGGCGGCCTGAAGATAGGAGCCGAGGCCGGGCAGGCGGAAGTCGCCAAACTGCTCGCAGGCCATCAGAAAGAACCATGCTCCAGCGACTGACATCATAGAGTTCCAGACGAGGCCTATGGTCGCGTAAGGCAGCTCAATCTGAAGCAGCCGCTGCCACCAGTTGAAACGGTAGATCGTGGCCGCCTCGCGCATCTCGCGCGGAATGCTTTTCAGCGAGGCATAAAAGCTAAAAGCCATGTTCCAGACCTGTCCGGTAAAAATGAGCAGGACCGCGCCCAACTCGACGCCCAGTTGGCGGCCGGGAAAAAGCGCGGCCATGGCCAGCATCACTCCCGGAAGGAAGCTCAATACCGGAATGGATTGCAGCACGTCGAGCAGAGGGATCATGAAGCGCTCGGCGCGCGGGCGGTAAGCGGCGATGTATCCGTAGATGAGGGCGAAGAGCAGGCTCAGTATGTAGGCGAGTGCGATGCGCAGCAGCGAATACCCGGCATAGACCGGGAGCGCGCCGAGGCTGCGGCTGATTTCGATTTGAGGATGGAATGGGCCGAGCCAATTGCGTGCGACTTCGACGATGCCATAGAAGAGGGCCAGGCCGGCGGAAAACATGATGAGGTCGGGCAGGCTCGCCACACTTGCGCTGGGCAACACCGACCAGATTCGAACCAATGGGCGGAACGCAATTCGTTCGGGACGTTTCACGGCTGCACCGGACTGGTGGGCGGATGCGGCTCTCCTACGGGTTCGGCGAGGATCAGGCGGTGCGACTCGCGATCGAAGTCAAAAATCTCGGCATAGCGGCCCCAGTTCATGGCGGTTTCAAATTGCCGCTCGACTTCATCCTGGCTGAAGTGCTCGTCGAGGATGTCGTAGAAAAATTCCTGTGAAATGGAATGGTCGGTCTTGGCGTGGAGAACGCTGTCGATCTGTTGCAGGATTACAACGTGGTTCAGCGCAGCCTGGCGAAAGAGAATTTTGCGGGTGAGGATGTCGGCTTCGGCGAAGCGCGTGCCCTCCGCGGTGATTTGAACGTCGCCATCTTTCAATGTGGCAAAGCCAAGCAGCACGGAGGCCTCGATGATCGGGAGCAGGTCTTCGGCATCCATGATGAGGACTTCGGCAAGACGATGAAGATATTCCTTTCCGCCGCGGTCCTGGAGCAGTTCGAGCAGGCCGGCGATGCCCCCGACGCGGGCGTGCGGAATCATCTGGTATTTCTGGCGAACGGGCTTTTGCGCCGCTGCGCCCGCCTCGGGCGCCGCGAGCGCAAGTTGGGGCTGCGTCATGATTTTGTAGATGTAATCCACCAGTTCGACAAAACGCGGCGATTTGCGATCGCGCGGGTGCGTAAGTTCAATGGAAAAATCAGCGCGCACCCAGGCTGGATTTCTTGCCAGCACAATCACGCGATCCGCCAGCAGCACCGCTTCCTCGATGTTGTGGGTCACGATGAAAATGGATTGAGTCGGCATCTTTTTGCCGAGCCAGAGCTCGAGCAACTCGTTGCGCAGGTTTTCGGCGGTGAGCACGTCAAGCGCGGAAAAAGGCTCATCCATGAACAGGACTTCGGGCTCCACCACCAGGGCGCGCGCAAAGCCGACGCGCTGTTTCATGCCGCCGGAGAGTTCTTTCGGGTAGGCGCTTTCGAAGCCATCGAGGCCGACGGTATCGAGAATGCGCAGGGCGCGTTTGTGGCGCTCCATGGCGGGCACTCCGCGGGCCTCGAGCGGCGCTTCGACGTTGTCGAGCACGGTTAGCCAGGGGAACAAGGCAAAACTCTGGAAGACGATGGCCACGCCGGCGTTCTGCGACGTGAGCGGTTGTCCATGCCACAGAACTTCGCCGGACGACGGTTGGCTGAGTCCGGTCAGAATGCGCAGCAGCGTGGATTTGCCGCAGCCGGAGGGGCCGAGCAGGGTTATGATTTTTCCCGGCTCGACGTTGAGATCGATGGGAGCAATCACTTCAATGCGATTCCCATCGGGCTGGTCGTAGAATTTTTCGACAGCGTGGGCGCGGATGATGGGCTCGGTCACGGAAATGACGGGATCGGTCACGGATTCTGGACTCCAGCAAGAAACGAGGTGTCAGGTGTCAGGTGTCAGGAAAACCATTTTTGAGACCTGACATTGAAGAAGGTTAGTTTATGCAATTTTTCTTCGCAGCGAGAATACACTACTCAGGCTACCCACTCTTCGTTGTCGTTCGAGCTAGCAACTGCTGGCAACGGATGGGGAAGGCGGTCGGAGATTTCGGCGAGGGCGGCCAGTTTCCTGGCCATGTCTGGGCGGAGCAATTCGGCGGGGAAACGCCAGCGCCAGTTCCCGTCTGGGCGGCTGGGGGTGTTCATGCGCGCATCGCTGCCCAGGCCGAGCGCATCCTGCAGCGGAACCACACAGAGGCTGGCCACGGAATTGGAGGCGGCGCGAATCATGGCCCAATTGACGCCGTCTTCACAACGGCCCAAGTACACCGCAACTTGTTCACGCTCGTAATCCGTAGCGCCTGACGCCCACCAGCCTAGCAGCGTGTCGTTGTCGTGCGTGCCGGTGTACACGACCTTTTCGGTGGTGAAGGTGTGCGGCAGATGGGCATGCGCGCCGACATCGCCAAAGCCAAATTGCAGCACGGCCATGCCGGGAATCTTCAGCCGCTCGCGCAGTTCGTGCACGTCGGGCGTGATGTATCCCAGATCTTCGGCGAAAAATGGAAGGCCGCCTAAAGCTTCGCGCAGCTTCACGAATAGGTCGTCCTTCGGACCGTCGACCCAATGACCATGAATGGCGGTGGGTTCGCTGGCGGGGATTTCCCAGAACTGGGAGAAGCCGCGGAAGTGATCGAGGCGAACGTAGTCAAAATTGTGCGTGGCCCAGCGCATGCGCTCGATCCACCACGCATATCCTTGTTCTTTCATCACGTCCCAGCGATACAAGGGATTGCCCCAGCGCTGGCCGTCTTTGCTGAAAAAATCGGGAGGGACGCCGGCCACGACCTCGGGATCGAGTTCGGAGTTGAGGCGAAACAGCTCGGGATGGGTCCAGACATCGGCGCTGTCGAAATTCACGAAGATCGCGATGTCGCCCACGACGCGGATCGCATGTTGGGCGCAATAGGCTCGGAGCGCCTGCCACTGTTCGTAGAAAAAAAACTGAACGGCGCGGCGGGCGTTGAGGTCGTCGAGCATTTCGGCGCGCGCCTTCTCGATCGCCGCTGGTTCCCGATGGGTGAGGGCGCGGGGCCAGCGGTTCCAGCTTTCCAGTTTGAAACGCGCGCGCAGGCTGTCAAAGAGAACGAAGTCGTCGAGCCACCATTGGTTTTGGCGGCAGAAGTTCTCGTAGCGAGCGCGGGCGTTGGGAGCAGCGGAGCGCGCGAAATTGCGCGCCGCTAAAAACAGCAAAGGAAGCTTCTGGCGGAAAACCGCCGCGTAATCCACTGGGCCGGTGCCGGTGGGCAGAGCATCGATCTGAGCGCGGTCAATCCAGCCATGATCGGCGAGGCGCTCCAGGCTGATCAGCAGGGGATTTCCGGCGAAGGCCGAAGTGGAGGAATAGGGAGAGTTGCCGTAGCCGAGCGGGCCGAGGGGCAATACTTGCCACAGACCCTGGCGCGAGGAGGCCAGAAAATCCGCAAACGCATAGGCCGACGGACCAAAATCGCCGATCCCGCCGCGCGCAGCGAGCGAGGTGGGATGAAGCAGTATTCCGCTGGCACGGGGGAAGGACATCAGGATCAGTTCTCAGTTGTCAGTTCTCAGTTCTTTGTCGTCTGGCGCTTCCCTGAGAACTGGGAACCGCCTGCCCTAGCAGGCTGCTGAAAAAGTGTTTCCCCCGCGCCACAGTCCCCCAGCGGCTGAAAGCCGCCGTTGATTCCGCGGCAGTTGCGGCACGAGTGGAACTCGTGCCCTTCCCAAAACCGACGCGAAGCGGAGTTTTTCCGCAGCCTACTACGAACCTTCTTGCGCGCCTTGCCGCGTCAGGTTTTTCATCTCTTCCTGATTGACCTTGAGGCGGTTGGTTTTTTCCATGTCCTTGCGCAGGTTCGTAACGAACAGGCCGAACAAATCGTTCTGCTTGGCTTCGAGCAGCGATTGGCGAATTTCGTCTTTCTTGGCGGCAAACTCCTGATCGGTGGGCTCCTGCTTGTCGAGAAGCTGGGCGACCGCGCCATTGCCGGCGGCCAGAATCGGCCCGCTAATTTCGCCCGGTTTCAGGGAAAAGATGGCACTGGCGCTGCTCATCGAACCGATGTCGGGGACTTGCCCATCGGGCGCAACCAGGTCGCTCGTTTTCACCGTCGCACCCAGTTCCTTGGCCGCTTTTTTCAGATCGTGGTCCGCTTTGGCGCGGTCGGAAAGTTCCTGCGTCTTCTGGTGCAGCAGAAATCCGGCACGTTCGTTTTTGAACTGCGCCTCAACCTTCGAACGAATCTCTTCGAACGTGGGCGTCGCCGGAGGCCGAATGGCAAGCAGTTGGAACACTACGTAGCCTTGCGGGACCTGCACCACATCGGGCGGAGCCTTTTCCGTTTCGCTAAAAACGGCATCCATAAACTGCGGACTCGCCCCGACTCCGGGAAGGTTATCGCTGCGGCTGAAGAAGTCGGTGGTGACCGCGTTCTGCCCCTTGGCAGCGGCCGCCTGATCAAATCCTCCGGTGCGCGCCTGGCTGAGCAGAGTGTTCGCCGCCACTTCGGTGGCATGCGCTACCTTCTGCTGTTTAACCTTCTCTTCGATCTCGCCCTTGACCTCGGCGAGCGTCTTGAGGTGGGCTTCCTGCTTGTCTTCAACGCGGATGATGTGAAAGCCATAGCTGCTCTTGACCAAGTCGCTGGTCTGTCCCTTGGCGAGTGAATATGCAGCCTTCTCGAATTCAGGGACGGTGCGCCCGCGGCCGATCCAGCCGAGTTCGCCTCCGGCCTTAGCGCTACCCGGATCGTCGGAATATTTTTCCGCGAGCTGGGCAAAATCGCCGCCGGCTTTGACCTGCTTCAAGACGTCTTCCGCTTTGGCGCGGGCATCGGCGACACCTTTCTCATCTTCCTGGGCGCCCGCTGCTGGCAGCGGAGTCTTGATCAAAATATGAGCGACCTTCACTTGCTCGGGGACGCGGAACTCGTCGCCGTGCTGACCGTAATATGCTTGCAACTCCTGGTCGCTGACCGTGGTATTCGCCGCCGTTTTCGCGCTGTCAAACACGACATACTTGATCTGCCGCTTTTCGGGGATGGTGTTGTTGTAGGTTGCCTTGTTGCGGCCGTAATACGCCTTCAGTTCGTCGTCGGTGGGGTGCAGTTCCTTGAGGATGTCGGCCTGCGCGATCACGGCGTACTCGAACTTGACCTTGACGTTGCGGTGCTCGAAATCGTCGCGCACCTCGGCGTCGCTGACAAAGGCGCTGCTGGAAACCAGAGCGTACAACTTGCGCCGGAGAATATCGTCCTTCACTCGTGCTTCAAACTGAGGGACGGTCATGTCGGCGTGCTGGATCATGTCTTCGTAGGCTTCCTGGCCGATGAACTTACCCTCGGGGAAGAAGGTGGCGGCGTATTGCCCGTGCTGGAGTTCCTCGCGAAGTTCCTCGTCGTTGACGCGGAGGCCAAGGTGTTGCGCCTCGGCAACCAGAGCCTTCTCATTGATGAGCCGCTCGGCCGCCTGATTGGCGAAATATGGAAGCAGCATGCTGGCCTGCGGTCCGCCCTTGGGAAACTGCTGGTGGATCATGTTGCGCGCCTCGCGCTGGACTTCGGGCACGGTCACGGTCTGATCGCCGATCGTGGCCAGGACGCCCGCGGGAGGCCCACCGAGACCGGCGTTGGAACCGAAGCCCGGGATCAGGGTGATCGCCATCGAGGCGCAGATGAGGACGAGCAGTGCGCCAAGAATGATCTTTACGGTTGGCCCTGCATTTTGAAGCTGTCGAATCATAGTTTGGATAACTCCGTGTCGGGTAATTCCGTGGGCTTCCATGGTGCTGGAAGGCTGGATTTACGATTATAAACCAGGCAGCGAGATGGCGGCCGGCGGCAAAGTGGGGCGCGGCGGTATCCTGCTAAATTCCTCTATTGAATCGAATTAATAAAAGTGCTATGAACGTTATGGCTGCTATTCGCAAGCATCGTCATTGCTTAACTTTTCATCATTTTCAGTATCCTTAAGAAGCACTGAGGACAACTCCATGAAGAAATTGCGGCTCCTGCTACCGTTTTTTTTGATTGCCGTCGCTTTGGCCCAACCCGAAGTCCAGCCGAGTCCCGCCCTGACGCTGCCTTTGCGGGAAGGCTGGGCGGTGCAGTCTTCCGCGAAAGTGACGGGGAGCGGTGAAGCAATCTCCAGCGCCACCTACCAGGCCGAGAACTGGATGCAGGCCGACGTTCCGACTACGGTGGTGGCGGCGCAGGTAAAGAGCGGCGTGCTGCCCGATCCTTTTTATGGGAAGAATTTGCGGGGTTACCCGGGAGTCGGGTATCCCATCGGCGCCAATTTTTCAAATATCGCGATGCCGCCCGACAGTCCCTATGCGGTGTCGTGGTGGTACCGCAAGGAGTTTTCGCTGTCCGATGGTTTCCTTGGAAAAACGGATCTTGCCGGGAAAACCGTGTGGCTGAATTTCCGCGGCATCAACTATCGCGCCAACATTTTTCTCAACGGAAAGCGGATCGCGGATTCCGATCAGGTGGCGGGCGCATGGCGCACCTACGAGTTCAATGTGAGTTCCGCGGTCAAGCCTGGAACAAACGTGCTCGCGGTGCAGGTCTGGGCGCCGACGGGGAACAGTCTAGCAATCACCTTCGTGGACTGGAATCCCGCGCCGCCCGACAAGAACATGGGGCTGTGGCGTGAGGTGTATCTGACGGCCAGCGGAGCGGTGGCGCTGCGGCATCCGGCGGTGCTCTCAAGAGTGGATTCGCCCGGGAACAAAGCGGCGCATTTGACGGTGACTGCGCTAGTGAAAAATGCCAGCGACCATCCGGTTCACGGTACGGTGAAAGGCCGGATCGAAAACATCGAGTTTGCGCAACCCGTGGAACTGGCGGCGGGAGAGTCGAAAGATGTGGTGTTCACGCCGGGCCAGTATCCGCAGCTCAACCTTAGCAATCCGCGACTGTGGTGGCCGGCGCAGATGGGGACTCCGAACATGTACGAACTGAAACTTTCATTCGAAGTGAACGGCGAGGTTTCCGATTCGTCGCATACGAGGTTCGGCATTCGCGAAATCACGTCGGAAGTCACGGAGCCGGCGCCGAATCGCGCGAAGCGGCTGTTCAAGATCAACGGCAAGAATATCCTCATTCGCGGCGGCGGCTGGACTCCGGACATGATGCTGCGCCAAACCCCAGAGCGACTCGCCGATGAATTCAACTACGTGCATGATCTGGGACTGAACACGGTCCGGCTGGAGGGCAAACTCGAAACCGAGGAATTCTTCGAGATGGCCGACCAGCAAGGCATNNCCGGACGTGGAAGAGATGTATTTGAAGATTGAAGCCGACCTGCGGTGGCCGAATCCGGTGGTGTCATCGGCGACGGCGAGAACGACCACGGTGACGGGCGGAAGCGGCGTGAAGATGAGCGGGCCGTATGAGTACGTCGCGCCATCGTATTGGACAGCGGACCCATATTCTCGAACCAAGGGGGATGGCTGCAACACTGGCGGGTGCGGCGGGGCTTATGGGTTCAACTCCGAAACCAGCATGGGACCGGCGGTTCCGCCGATCGAAAGCGTGGAGCGCATGGTTGGGAAGGACCATCTTTGGTCGGCGGACGGGCCGTTGGATGAGTATTGGAATTTCCACGCCGGCGGCGGCGCGTTTAAGACGATACGAGTGTTTACCGAGGCGTTGAATGCGCGCTACGGAAAGTCGGGCAGCGCGGAGGACTTCACCTACAAATCGCAGCTCATGACTTACGAAGGCGTGCGCGCGATGTATGAGGCCTACAGCCGCAACAAGTACACTTCGACGGGCGTGATCCAGTGGATGCTGAATAACGGGTGGCCTTCGATGATCTGGCATCTCTACGACTACTATTTGCGGCCGGGCGGCGGATATTTCGGCGCGAAGAAAGCGCTGCAGGCGCTCGACCCCGTCTACGGATACGACGATCACGCGGTGTGGCTGGTGAGCAGCCAGTATGTCGACGCGAAGGGATTGAAACTGACGGCGCGGGTGTTCAATCTGGATGGAACGCAGAAGTTTGCGAAGGAAGTTGGGGCGGATGCCGCGGCGGACAGCACGGTTCGGCTGTTTGAGATTCCAAAGATTGAGGGACTGTCGGCGGCGTATTTTCTGGATCTACGCGTGACGGACAGCGGCGGCAAGCTGGTGGGATCGAATTTCTATTGGCTCTCGGCAAAACCGGAAACGCTCGACTGGGCGAAGTCGAATTGGTATACGACTCCGACGGCGTCGTATGCGGACTACACTTCGCTCGCCAGCATGCCGAAGGTGAAGCTGAATGTATCGAGCCATAGTGAGAGCGACGGCAAAGTTGCGTGGACCCGAGTCACTTTAGAAAATCCCAGCAAGGCCGTTGCCTTTTTCGTGCGCCTGAAACTCGACAAGGGCAAAGGCGGCGAGGAAATTCTGCCGGTGGTGTGGCGAGACAATTACATTTCGCTGCTGCCCGGTGAAAAGCGGGAGATCACGGCGACGTATCGCTCCAGCGGTCTGGGAGCGGCGACGCCCGAGGTTGAGGTTAGCGGCTGGAACGTGGAGTGAAGCAATTGCAGAAGTTAGAGGTTAGATTGCAGAAGTGAAAACCGCCTCGGAAGAGTGACTGGCTCCGAGGGTTTTACGTCTGCAATCTGACCTCTCACCTCTGACCTTCTATTGCTCGTCCGCTGGAATATCGAAGTTCACCAGGTCTCCGCGGAAGCCGCGGGTCTTCACCGCGCCGTAGGCGATTCCGCAAGCCATCCAAATCGACCCCGCGACCAAAGCCAGATTCGACAGATGGATCCAGATGAAGAAGCAAATGATGAAACCCAGAATCGGTGGGATCAATTGCCCCATGGTCCGATCCGCGCCCCGGATATAGTAATGTACGAGCGCTGCCAGATTGACGCCCATGAATGCGATCAGCGCGCCGAAGTTCAGTAACTCCGCGCCATTGTCATAGGTGATGAGGAACGCTCCGATGAGCGCGATCGCGCCCACAAACATCACGTTGTTGGCAGGGATTCGCGTTCTCGGATGGATCGCCCCAAAAAACTTCTTTGGAATCGCATTGCTGCGGCCCATACCGTAAAGCAGTCGCGCGGCGCCGAGTTGCGATCCCATGCCGGAACCGACGGTGGCGATCAAGAGGGTCAAGCTGATCCCCTTGGTCATGAGAACGCCGCCTGCAATACCCGCGACGTGGCTGAATACGTTCTCATCTCCAAACTGCGAGAAGACGCCGAAGTCCGTTCCGAACTTCTGGAAACTCAACAATTGAGCGCCGTAAACCTCGGCGGCCGCGAGAATTCCCGTGATCACGCAAACAAATACCGTAGCCAGAAAGATGTTCCGCCTGGGATTGTCGACCTCTTCCGACAACGTTGAAATGCCATCGAAGCCAATATAGGTGAGCACGGCCACCGAGGTCCCATGGAACACCCGATTCAAGGTGAAGGTCTGAGGGTTATAAAACGGGCGCAGAAAGTAGGCTTCCGGATACTGCGGCAGATTGAAGATGTATCGAATCGTGTACCAGAAAAACGCCAGGATGACGGCGCCCATAATGGCGCAGAGGGTCTTGTTGATGCGAGCCGAGGTCTGGACGCCGCGCAGGTTCAGTGCCGTAAACAACCCGGCAAAGAACAATGGCCAAATCAGGCCGGGATAAGGAATCTGAAAGCGGCTTCCACTCAGCAGGTCGGCCATCGCCTTGGCGCACCAGATCGTACAGATCAGCGGATTGAGAATGTAATCCATCGTCATGCTCCAACCGGTGACATAGCCGAGCGATGGATGCAACTCGCGGCCCACATAGGTATAGGCTGAACCCGCGCTCGGATATACCCGCGCCATGCGGCCATAACTCATGGCAGTGAAAACCATGGCGACCATTGCGATCAGGATGGATGTGACGACATGGCCCTGGCCGGCGTTGCTGAAAACGCCATACGCCGGCATGGGCGCCGTGGGCTGAATGACGATGATGCCGTAGAGAATCAGGTCCCAAAGCGTGAGTGAGCGCCTCAGGCGGGGACCGTCAGCGGGCGGGTTGGGCGCAGAACTCATTCAGAATCCCAAAACAAAACCCCATTATCCTGCGGAGATAACGGGGTCGGGGGAGGGCCATTCGTGGCTCGCGGAGTCGCAAAATAGAGCGGCTCTGCCGCAGTTCCACGAAATCAACTCGCATTCTATATGGAAGAGAGATTCTGTCAACGAAAAAACGCCGCGTTAAAACGCTTCTTGCCAAATCCTGAAACCGTTCCCTTGCGGTCTGGCAAGAAGCAGGTCCTTCCCCTTCGGCTCCGCTCAGGGCCAGGATGACAATCTCAATTTGACGGCAATGTTAACTTGAGGCTGAGAGCGGAGATCCTTCGCTTCGCTCAGGATGACCGCAGCGGGCTCCCGCTCGTCCACCCCAGCACGCGAAAGGCGCGCGTGCCGGGGACCCCGGCTCACTCACGCCCGCTAAGCGCGGTCACTTCGGCTGCATCGTCTGGGCGACCATCACCTGGCGTTTGAAATTCTCCATCATGTGCTCTTCGAGCCGCACTTCGGTAGGGCGCTTGGCGAGGGTCATGGTGTCGATTTTGTCTTGCAGTTTGAGCAGCGCGTAAAACAGATTCTCGGGACGTGGCGGGCAGCCGATCACATAGACATCCACCGGCACGATGCGGTCGACGCCCTGCAATACGGCGTAGGTGTTGAACGGGCCGCCGACCGACGAGCAGGCGCCCATCGAGATCACCCACTTCGGCTCGGGCATCTGGTCGTAAATGCGCTTCACAATGGGCGCCATCTTCAATGTCACGGTGCCAGAGACGATCATCAGGTCGGACTGGCGCGGGCTGGGGCGGAAGACCTCCGAGCCGAAGCGCGCGATGTCGAAGCGCGAGGTGGAAGACGCGATCATCTCGATGGCGCAACACGCCAAGCCGAACGTCATCGGCCAGAGCGCCGACTTGCGCGCCCAGTTGAAGACGTAGTCCACGGTCGAGATCATGAAGTTCTTTTCGAATTTGTTCTGCAGCCAGCTCATGGGTCCTCGTTCGCTACAGGATAACCCAACGATCATACGCCGGGGCGTGATGGAGGTCACATGTAGCTACTAGCTTCTAGCTACTGGCTTCTAGCGAGCGAGGGCCGAGCTGTCAAGAGCAACGGGCCCGGTTGCTAGTAGCTGCCGGCCAGTAGCTAGTAAATCGTGTACCCCGGCGCGGGATTGCGAACGTCGGGCTTGGAGGCCATGAGCAACAGCGCGCCGACGCGCTTGAAGGCCTTGAGGTCGTCGAGCGAATGGAAGGATGTTGTCTGGTAGTTTTCGGGCGTGGGGGTGTCGTCGGGAATCTGCGCGTACTCCACATTATGGAAGGCGTGCTTTTTCAGCAGGTCGACGTATTCCGCCGCCGAGCGGACATGCACGGGCACCTTCAACTTGGGCACCCATTGCAGCGAATACGGATTGTCCTTGTAGAGATTGATCAGGATAAACATCCGCCCATGCGGCGCCATGACGCGAAACAGCTCGGCCAGGGCGCGGTCCTGATCGGGATAGTAGTAGAACGACTCGACCGATAGCACCTTGTCGAAGAAGTTTTCTTCCCACGGAATTTGTGCCGCCGACCCGACGACGAACATCACGTTATCGAATTCCTTCGAGGCGGCGCGAGCTTGTCGCACCATTTCGTCGGAGATGTCGACGCCGACGACCTGCCCGAAGCCCTGCGGGCCTTCGGTGACGAGGCGGGCCAGCAGGCGCGTGGCCCAGCCCGATCCGCAGCCGAGATCGAGAATGCGCTCGCCGGGTCGGAGAGCCATGCGACGCATGGTTTTCTCGGTGATGTCGAGGTGATGGTTCTCCATCTTCGGGCCTTCGCCTTGCTCGGCCCAGCGGTTGAATTCGTGCTGGAGGCGCTCGTCGGGAGAGATGGGGGGGCCTGACATAAAATAGTTCTTCGCGAGTCTAAAACTAAGCTGCGGACCACGGATTTACAACCTCGATCCCGCAGTCTTCGAAATCATCGGTATCGCGGGTAGCAAGTGTGGCCCCGCTCACTCTTGCAATCGATGCAATCTGCGCATCCGCATAGCCGACCGGCCGTCCGAGCGCGCGGCGATGAACCACGATTCTCGAAAAAGGACGCGCCGCTTCGCTCTCGAAGGCGAGAACTCGACCCAGCAGCAATCCTGTGAACGTCTTCTCCGCAGCGGTCAGCAAGGATTCCCGTCGTTTGCCGGGCGCGATCAACTCAATGCCATAGAAGATCTCTGCCTCACTCACCGAAGTTGTGAACAGTTCCTCCTCAGGCTGTTTCGCCACCCATTGCGTCACCCGCGGATCGGGCGCCACTCGCATCAACTCGAAAAGCACGTTCGTGTCGAGAATGATCATTCGTCGAACTCAGGCGGGGGCCCGACGGGCTCTCTCTTGGGCAATTCCAGCTCAACACCGCCCAGCGGCGCAAACAGACGATGAATCCTTTCCGCGATATTCCCCGGCCGCGACGACATAACCAGCGCCGAGCGCAGAATCTCCCGCGCCTCCTCCTCCATGGAACGTCCATGTTGGGCGGCACGGACCCGCAGCCTGACCTTCGTCGCTTCATCCAGTTTTCGGATCGTGATCGCTGCCATGCTATCAATGATAGCATTGATGGCAATGATAGCAACACTAATTTAAATGGTTTATTCACAATCAGTTAACTGGTGGCAATGCTCTCGAGATCGCGGAAGAACGCCGGATACGACACTCCCGCGGCATCGGCGCCGTGAATTGTCGTTTCGCCTTCGGCTCGTAGTGCGGCTATGGCGAAGGCCATGGCGATGCGGTGGTCGCCGAAAGAATCAAGTTCGGCGCCGTGCAAGCGCTGGTTGCCGGGAATCTTCATCCCATCGGGGCGCTCTTCGATTTCTGCGCCCATCTTGCGAAGATTCGCCGCCACGGCGGCGATGCGATCCGACTCTTTCACGCGCAGTTCTTTGCCATCGCGCACTTCGAGGCCGCCGCTTGAGTACGGCGCAACCGCCGCCAGCACCGGAATCTCGTCGATCAGCGCGGCAGTATCGGCGCCGGCAATCGCAGTTCCCTTCCACTCCGCGCCGCGTGCTTCGATCGTTCCGACCAGTTCGCCTTGCTGGGATTCGAGGTGCGCGACCGCGACGCCCAATCCCATCTGCATCAGGATGTCGAGCAGACGCGCGCGCGTGGGATTCATCAGAATTCCGGGGAGGGTGATCTGCGATCCGGGAAATAATGCGGCGGCGCAGAGAAAGAAAGCGGCGCTCGAAAGATCGCCGGGCACGTGCGCCTCAATCGCATGCAGACGCTGTCCGCCCACGATGCGTGAGGCGTTGCCTTTGCGCTCGACCTCCGCGCCAAACGCCCGCAGCGCAATTTCGCCATGATCGCGGGTGCGGATCGGCTCCTCGACCACGGTCTCGCCGTCGGCAAAAAGTCCGGCAAAGAGGACACACGATTTCACCTGCGCGCTCGCCACTTCGGGCATGTAGTGGATTGCCTTGAGCGGGCCGCCTTGAATTTTGAGCGGAGGGCGTCCGCCTTCGCTCGACAAAATTTTTGCTCCCATCTCCGAAAGCGGCGTCATGATGCGCGCCATCGGCCGACGCGAGAGCGAGTCGTCTCCGCACAATTCACTGGTGAAGGGCTGGCCGGCGAGGATTCCGCTCAGCATGCGCATGGTGGAACCGGAGTTCCCGCAGTCGAGCGTCTCGGTCGGAGCCTTCAGGCGCGGGCCGATGCCCGGGACTTCAATGGCTCCGTCTGCGTCGTTCGAGCGCTTCCACTCGCAGCCGAGCTTCGCGACGCAATCGAGCGTGCTGGCGCAATCGCGCGCCGCGGAAAAATTATGGAAACGGCTCGTGCCTTCCGCAATCGCCGCCAGCATGGCGTAGCGGTGCGAGATGGACTTGTCGCCGGGGATGCGCACGACTCCGCGGACAGAATGCGCAGGACGGACGACGATTGTCGAATCGTCAGACATGAATTAAATATAACGGAGAGAGGTCGGAGGTTTGAGGTGAGAGGTCAGATTGCAGAGGTGAAAACCAGGGTTCGAAGGCTTTCACCTCTGCAATCTGACCTCGAACCTCTGACCTCACTGCGCCCGTGTTCGCCCAGCGGCTTCCGCTAGAATTTCCTGCGGAACTTCCCGCAGGGTCACGCAGAATTCGAACATGGGCGTTTCCGAGCCGCGGCCCCAGCGGCCGACTTCCCAATGGGCGCGGATGAACTTGACCTCCGGCCGGGTGGTCAGATCGAGCAGCAGCGGAGACTCCTCGCAATAAAACTTCTGCGGAAACGCGGCGGTCGGTTTCGGGTCCCACGTGACGCCATCCGGCGAGCCAAAGACGCCGACGTCGAGCGATTCCTGCTCGATGATGTTGGTGATGGCGAGCGTAAGAAGAAAGACCCGGCCGGCGGCGTGACTCACATCGAGCGTTGGGCCGTCGCCTTTGACGTTGACCACGGTGTTTTCGGGAACGAGGAAAGCTTCCAGCATAATGGGGCGATTCTAGCAGAGGCGGTGGCGGAGCGGCTGTGACGGTTGTCGCAGGCGCGCGGACGGGGACACGCAGCGGCTGCGACACTTCGCATATGATCTAGAGTTCAGCGTGAGGCTTGGTTCCGCTTGCAGAAACCCGACAAGGCGACGGTCGCGACCATGGTGGCCGGGATGTGCACTTTTCTCAACGTCTACTGCACTCAGCCCTTGCTGCCGCTGCTGCGCGATACTTTTCATGCCACCGAGTTGCAGGTCAGTTTCACGGTGAGCGCGACGATTTTTGCGACCGCTCTCACCGCGCCCATCATCGGCATGATCGCCGAACGGCGCGGACGCAAGAAGGTCATCGTACCTTCGTTGTTTTTGCTGGCGATTCCCACCGCGCTGGCGGCGACTTCGACTAGTTTGCACGCGCTTATTTTCTGGCGCTTTGCGCAGGGACTCTTCGTGCCCGGCGTGATTGCCGTCATGCTCGCTTACGTGAATGAAGAATGGGCCGGACGTGGCGTGGGACGGGCCATGTCGTCGTACATCACGGGAACGGTAATCGGCGGATTTCTCGGGCGCTTTCTCTGCGGCGTCATCGCGGCTCATTGGCATTGGCGGCTTACATTTTTGGTGCTCGCCGCGCTCGACTTGATCGGAGCGTTTGTGGTCCGCGCGTGGCTTCCGTTGGCGAAGAATTTTGTGCGCGCCGAACACGTGCGGCAGGTTTTGAGCCACGCCCGGCAACATCTGCGCAATCCGCGCCTCCTGGCTAACTTTGGCATGGGCGCGGCCGTCCTGTTCGCGCTGGTGGGATGTTTTACGTACGCGAATTTCTACCTTGCGGCCGCGCCATTTCATTTGAATTCGGCGCAACTGGGCAGCATCTTCTTTGTCTATCTGCTGGGAGCGGTCATCACGCCGCAAGCGGGCCGCTTTCTCGATCGCTTCGGCTTCCGCCACACTACGGTCATCTATTGCGCCATGATGATCGCTGGATTGCTGCTTACCTTGGTCAAATCGCTGCCGGTCGTCATCGTCGGCCTCGCCATTTTTTCCTCGGGAGTTTTCGTGGCGCAAGCTGCAGCCACGGTGCAGACGGGTGCGATCGCCGGACGCGCGCGATCGTCGGCCGCCGGACTCTATGTAACTTTCTATTATTTGGGAGGAAGTGTGGGCGCGACGCTGACCGATTTCTTCTGGCGTTGGAAAAGTTGGCTCGGCTGCGTGGTTTTGTTCGGTGGAGTTTCGCTGGTGAGCTTGTGGCTGGCGCGGATCAGCAGCCGTCCACTCGACCGGCTGGATTCGGCGGAGATCGAGTCGGTGGGCGATTGAGTCGCAGAATCCCGACTTCTGGCCCGGAATAATTTCTTGGTTAGCTCGTCATCCACCAATGGTCTTTGCCATTCAACGCTGTGTCACCGTTGGCTTCCATCCGATGAGGCAGGTGGGCCGCAGATTACACCCCGATTGTGTGGCCCGTTCACATAAACCGGTGCATTTGCGGCCACCCAAAGACCAACCGCTGTCGTAGTGTTTTCGACGGTTTCGGGCACGACCGCGGGGGTATCGTGCGGATATGTGTCTTCGTAGTTGTCGACCGACCATTCGGAAGGAATGGCTTGTTGCTGGCTCAAATAGCTGACAAACGCCTGCGTGTCGGCACTAAAAGTATTGGTGGTGAATTGACGGAAATAATCCAGCTTGCCTTTGGCATTGGTGGGCCAGGGGAAAGGAGAAAGCAACATGGTCGTGCGCAGGCCGTGTTCATTGCCCCATTGGATGGCCTGTACGATGAATTTCTGGTAGCCGGGGCCGCTTCCTCCAGTCAAAAAGAAGTTAGGCGGAACATCGAAAGCGATGGCCCGGCCATACAGCGCCTCACCGCGCTCCAGCGCGTAGTAGGGGTTGGTGGCAAAGACGTGATCTCCCAGTTTTGGTTCGTTCCGGCCATTGGGGCCCGCGACCGGAGCAACGGTTGCGATACCGGCAGTTCTGGCCGCGTCCACGTACTCCCGCCAGAGCTTCAAGGCTTTTTGCAATTGTTTCGGAGGGACGCTATCGGACGGCGTGTTTACATTCGCTTCCGTGGGGTGAAGACCATTTTGTATGTACACAGCCTGGTAGTAACCGTAGCTTGGGGGAAGCGTGAAGTAATTCGCGCCGACCTGTCCGAGTTCAGCTTGCCCAGGCCCGGTTCCGGTGAACACGCTCTCGATGGCTTGGAGGATGCTCGGCGGGTGCTCGGCTGCGACGATGGCATTGTTGTGCTCGTAGAGCCCCACGTGGCCGGTTTGGAGGAGTTCGGTGAATTGGTCGCCGTTTTCGAGGCCATCGAAACCGCCCGTCCCACCGACGAAAATGTATACGCCGAGGCTTGCGCAGGCAGTGTTTCCTGCGGAGTCGACGGCAGGGCTGTCCTGCGGCGCGGCATAGGCGGCGGGGATGGCTACGGCGATAGCCGCGAACAACGCTAGATGCCAGAATGAGTGGCGCACACAGATCTTGGGCATGGCATTCCCTCCCCACGCAACTAATATTAAACCCAGCATTACGGGGAAGGTTGCGGAGAATACTCAGGCATACGCCCAAGCCGCCCCGGGCCGGGCAAGATTGACATAGGCAACGCTCTTGCGACGAACGAATGCGTCCGTCGCTACGTGAGCACTCCATCCAGAAACTGGCGCAGGATTTTGCCGACCAACTCCGGTTGTTCCCACGGCGCGTAGTGGCCAGCTTTCGGAATCACCTTCAAGTGGCTGCCCGCGATGTTCTGACGCATGAATTCGCCATCGGCTGGGGTTGAGAACGTATCTTCTTCGCCAATCACGATTAGCGTGGGCACGTTGATTGTCTTCAGATCCGGCACTGAGTCGGGGCGGTCGGCCATTCCGCGTTGCACCTGGCTGATATCTTCGGCGGACATTTTGCGCATCATGACGAGGGCCCCGGCGACTACGTCGGGACGTGTGGCGACCGTGGTGCGACCCATCAGCTTCGGAATCATGGCTTCGAGAAACAGTTCGGTTCCCTGCTCCAGCACAGTGGCCGCGGCTTGCAGGCGATTTGAGCGGGCTTCGGCGGTATCGGGCTGAGGACGCGTGTCGCAGAGCGCGAGCGCGGTCACACGGTCGCGAAAACGGCGCCAGAATTCGAACAGAGTATATCCGCCAATGGAACAGCCGACGAATGCGGCCCTGCCAACGTCGGCGGCATCGAGGACGCGGGCAACGTCGGTTGCGTGCTTGGCCATGAGGGCAGGCCCTTCGCCGATTGCCGAGTCGCCGTGGCCCCGGAGATCGGGGAGGATCAGGCGGTAACGCGATTCGAGGGCGACTGCCACCGGATTCCAGAATTCGTGGTCACAGGGAAAGGGATGGAGGAGAACGACGGGTGGGCCGCTCCCGCGAATCTCGTAGAAGATCTCGGCATCGTCGCTGCGCAGGTGTTCCATGGGAGAAGATTATAGGTTGGGCAGCACGGGCGAGACGCCCGTCCCTCCACCAGAAGTGGAATTAGCTCGTGACCGGCTGATGCGACGACGCTACGGGCAACAGGTACGGCTCTTCGGGAATGATGATCCAGGCCAGCACGTAGGCGACGAGGCCGGGGAAGATTCCGCAGGCGAGCGTGATGAAGAACCAGAGGATGCGCACCAGCGAAGTATCGAGTTCGAGATACTGCGCCAGTCCGGCGCATACGCCTCCGATTTTTCGGTCGGAGCGGGAGCGCGTCAGTTTCCTCGGCATGGGCGGAGCACCCACCACGTTGCCGCAGTGAGAGCAGAAACGGCCGTCTTCAGCGATGATCTTGCCGCAAGCGTTGCAGTACATGGTTGTGTCTCCCTTGTATAGGATACGACGAACGGCGGGAAAAGGTTCCAAGAACCGCTTTTAGCTCTTAGCTCTTAGCTTTTAGCTAAAGGCTAAGAGCCAATGGCCAAAAGCGCTTTTTACTCCCGGTATGCTTCCTTCATCCTGTTTCGCGCTTTGTCGGCTTCGGCATTGCCGGAATTGATGGCCACGACCGCTTCGTATTTCTTCAGGGCTAAATCGCGCTTTCGAAGCTGGTCGTACATTTCGCCGGCTCCCAGATTCGCTTTCTGCAGGAATTCCGGGTCGGCGGCGGAGACCTGGGTTACCAGTTCGTAGGCGGCCGCGGCGGCTTCATATTTCTTCTGGCTGCGCAGCAGGTCGCCCAGCGCCAGCGCGGCGATTTCGTAGTGCAGATTGCCGTACTTTCCGTCGCGCCCGTTCTGCCACACGCGGCGATACTGCTGTTCGGCTTCTTCGTTCTTGCCGGAGGCACGCAGCAGGTTCGCCTGTTCGAGCGGCAGAAGATAGCTGCGCGGAAACCGCGAACCGATGACGCCCGCAATTTCGTAGGCTTCAGCGTAGCGATGCTCGCGACGCAAGAAGACCATGAGCACGACTCCGGCATCCACGCTGGTTTCGCCATTGGAATGGAAATCCTCGGTCAGATATTGCAATCCTTTTTCTTTGTCGCCGCTCAATCCGACGAGCGCCACGGCCATCTTGACCGCAAAGGTCAGGCTCCCCATCACATAGTTGTGGGCTCCGACGACCAGCTTGGCGTCGGTATAGTGCGGATCGAGTTCGAGAACGCGTTCGTGATCGCGACGCGCTCCCACGGCATTGCGCAGCGCGGAAAACCAGGCGCGCTCGATGAGAGCGGTGTAGAGCGCGAACTGTCCGCGGGTAACGCCGCGGGCATAGAGCATATCGACGTTGTTCGGATTGGGCGCCAGTTCGGCCTCTTCCAGTTTTTCGGCCTGCTGCACTAACTGCTTGATGCGCGCCTTCTGCACGGGGTCGGCGGGACGGTGCGCTTGTCCGATAAAGCTGTCGTTCGCGTATTCACCGGCATTCATCGCGCCCATGCGATACAACTCCCGCACCTGAACCGCGGAAAGCAGATGATTCACGGCAAAGGGATCGTTCGGATGACGCGCGAGGATGCGCTCGAAATCCTGAACCGCAAAGTCGTAGTCGAGGTTGTAATAGTGATCGATGGCAGACTGATTCAGGGGATCCGTGGGACGGAACTCGATCGGGCGAATCTCAGGGGGGCGGGAATCGGCTGAAATTGTGGGCTCCGCTGCGCGGCAAAACTGGGCGAGAACCAGCAGCATGAGGGCAATCAGAGCAGGTCGAGGCCGGGAGAAGGAGAAGAACACGCTTTCTTAAGTTTAGCCGATTCGAGTTTTGTTTCGCGGACTCGTTTGGCCCTAGGCGGAGGCGGCTTCCCGGCCTTGCTCGGCGGGCTTTGCGCTGGACGCGGGTTTGCGAATCGGTAAGGGCTCGGCTGGAGTGGGCATTCGCCGCTCGACTCTTCCGATAACCGGCCGATCGGATGCGCCGGCGATGGAGAGCGACACGAACCGGTTCTCGCTCCACAGACGATCAATCAATCGGCGCTCGCGCGGTCGCAGAACCTGCTGCGGCAGCGAGAAGAAATTACGGAATGTCCAAAGCAGATACGCGCGCTGTAGCAGATTCGGCTGCACGTAGCGCGGACCGATGGCGGTATCCAGTTGAATGATGCCATCGGTGAGTTTTTCAATCCACATACTGGTTCTACCTGTACAAACTGCTTAATCCGCTCACATTTCGAGAGCGGGCCATTATTACACCCCCCTGTGGAAAATTGCAAAGTCGCCTTGTCTTATTGGAAAACGGCGGACCGTTTTCAGCTGATCTCGGGCACGAATTCCATGCGATCGAGGGTGGCGGCAATGCCCAAGCCCTTGCCCGCCGATTCCTCCACGCGCACGACCGAGGCTTCGCAGAGCGTCCATCCTCCTGGACCCATCCCCATGCCTGGAGGGAGCATGATCACCAGTTCCAGTTTCGATCCGGCTTTCATCTGCGATTCGGAATATAGAAAAATGCCCGAGGAACTGAGATCGCGGGTCAGACCCGCGTGCTCGCCGCTCTCGCCACGCACCTTGACCGGGACTGCAACGGGAACACGCTGGCTGGAACGCCGGTCGTTGGGATTGGAGTTGGAGTTGGAATTGGAGTTGGAATTGGGTGTAGGTGTTGTTTTCTCCGCCATATGCTGAGGAAGTGTACTCCAGTTTGCGGGGAACGTGGGAGCGGAGATGGGCAAAAAAACGCTCCTCTCGGCGGTTGCGAGAGGAGCGGGCAAGAACTCTTCTAAGTTAGAAGGTGAATTTGAGCGCCAACTGAATGCCGCGCGGGCCGCCGCCGCCGAGGAACGGGTTACCGATACCCACGTCGCCGGTGGCGCTGATGACGCCGCTCCCCGTTCCGGTGGCATTACCCACTTCGCGCTGGACGCCCCCAACGTTCGCAAGGTTGAAGCCGTGGATAGCCGGGTCGGCGATAAAGGCTGGCAGGAATGGGTTGGCGAAGTTGGGGTGATTTGGAAGGTTGAAGAAATCGGCGCGGAATTGCATTTTGATCCGTTCCGTGAGTGCGGTGGTCTTATAGATAGCGAAGTTCAGCTCTTTAAAGGATGGACCGCGCAAAGAGTCGCGACCCTCATTGCCGAAGTGACGCGTGCCAGGAACACAATCGGCGGCCACGCCTCCAGCCGTCGCAACGTCCACTGTGCAGGGAATGGCAAAGGAACTGAGATCCACGAAATTCCCGGGGTCGTTCGGATGATAGCGGACCGGGCCGACCACGTCGGGCCGATCAAAGCCGCTGCCGCTGCCGCTGTAGTCGTCCTCGAAATTGTAGTTGAATTGGAAGGGCTGTCCATCCTGCAAGGTCAGCACGCTGTTGAGGCCCCAGCCATTCTTCGCGCGCTGCCAACTCCCTCCCATCTTCGGGAGCTCATAGGCGAAGTTCCAGCTGAAGCGGTGCGGAATGTTGAAATTTGAAGGGCCGTACTCAAGCTGCGGATTATGGCTGTCGTTAGGTTGGGCGGCGTTGGGCTCGAAGTCTTCGCCGTCGCTGGAGTTGTCCATGGAGCGCGACCAGACGTAATTCGCAATGGAGGTGATGCCGTGCCATCCGGTGATGCGTAGGCTCAACTGTAGCGCGTTGTAGTTGGACTTGCCGGTGGAATTTTCCTGAAGAATGTAGAAGGCACCGTAAGGATTGCTCTCGTAGTTGCGTGGCACACCATAGGCTCCCGTGATGGCCCCCCCGGGACAAGGAATGGTCGCGACGCCGTTTGGACAGTCCGACGCCGTGATCTGTGCCTGGCTGGGCTCGCTGAGGTCAAAGAAACGCCAGAGACGATGGCCCTGGGAACCGACGTAGCCCGCCTGGATAACGGCCTTGCTGGAGATCTGCTGCTGGATGTTGAGGTTGTAGTTCTCCATGTAAGGCGTCTTGATGTTGCGATCGAAGGCGAAGGCATCGCACTCATAGCCGCAGCCGCCGGTGGTGGGGGGCGCAAACACGGGTTGCTGATAACCAATCTGTCCGCCGTTCGCGCCGCTTGAATTGATCGGATCGGCGCCGGGCAAGTTGTTGTAGGCCGGACCGGGGTCGAAGTACGGCGAATAGGGCAGATGGCCCATCACCATGTCCTGCGAGAAAGCGTCGTAGAACATGCCGAAGCCTGTGCGGACCACGGTCTTTCCTTTTCCCGCGACGTCCCACGCGAGGCTCACGCGCGGGGCGAAGTCCTTCTTGTCCGGGTTGTAAAGGCTGTTGAGACCGGGCTGTCCTACTTGAGTGAGTGTGAAAGTATCATTGACGGGATCGAGATTGGTGATGTTGCTGAGGAGGTTGTTCTTTTCCTGGACCACGCCGAAGTAGTCCCAACGGAGGCCATAATTCAAAGTCACATGCGGTGTGAGGCGAAAGCTGTCCTGGGCATAGAAACCAAAATTGTTCTCATAGGTGTGACGGGTTGAGTCTCCGAAGTATTGGAAACCGCCATCGACATAGCCGGCGAGGAAGTCCTGGAGCCCCGTACTGCCGCTGCCAGGAATTGCTGGATTGCAGGCAACGAGTCCGCAACCGCTGAAGCTCAACTTCCCGCGGAAGTACTTGTCGAAATACTGTTGCACGGTGGTGCGGTGGAAATCGAAGCCGAACTTCACGCTGTGCTTGTTGATTTTCCAGGAAAAGTTGTCGAGGACCTGGTCGTTGCTGTCGAAACGATGGCGTGGAACACTGCTGGTCGCGCCGAGCTGCGCCACGCCACTTACGAAGATATCCGGCAGGCCCTGGTCATTGAGCCCTCCACTGCATTCCGAAGAAAGGGTGGCGTCGCACAGGCCAATCGAACTGGGGTTGAAATTCTGGTCCGCGGGGAAGAACCCTTCAGCAAACCGGTTCCAGCCGTAGCGCAGTTCATTGATTTTATTCGACCCGATCGTGCGCGTATAGGAGAGCGAGACCAGTTGCACCCGCGTGGGCGTAAACGTGTTAAAACCCGGCAACTGGCCGCCACTGGCGGTGAGAGCCAGCGGGAACGACTGGATGCTGTCTCCGAAGAAGTAACGTCCGGTAAGGGTATTGTTGGTGTTGATACTGTGGTCGATCTTGGCGATGAAGCTAGTGAGATCGTTGTACGACGGGGATATCACGGAGGCGGTACCAGGCGTGGGGGTCAACCCCGGGCCCGGCGGTGTTCCTTTCGCCAGGTTTGGCGCAGGCCAAGGCTTGAGCGCCAGAAGCGCCTGAATCACGCCAGACGGGTCGGTGGAATCGGTGGGTAGCAACGATCCATCGGGGGCGTTGCCGGTTGGTACGGATGCGATCGTCACCACTCCCACCGGCTCCTTCTGTCCTTCATAGTCGAGGTAAAAGAACGTCCGGTCCTTGATGATCGGGCCGCCCAGCGAAGCGCCGTACTGATTGTTATGGAACGGCGCTCTGGGGGTGCCTACCGGATCGAAGTAATTTCGAGCATCCAGCGCGTCGTTGCGGAAATATTCGCCGGCGGTTCCGTGGATGGTATTGCCGCCGCTCTTGGTGACAATGTTAACGACCGCACCGGCGTTGCGTCCATATTCGGGCTCGAAGTTCGAAAGAACGTTGACTTCGGCCACTGCGTCGATCGGAAGGATGGTCGAGGGCGTGCCAAATACTCCCGCCTGATTGATGGCCGGGTCATTGCGGTAGCCGTCATTCATGTCAGTGCCGTCGAGCAAGTAGTTGTTCGAGCGTCCGCGAGCGCCGTTCATCGAAAACTCGCCGAAGGAGCCGGGAGAGTCGGAAATCTGGTCGGGAGAACCGGCCACACCGGGATTGAGATAAATGAGCTTGGTGTAATCGCGGCCGTTGACCGGCATGTTCTCGACGGTCTCGGCACTGATGACGCCGCCAAGAGTGTTCGTCGTGGTTTCGACCATGGGCAGGTCTTCGGCGGAAACTTCAATTCGAGTCGACACCTGTCCGGTCTTGAGGGCGGCATCCACGCGACGCTCGGAGGCCACGTCGACAATGACTCCGGTCGCCACAAAGGTGTCGAAGCCGGTCTGCGTTACGGTGACGGAATATGTGCCGATGGGCAATTCAGGGACGGCATAGCTGCCATCCGCGCTCGTGATCGTGGTGCGCTCCAGGCCGGTGGCCACGTTGCGCACTTTGACCGTTGCGCCCGCGACGAAGGCTCCCGAGGAATCGGTCACGGAGCCGAGGATTGTCCCACGAAAAGTTTGGCCCACGAGCAGGGCCGCCGACAGCAGAACAAACACCACCAAGAAACGTAGTTTCATTTTCGGTTCTCCTTCGTCGCGGGCATTGAAACAGACCAATGTTCCGTGAACAGAAAAAATGTTTCGACTTGAGATTGGCGGATTATAGACGAGTGAGGGTGAAAGGTCAGTGTCGAACCTCATAGAAAAAATTAATGGGGTAGATCAGCGCATGTCGCACCGTGCGAAAACGACAAGCGGCGCGAGGTGTCAGCGGAAACCGGGGCCTTCGCAGAAAGACTCCAGGAAATCACAGATACGAATCTATGAACCTTGGTAGCTGAATGAGATCTTAGGNNCTTAGGAGAGGAGATCTTAGAAGCTGAAGGCCACGCCGCCGCGGGCCGAGCGGTCCGATTGCACGAGATAGAGCGTGCGCCCATCGCGGCCCATGACGGGCACATAGCCTTGCGCGAGAAGATTGCGAAGATCCATGAGAATTTCCATGTGTCCCGCGAAGAAGCTGGCCGGAATCGGCTGGCGGAAGCAGACGTTCAAATAAGGATCGGCCTGGCCCGGCGAAGTATTGAACTCATCGACTGGGGTCAAGGCGCGACCGCCCATGTAGCGATAGGAGGCGATCCAGCGGGTCTTGGTCCTGGGTACGGTTCCGCTGAACTTTGCGGCCACGGCCTGACGCTGTTCGGCGCGAATCCAAGTCCGCGCGTCCTGCAACTCGACGTCGGGGCGGGACAGGTCGAGGACGCCGCCGTAGGAATAATCCAAGGTTGCGGTGAGATCGGAGAACAGCTTCCGCTGCAGAACCACGCGGACGCCACGCGTCGAGAAGTCGTTGCCCTGATAGCTGAAGGTGCCGGAGTAAATGTCGGGCAGAACCTCGCCCGCTTCGGCCATCATTTCTCCAGGAGCCATCAAGCCGATGCCAGTAAGCACCGGATCGGCGATTCCGTCGTCGTAGAATGCCACCTGCACGCTGTTCTTGCCGATGCGCTGGGAGAGCGATAATTCCTGGTGACGGGCTTTCTCCACCGCCGGAGAAAAGTTGGTAATGCTCATGCGCGGGGCGGTCTCGCTCAGGTCCGCGGAGGCGGATT
This sequence comes from Acidobacteriaceae bacterium, assembly GCA_003162935.1. Taxonomy (GTDB): domain Bacteria; phylum Acidobacteriota; class Terriglobia; order Terriglobales; family Acidobacteriaceae; genus Acidiflorens. The sequence goes on from PLUW01000032.1 coordinate 38,259, forward strand.
CGAAACCATCGGCCGCCGAGCGATCGACGCCCAGACGATCTTCAAGGCTCAGGGTTGGGACGGCGCTGGCATATCGATATTCCAGAACTGTGTTCGGCGCGAGATGGAAATCCGCCGATCCAAAGGGTCGAAAGGCATTGACCCGGCCCATGAACTGGATCGTTTGTAATTCACTGCCAAACTTCATCTCCACTTTGTCGCCGAGCACGACGCGGTCGGAACTTGTGACCGAGAGCGCTTGCAGAGACGCGCCCGGCATGGCGTCCGAATCGGGCGAATTCAGCCGCAGGGCGGTAATCGCCACCGAAGGTTCAAAAACGCCGTTGAAACGGCTCGCATAGGTTGTGCGGAGCACGGCCGACGGGGCGCCTTGGCCGTCGGAATCATAGCCGACGTTGCCGTTCAGGCGCAGGATGCCACTCGACAGCAGCGATCGCTCGACGGCAAAGCCCGCCGTCATATCGGAAGGACTGCCAAACCCTTGGCCTGGGGATCCGGCCAGGAAGGTTACCGTGCCTTTGAAATCCTGGTCGGCTGCGGATTCTCCGCTTTGCGCCACCACGGTGGTGCCGTCTGGTAGCACCCGCAGGATGGGACGGTTGGCCACCGAGCGCAAGGTCCACTTCCAGTCGTCATCGTCCGCCGGACCTCGCAGGGGCACCAACTGGATGGCCTCGAAGAGCGTGGTCAGGGTGACGTTCACCATGAGCCTTGCGCCCGCGCGGACGCCGATTTTGTCGCGCAGGGAAGGCAGGAATGACGGGGCGCTTACTTTGACGCTATAAGTTCCGGGCACGAGACTGGCGACCGAGTAGAAGCCGCGATCGTCGGTAAAGACCTTCAGCGCCTGGGCGGCGGAACCGAGTATCTCCACGGCCGCGCCCATTTGCGGAGCGCCGCTGCCGTCGCGCACGAATCCAGAGATCGCACCGGTCGGGGTCGCGGCCCATGCCGAAGCGGTCAAGCTCCCGGCAGTAACAACGACGACCAGAACAAACCCGAGCTTTTGGAACATTGCGCCCATCACCTCTGGGGGACCAAGCAGCAGTCTACTCCACGGCAAAGGTTGCCGTTGGATCCACCGTCTGCTTGGAAAGGTTGTCGTTCACCTTGATCTCGATCTTGTACAGGCCCGGCGGCAGATTCGCGGCCGAAAGCGTCTTCTGTAGCGTGACCTGGTCGCCCACATTGCCCATCGTGTCGGTCGATTCGACGGTATGGATGACAGCCTTGTGATTGGCATCCGTCACGTTGTATTCAAAGGTGGCGGAAGGCTTGTGGGTTTTATCGTCCACGCTGAGATTGTAAACCTGCATCCAAAAATTCAGCTTCTGATTGCGCTTGAAGGAAATGGGCTTGCCGTCGGAAGGCGCTACCCGGGGACGCACTTTCATGGTCCCGATCACGAAATTGCCCGTACCCACGTTCTTGGTCGCGACCTGCTCCATCTGGTCGGCAATGATGAGAGTCGAACTGCTCAGCTTGTCTTCGCTGAAGTCGGGGATCTCAATGGCCCGGCTCCAGCTCCCGGTGCGATCGCCGTTCACGTCCTTGACGACGATATCCAGGCGATAGCGATTCTGGCTGATGCGCAGCGGCAAAGCTTTCCAGTAGACCGAGGAATTTTCCGCCGTCTTGGGCAGCAGTTCCACCGGCACGTCGACCTGCACCGTGTCTTCAAAGGTTTGTACAACCTTGCCGGTCAGGGTAGTCACGCGGCCAAAAATATTGACGGTGCCGCGCTCCACGCCGTCCTTGTTCTGGAAGGTGACGTCGCGGTTCTTGAGTTGAATGGTGACCGGAACCAACACCGTATCGCTGGTCACCTTCACGAAATCCGCCCGCACATCGAACGGCATCAGGTTGACGCTGATCTTGTGGCTGACGATTTCTTCCAGGTCCTTGAATTTCACGGCCGGCGCCGCTTGCAGTTTGGCAAACTGTGCTAAGCGGTCGAATTGCTTGGTCTGCAAGTCCTGGTTGAAGGGCCCGGCGCCGAGTTGCTCCAAGCCGCCGTTGCTGAACCGGTTCGTCTTGCTCGACATCCCCATTTGTTCATACAGCGTCAGACCGGCGTTCGGGGTGTACTTTAACGCGTCCTTTTCCGAGCGGTCCAATGTCATGTGATAGTCGTTGCACA
>PLUW01000115.1 GCA_003162935.1 Acidobacteriaceae bacterium
TGCGGTACCGACCTGCACATCTACCAGTGGGACCAATGGGCGCAGCGCCGCATTCATCCGCCGCTGATCCCCGGCCACGAGTTCTGCGGCACAGTGGAAGCCGTGGGCGACGAAGTTACCAGCGTGAAGGCAGGCGACTTCGTCTCCGCTGAAATGCATGTGGCCTGCGGCAAGTGCCTGCAGTGCCGCACTGGCGAAGCTCACATCTGCCAGAACGTGAAGATCATCGGCGTCGATACCAACGGAGCTTTCGCCGAGTACGTCGTCATCCCCGAATCGAATATCTGGAAGCTCGACCCCGCCATCCCGCAGGAATACGCGTCCATCCTCGATCCCCTCGGCAACGCCGTGCACACCGTCCTCGCCGGAGAAATCGCCGCCAAAACCGTGGCCGTCACCGGCTGCGGCCCCATCGGCCTGTTCTCGATTGCAGTCGCGCGAGCCGTCGGCGCAACCACCATCTTCGCCATCGAAGTCAACGAACACCGCCGCAAGCTGGCAACAAAAATGAACGCCGATTACGCCCTCGACCCCTCCAAAGACGACGTGCGCGCCATCGTCGCCGAAAAAACGGGAGGCCTCGGCGTCGACGTGATCCTCGAAATGGCCGGCCAACCCGACGCCATCCGCCTCGCCTTCGACATCGTCCGCCGCGGCGGACGCATCTCGCTGCTCGGCCTCACCTCGAAGCCGATCCCGCTCAATTTCTCCGAGGACATCATCTTCAAAGGCATCACCATTCAAGGCATCAACGGCCGCCGCATGTACCAGACCTGGTACCAGATGACCGCTCTTCTAAAGAGCGGGCGCCTGGATCTCCACCCGGCAATCACCGACCGCATCCCCATGAAAGATTTTTCCCAAGCCATGGCCCGCTTGAAAACAGGAGAAGCGAGCAAAATTCTGGTCTACCCAAACGGCACGAAGTAAGGTTCATCGGGTGGGGGAAGCATCAGCGACGGCACGTTCCCGGACAGACTCGCAGTATCCGTCCAGCCGCACGGAGCGCCCCTCTCCACTAGAATTGAGTCTGTAGTAAAACAATTAGGAGCCGCGGAGAGGTGGCCGAGTGGTTGATGGCTCCGGTCTTGAAAACCGGCGTACCCGAAAGGGTACCGGGGGTTCGAATCCCTCCCTCTCCGCCACGCAGTCTGGACTGCAGAGAAATCTGGCTGCGGTACATCGAAATCCTCGCAAAATGCCCGCCAAATCGCGGTTTTCTGTTATCGAACCGCACTGCAGAGAACGGACTGTCAAGCAGGACATGGGAATAAAGCTTGCATTTTCTCTGGTGGGAAATTGGCAGTCCGGTTTCCTCGCTCGCGAATCCGCGTCCCTGTTTGACGAGACGATCAACCAGCCGTTGGGAAGCAGCTTTCGAAGCGAATTCCTAAGCCAAGTTGCGTCTCTGAGTGTTCCGTCGACGACTCCGAACGCGATCGACTTCATCTCGATAGAGACCGCGAGCCAGTACGATGACGGCGAGAGCCAGGAGACGCCCCCGCCGACTCCAGCCCCCATGGACTATTTGGCTGCCTTTGCCAACTCGCCTACATTCAAGAACCTCATCCAGGGGAAAATTCCCTCCGGCTCTACGCTCACTCCCGTCGACGTTGTGACCCGCGCTCAAACCCAGAGCTGCGCTGGATGTCATCACATCAGCGTCGGCGCGCAATTGGGAGGCGGCCTCGGCACATAGCCATCGACTCTTCCGCCGACATTCGCGCATGATCAACTGGCACCGCCACTGGACAGTATTTCGGATCCCGCTAGTCCGCGCTACCAGATATCCGATGCCTTAAGAATTGTGTTCCTCCCGTTCAGAAAACACGTTATTGAGACGTTCTTGCAATAAGGGCCGCGCCGCGCAAGGCACCCCAATCGTTTGTCTGGCGATGCCGGAGGATGGACGGGGTGCCCGTTGTAAAGGGAACATAGAAACGTAAACGAAACTCGTTCCCGAATCGATTTACTGCGGATGTACCGGAAGCTGCGCCAGAGCGACTCGCTTCAGCATGTGCATCTTTGCCGGCGGCGCCGCATGCCTCTCTGACTTGCCGTCGCCAACCTGGCGTCAATCTGCAACCAGCCAAACATCTATTTCGTGTAAAATTCCCGCCACCACGGTTTGGTGGCGATTTTGCCGCGTTCTTCGTCAATGTCCATAAAGGATCTGATCCGTGCCTGCGCCGAAACGAATGACGGCGCGGCGTGGGAGGAGTTCGTCGCCCGTTTTCAGCGGCCGATCAGTCTCTCCATCAAGCGCACCGCTTGCCAGTGGGGAAAAAATCCGGAGCAGTTTGTAGACGACTTACTGCAGGAAACCTACCTCAAACTCCACGCCGAGAAGTGCCGCTTGCTCCTACAGTTTGCCCAGCAACATCCCGAAGAGGCGGTGCTGCGCTACGTCAAGGCGATTGCGATCAATGTCGCTCGCGATCACTTCAAATCGCTCCATTCCCAGAAACGCGGCGCAGGAGAGACCGATCAGATGGTGGAAGACTTCGACCCAGTAGCCCGGAGTGACAGCTTCGGCGGCCCCGAGGCCATGGAGCGCAAGGTTTTTCTGAAGCAAGTCGACGATCAACTACAGGACTGCGCGGCGGGCTCCCATCAACAGCGCGACTGTCTTATCTTCTGGTTCTATTACCAGCAGGGCATGAGCGCCAAAGCCATCGCTGCTTTGGCGACCGTCCAACTGACGGCAAAGGGCGTCGAGACCGTCATTTTCCGGCTCACGCGGTGTGTGCGGGAGCGCCTCGCCGACGCGGCCACACTACGCGCCGCGGAGTCGTAGCCGGGCCAAAAAGGATTCCGGCGTCCATTGTCGTTTTAGAAGGAGAAGCTGATTTTGACCAGGCCATTCGACAAACATCTCGACAGCGACGAATTGGATCGTCTCGTTTCGTTGCAGCAGACGAGTGTGCCCGGTTCGGAGCCACTCTCCGAGCACACTCTGAGAGACGCCCAGCGCCACGTTGAGTCTTGCCCGGACTGCAGCCGAAAGTTGCAGAGGTACAAGTTTGTGCAGAGCGAGATTTTACGCATGCCAGCGCCCAACCCATCGCCGCGGACTCCCGAGTGCGTGGGAGATGCCGAGTGGTTGGCGGCGGCCGCCGGGCTGTTCCCCGAGGCGAAGACACGAGAACTGATGAAACACGCGGCAAAATGCGGGCACTGCGGACCTCTGCTAAAGAATGCCGCGGAAGCGCTCGTGGATGAACCGACTCCCAGCGAAGAATCCTGGCTCGCCTCGCTGCCCAGCGCGCGACCCGAGTGGCGAAAGCATATGGCCGAGCAGTTGCGCGCCGGCGCTGCAACTCGCGGCGCTTTAGCGATGGAGGGCGGCCGAGAGAAAAAAGAAAAAGGTGCGCGGCGGCCAGCACTTTTCTCCTGGCCGCGTCCCGTGTTCGCGCTCGCCGGAATTGCGGCGGCGGTCGTGGCGGGATGGCTGGGCATGCGCCTGCTGCGGCCTCCGTCGGCGGAACAGTTGCTCGCACGGGCCTATACCGAACATCGCACGCTGGAAGTCAGAATCCCCGGTGCCAAGTACGCTCCCATGCGGGTGGAGCGCGCGGCCGGTGGGTCCAGTCTCGACAAGTCGCCCTCGCTCTTAAAGGCTGAAGCGTTGATCGGCGATAATCTGCAGAAAAGTCCCAACGACCCGGTATGGTTGCAGGCCAAAGCCCGCGCCGATCTCCTCGAGGGCAACTACGAGTCCGCCATCAAGTCGCTGCAACGCGCCCTGGAGACAAAACCGGAGGATCCGCCGCTGTTGACGGATCTCGGCTCGGCATATTTCGTCCGCGCCGAAGCCGCCGACCGCGCCATCGACTATGGCGACGCGATTGAATCTCTGAGCAAGGCGCTGGCCAAATCGCCGGATGATCCTGTCGCCCTTTTTAATCGCGCCCTCGCTTGCGAACGGATGTTCCTCTACACCCAGGCCATCGACGACTGGCAACACTACCTCCGCGTCGATCCGCAGGGAGAATGGGCCGAGGACGCCCATGCCAACTTACAGCGAATCAAGCAAAGAATGGCGGAACGAGAGAAGCGCACCGCCATCCCTTTGCTTTCGCCCAAAGAATTTTCCGCCGCCATCGAGGCGAATCATGATGACGCAGTCGCGCTGCTCGATCAGCGCGCCGAGCGTTACCTGGAGGCAGCTACCCAATCTTGGCTGCCCCTTGCCTATGGCGCCAGCGACAGCGATCAAGTAACACCCGCCGAAGCCAGCCGCGCCCTGGAGCACCTGGCGGAAATCCTGCAAAGCCGGCACGACGATAACTGGCTGTCCGACTTCCTGCAAAGCCCACCCAGCCCAACCGAGAAAGAAGCCGTCCACGGCTCGGTCGCAAGCGACGAGGCGCTTCACGCCGGACGTTACGGCCTGGCCGCGGAACTCGCCCAAAAATCCATGCAGGATTTCCGGCTTTCAAAGAATCAAGCAGGGATGCTGCGCGCCAGTTTTGCATTGATGATGGCGCAAAGTTTTGCTCTTCGATACAGCGATTGTGATACGACGGCCGCTCGCGCAGTTCTACTCCTATCCAACACTCGCTATCGCTGGTTGCAAAGCCAAACCCTGATACAGCGCGGAGAGTGCGTGGGAGGGGGAAGGGGGGCACGAATCGAAGACGCCATCCAAAACTCATCAAGCGGCGCTGAGGCTGCTCATGGCGCCCATTATCTCAGTCTCGAGCTTCGCGCTCTGGCATTTGGTGCGGAATACCGCAGCGAGACCGGGCGCATGGATACCGCGCTGCGCAGTTTGCTCCCCGGTTTAACGGCGTTCTGGCGATCGGATGTATCCAACACGCGCGGTGAAAATTTATACGAGACTCTCATCAGCATTGCCGGGGTTATGAACTGGCGCCATGTCGAAGTTTGGTCCATGGCCGAAGAACTCGGTGATTTTCCACCGCGAGACCCAGTAGATCAAGTCGTAGGCTGGGAGATTCTTGCCGGGGCAGAAGAGCGAGCCGGGGATTATAAAGCCGCAGGCATGGATCTTCAGCGCGCCGCCGCGCGCGTCGCCGCCTTTCCGGAGGACAACGGGATCATTTTGCGGAAGGCGGAAATCGCGGTCGAAAACGCCCGTATACAGTTGGACCTCGGCGACCCCGAAGGCGCTTCCGCTGCCCTCGCGCCGCTACGACAAGAATTCGAAACGGCCGATCCAGGGCTATTTCAAGCGAACTACTTTTTAACCTACGGCGAGGCGAACCTTGCCCTCGGTCGTCAACAGGCAGCCGAACCCTTGTTGGAACGCGCTCTCTCCATCACGGAGGCGGGGCTCATCGAACTTCGATCTGAAGCGGACAGGCTCTCGTGGAGCCGCACTCGAGGTGAGATCTACCGCGACCTTCTCGAGATCCGACTGAACTCGGAGAGCCCGGCCCAGGCCTTGGCTTGGTGGGAGTGGTACAAAGGCGCTTCCCTCCGCGAAACCAAGGCAGGGAAATACACCCAAGCCGACGACGCAAGGAGTTCATTTACCCCTCCAGACCCGTCGACCTATCGGTTGCCGCCGGGGACGGCGCTGATTTCCTACGTCGTGCTCAAGAAGTCGACCATCGCGTTCGTGTCCCGCGACGGCAATGTGCAGAGCCGATTCCTGCAACTGCCCGATGATTCGCAACTACAAGCGCTGCGCTTCCTGAGCCTCTGCGCGGACCCATTGGCCGATCTTGCGTCTCTCAACCGCGAGAGCCGGCGCCTCTACGATCTGCTGGTTGCGCCTTTAGATTCCGATATTCAAGGCGCCGCGGCCCTTTGGATCGAAACCGATGGCATCCTCGATCGTATCCCGTTCGATCTGCTCCAGGGCCCGGATGATCGCTATCTCGCGGACCGCTTCGTGATTTCGTATTCGCCGGGTTTAGCCTACGCATCCAATGTGAGACCGGGGATCCTATCGTCCTCCAGCCCGGCTCTTATCGTTGTCGCGTCGGCGGCGCAAGGCGCGTTCCTGCCGCCCCTGCCGGATGCCCAGGCAGAGGGCAGCGATGTTGCCTCATGTTTTCGGGAGGCAAGTCTCCTCTCGGGCTCACGGGCAAATCGCACTGATGTGCTTCAAAAGCTTCGAGACGCAGGAGTGTTTCATTTTGTCGGCCACGCCACGGCCAATGGGGACAAGGTTGGCTTAGTGCTAGGTCCCGACGCTGTTTTGAATTGGCACGACCTCGTCAACATGCGCCCGAAAAACCTGCGGCTGGCGGTCCTTTCCGCGTGCGATACGGCGAACGGCGACGATGGCACCTTTGCCGACCTCAATAGTGTTGCCCGCAACCTAACTGTCTTAGGCGTTCCGCAAACTGTTGCCAGCCGGTGGAATGTCGATTCCGCCGTTACTCGCCAACTGATGCGCGCGTTCTATTCGAATTTGATGTCCGGCAAGACACCAGCGGCCTCTCTCGCAGCCGCGCGCAATTCCGTTCGGAACTCGCCTGGACACCAGCACCCCTATTACTGGGGAGCCTTTGCTGTATTTGGAAGTGCTTAGAAGGTTTGTGTCCAAAATTCAACAGGAGAACACTATGCGCACCGGAAGGCGAATAGCATTGAACACTGAAACGGACGACTGTGAAAAAATCTCAGCGCCACTAATTCTCGATCTCATGGGGCCGTTCGTCGTGCAATTCCAGCAAGGCAAGACCGAGGAGGATCCAGGAATAGCGATTATTTGCGCGCCGCTCTGCGTCGACCACTACGCCAACATCCTCACCGATAGCGACGATGTTTCATTGGCCGGGAATCTGGCGCCTGCGCCCAAAGGGGAATATCACCACGGCTACGTGTACCGGTTCAAGGAGGACGCGGCGCCTCGGGGAGCCTATAGATTTAGGTATGAAACAACTCACACAAATATCTTGCGCGTGAAGTATGCAGCGGACCCATCCCTGAGGATAGCCCGTGACATTTCGAGCTCTCATCCCATGGCCAGGAAATGTCACCTGGTTGTGGTTGCACCCATGCCAAATCGAATCGTTGCACTGCGCCCCGAGGCAATCTGGATACACAGGAACCAGACTGACACAAAGCTGTGGGTTATTGATCCAGACAAGGATCCAACCGACAGTGGTGATCCGGGCGATATAGTGTCTTCCGATCGTGGCCTCAGCCATGGCCGAGGCCGTGGGCTGCGCTTCATTTATGAGGAGTACAGTGAAAGCCCTACGCTTTCCCTACAGACGGGGGACGGCAAGGACCGCCCCATTCCTTTCTGCGCCCTGACAAGGGGCCTGCCGGTGGAGGGGGATATTGCGGTCCCGCGTTACTACAGCATGAGTTTGCGCTTCGCGGCGACCCACGCCTCGGCGGAAGAAGGCCAGGAAGATGCCTATACCTGCTTCCAGCAGATGCGGGCCCTCTTTGATACGGGCACGGAAGGTGCACCGATGCTCAGCGAATTTAGCAAATGGCGTGTCGATTTTTCGAATCCCTGTCCCAGCCCCGGCAAGCCACACATTGAACATATAGTTGGAGGCCGCCCGCACGATTGCGGAGCAGCAACGATGGCCCTGCAAGACTGGGACGACATGAAATAGCTCGGCGTTGGCTCGCGGGTTTTAGGGCAGGCCGCCCTTCTGGACGGCCTGTGCACCACCGCTACGAGCGCGTTGCCTGAAGCGGGGGATTGCTAGTCGACGCGTCCTCGGCCCCAAAGACAGTAGTGTGGACTCATGCCGTCAACTCTCGACGCACAAACGCTGCCGACGCGGGACATAGCAGGGAGTCACGCTTTTGGGCGCTGATTCTTTTAGATACGGACCGCTGCCGATGCGTTTTGAACGATGACGAGGGACACCGTGATTACGCATCTCCGCTTCATACGCATATTGCAAGACAATGGCCCGGTGACATACCAACAGTCAGCGGGATTCAATCACCCCTTTCTTCCTGTTGATTATCTTCGGACGGGAATCAGTCGTAGGCCCACTGATGATTAGGTCGGCCAGCGTCGTATTCTCCAGAATCTGGGCGGCCGCGTCTCGTGCCTCCAAAAACACTTTGTATAGGGCGCTGTGGTCCGCATCGCGATCGATCAGAATGCGCAACTGACTGGCATCCCCAAACGGCGCGAGTGGGCCGTCAATCAAACGGATGATTTCGCTCAAGCGAATCTCCGAAGGTGCCCGGCGCAACCGGTATCCGCCCTTGGCGCCGCGCACACTCTGCACAAGACGCGCATTCTTCAGTTCTAGAAGGATCAGTTCCAGGAACTTCTCCGGCAGATTTTCTTCGTAGGCGATATCGCGGCTCCGAATCGCGCCCTGCGTATAACGCCGGGTCAGCACCATCATTGCCTGCAACGCATACAGCCCTTTCTGGGAAATCTTCATAGTGCCTTGCTCCCAACAACCTCTATATCGCGACTAGACATTATAGAGATTGCACGCGCACTGCCAAAGCACTAAATTTCGGCAAGTTACCGCGGGCGCGGGACTCTAAGAAAGCGGTTTATACAATCCGCATGCTCGACAACCTACAACAAGTTGGGCTGCTTCCCGCGGCGATTTGCACTTACCTGCCGTCGGAAGCTTAGGAATGCTTTCTGCGCGGCGAGTTTTACCAATTGTTCACGCTTCTCTTTCAAAGGCATACTCGCACTCAGAATCTCTTGCCGGAGTTTTCCGATGTGCTCCACAAATGATGACCATTCCGTCCCGAATTGCCCCTCCAATTCCTTGCGCAGTCGTGCTGCCAGGGCCGGACTGTTTCCGCCGGTCGAGATCGCAATCTGTAGTGGTCCGCGACGCACTACGGCAGGATAAAAGAAGTCGCAGTGCGCCGGATCGTCAACTACATTGCAGAGTACGCCCCGAACCCGGCAGGTGTGAAACACAGCGCAGTTGGAGGCAGTGGAATCGGTCGCGGCCACCACGAGAAACGCACCTCGTACATCTCGGGCCGAAAATACCCGACGACGCCAGGCCAGTTCGCCGGACTTCGATTTCTCGCGAATCCAGTTAACTGCTTTTGGAGCGACGACAATGACCTGGGCTCCGTGGTGCAGCAAGCCTGCCGCCTTTGCTGCCGCAATTCGTCCCGCGCCGACGACTATGCAGGTGCGTCCTTCGAGTCTGAGCATCATGGGAAAGCAAGTCATGTGGCCTCCGGCGGCTCTCCGGGCCATCGTATCCTAGAATCCAAGAGATGCTAAGTCCGCCGTGGAGAGCGACTTATCGCTCCCGCTCTTGCGTCACAATGCCTAGTGACGAATAACACATCGCAAATTCTTATTCTCTAGTAAATTCATCGTGTATGTATAGTATTAAAGCGGCGGGGGCCTTCGATCCTTCGGAAGCATCGTGGCAAAGCCAAGGTCAAAATCTTCGATCTGCCCCTAGGCTCAATGTGTGCGCCGCGGGCGCGCCGGTATCGGGGGGAGCTCACCTTGGCCTCGCGCGGCGTTTTTTCAATACTTTCGTAACTCTCAGTTGGGTAGTTGATGGCGCTATTCTGATGAGTCCCCCCCTGTTCTTAGGGAAATCCACATCAAGATGTAGTGCGGCTCGTCACCGCGCGGACGTTGTAATGGCGACGATGTTTGGCCGGTTCGAAAGTCAGAGTGAACTTTCGAAGGGAGACGCTTGATGCCCGACCACAAGCCAAAAACCGAACTGCTCGACGAACTCGAAAAAGGGCCCTGGCCCAGCTTCGTCAAGGAAATCAAGTCGGCTGGCCAGACCAGCGCCAGCGCTCAGGATCTCCTCCGCCAACTGGAGCTTTCCTACCAAGAGAAAAAGGGGCATTGGAAACACGGTGGGCTGGTCGGGGTGCTCGGTTATGGCGGCGGAGTCATCGGGCGCTACAGCGATGTCGGCGAGCAATTCCCCAATGTCGCCCACTTCCACACCATCCGCGTCAACCAACCCGCCGGCTGGTTTTATACCAGTGACGCCATTCGCACCCTCTGCGACATCTGGGAGCGTCACGGCTCTGGCCTTACCAACATGCACGGGTCCACCGGCGACATCATTCTGCTGGGCACGCGCACCCCTGAACTCGAGCCGACATTTCAAGAACTGGCACAGGCCGGGTTCGATCTGGGCGGCTCCGGATCTTCGTTCCGCACGCCTTCCTGCTGCGTCGGCATGGCGCGCTGCGAATGGGCCTGTTACGACGCGATGAGGCTGTGCTACGACCTGACCATGGCCTACCAGGACGAGATGCATCGTCCACCTTTCCCTTACAAGTTCAAACTCAAGTGCGCCGCCTGTCCCAATGATTGCGTGGCAGCCATTGCCCGCTCCGATCTTTCGATTATCGGTACATGGAAGGACGAAATCCAAGTAGACGAGAGCGCGGTAACGGAGTACGCGTCTGCGGGCCTCAACATCCAAAAGGATGTTTGTGACCTCTGCCCCACCAAGTGCATGGCATGGGATGGCCACAAGCTGGGCATTGAAAACCACGAATGCGTGCGCTGCATGCACTGCATCAACGTCATGCCGAAAGCGCTCCGCCCGGGCAAAGGGCGCGGAGCGGTCCTCATGATCGGCGGCAAGGCGCCCATCATGCAAGGCGCGTTGCTTTCGTCTGTGCTGGTTCCTTTCGTCGCGGCGGATGAACTGCTGGATACGGTGAAAGAGTTGCTCCGTCGCATCTGGGATTTCTGGGACGAATACGGCAACAATCGGGAGCGGGTTGGGGAACTGATCCAGCGCGTGGGGCTGCCCGCATTTCTCGACGGTATCGGGCTTGATCCAATCCCAGAAATGGTTTCCGCGCCTCGCGATAATCCCTACATTTTCTATCAGGCTGCAAAGGACGGTGCGAAATGAGCGCCACCACCGAACCTCGGATCACCGACATCGGGCCGCCGCATTACGAAAAGTATCTGCATCCCCTGATCAAGAAAAACTACGGCCAGTGGAAGTACCACGAAAATCTGGCCCCCGGGGTTTATTGCCATGTCGCGGAATCGGGGGACCGCATCTACACGGTACGCGCGGGCACGCCGCGCCTGCTGAGCGTCCAGACGCTGCGCATTTTTGCCGATTTGGCCGACAAATACTCGGGCGGCTATCTCCGCTTCACCAGCCGGAACAATCTCGAATTTCTACTGGACGATCCGGTGCGGATCGAGCCGCTGAAGCAGGAACTGATTGCGCTGGGATATCCGGTGGGTGGCACCAATAACGCCATCAGCAACATCGTGCATACCCAGGGATGGATCCACTGCCATTCCTCGGCAACCGACGCTTCGGGCCTGGTCAAATGCACGATGGATGCTCTCTACGAGCGCTTCACGCACGAAGACCTTCCCGCGAAATTACGGATCGCGGTGGCCTGTTGCTTGAACATGTGCGGCGCGGTGCATTGTTCCGACATCGCCATCCTCGGCGTTCATCGCCTTCCTCCGAAGATTCAGCCCACGCTGCCCAGAGTGTGCGAGGTACCGACGCTGATCGCGGCTTGCCCGACTGGAGCAATTCGTCCGGCGGTCGTGGACGGCAAACATTCGGTCACCGTGGTGGAACAACAGTGTATGTATTGCGGCAATTGCTATACCGTTTGCTCCGCCATGCCTATGAATGATGCGGACAACGACGGGCTATCCATCTGGGTGGGTGGCAAGGTGAGCAATGCGCGGAGCGCGCCCACGTTTTCCAAGCTGGCGATTCCGTTCCTCCCCAACAATCCTCCGCGCTGGCCCGAGGTGGTTGAAGCTATAGTCAAGATCGTGGACGTTTACGCCAAACACGCGCGCAAATACGAGCGGGTGGGCGAGTGGATTGAGCGCATCGGCTGGCCGCGCTTTTTCCAACTGACCGGGTTTGAGTTTACGCGTTATCACATTGATGACTTTAAGCACGCCGCACTGACTTACGCACGCTCGGCGCATGTTCGTTACTGAAGCACCTTCTCCAATCCTCCCCCTGTGAGGAAGCTAGCTGATGGGGTTGTTCAAAGAAGTCAAGAAACCGGTCATTCGAAGCGTGGCGTCGGGGGGGGGCGAGATCAGCCCGTTGCGTCCTCGCTTTGCGCCCAAGGCGCCGCCCTGTGCCTCGGCGTGCCCGAATGGCAGCGAAATCCGCGAGTTGATGGTAACCATCGCGCAAGCCAAAGACTACGGCTTGACTCGCGAACAGGCTTTCGAACGCGTCTGGAATCGGATCGTGGAACGCAACCCTTTTCCCGCGGTCACGGGCCGAATCTGTCCGCACCCCTGCGAAACCGCGTGCAACCGCAGCGCCAAGGATGGGCCAGTGGCGTTCAACGCAATCGAACGCATGATCGGAGATTTCGGGATTGCCAACAAGCTGAAGCTCTCGCGGCTCGCGGTTCAACCGCACGCGGAAAAAGTTGCCGTCATTGGCGCTGGCCCGGCTGGCTTGTCCTGCGCCTATCAACTGGTTCGGCGCGGATACCCGGTCACGGTTTTCGAAGCCTTGAGCGAACCGGGAGGCATGCTGCGCTATGGCATCCCAGGATTCCGCTTGCCACGTGAAGTCCTCGACGCGGAGATCGGCCGCATTCTCGATCTCGGAGTCGAGTTGAAGTGCAATTGCGCGGTAGGAAAAGAAATCTCCCTGGAGCAACTCCGCCAGGAATTTGCGGCGGTATTCGCCGGTGTTGGTGCGCACAAAGGAATCAAGTTGGACGTGCCGGGCGAGGATGCTCCCAACGTGCTTAGCGGGATCGGCTTCCTGAAAAGCGTGCACGGCGGCGAACAAGTTGACGTGGGCAGCAAGGTGGTTGTAGTGGGCGCGGGCGGCACGGCGTGCGATGTAGCCCGACTGAGCAGGAGACTTGAAGCTGAAGTAACTATGGTGGGCCTGGAGATGACGGCCACTAAGTCAGAGGCCGAGGGCGCGCAGGAAGAAGGTGTGCGCATCGACTATCCCGCCGTTCCCCTGGAAATTGTTCGGAGGAATGGACGCGCATCGGGAGTGCGCTGTGTCCGCATCAAGCCGGGGCCGGCGGGTTCGGATGGCAGCTCACACGCGGTACCCATCGCGGGCAGCGAATTCGACCTGGACGCAAGCAGCGTGATTGTTGCCGTCCGCCAACAACCGGACTTCCGAGGTTTGGAAATTCTGAGCAACGGCAATGGCAATGGATGGATCAAGACTGACGATTGGGGCAGAACCGCGGTTGACGGAATCTTTGCCGGCGGCGATGCTGCCGGACTTGGCACCGCCACCGTTGCTATTGCTAAAGGGCGGTTGGCAGCCGAGGGCATCGACGCGCGTTTTCAGGGACGAACCCTCGAAAAGCAGCCCCCGTTGCCTGCCGTCACGATCGAGAAGCTCAAGCTTGATTGGTATCCCGCAGCACCGCGACACGAGGGCCAGAAGGTTTCGGTCGCCGAGCGTGAACTCAGCACCGAAGTTGAACGCGGCTTGACGGAAGACGAGGTACTGGAAGAAGCCAAGCGGTGCATGTCCTGCGGCATGTGCATGGATTGCGAGACCTGCTGGATGTACTGCAGCAACAACTGCTTTGTGAGGCTGCCGAAAGGCGAGCATAGCAAAATCAAGCTCGAAGTCTGCAACGGATGCAAGAAGTGCGCGGAAGCATGTCCGAGCGGATACATCGAGATGAGCTAACGAAACGAATAACGAACACCGAGGGTGACCTGTGCCGGTATTTGAAATCAACGGAAATAGTTACGAAGTGGACGAAGACGGTTTCCTGCAGGAGCCGGAACGCTGGAATCACGAGGTGGCCAAGGACTTCGCAAATACTGAGGCCATTACCGATCTGACCGAGGAACACTGGAAGGTCATTGACTACATCCGCAATTACTACCTGGAGTTTGGCATCGCGCCAATGGTTCGCAAGGTCTGTAAAGAAACTGGCCACAAACTAAGCGAGATCTACAAGCTGTTCCCGTCCGGACCAGCCAAAGGCGCATGCAAGCTAGCGGGGCTGCCGAAGCCCGCCGGCTGCGTGTAGAAGTCTTATGGACGCGAGCGAGGCCATTCTCGAACGATGGGTTGCGCGAACGGCGGAGTCTTACCCGCGTTACGCGACGGCCCTTCTGAGCGAGGAACGGGACCCGTTTCGAAATCCGATGGGCGACGCGCTGCGCCGCAACCTGTCGCAGCTCCTGCACGAGCTGTTCGGTGAGATGGATGCAACGGCAATCGATTCCGCCCTCGATCCGATCATTCGGCTGCAAGTGGTCCAAGGCTTCGCTCCTGACGATGCCGTGCGATTCGTATCTCTGCTGAAAGACTTGCTCCGGGAAGACGGGCCGGAACAAAACTCAGAAGCCCTTGGTGGCAGCCTCGACAGTCGCAGAATTGACAATGCCAGGATCGATCGGCTCGCAGACATCGCAGCGGACAAGTACGCACAATGCCGCGAACAACTGACACGAATCCGGGCGAACGAGGTTCGTCGCGCGAATCAGGTGCAACAACGCATCCGCGCGAGGCGACCCGCATGAAGGCCCTTACGCCGCTGCTGGCCGTTCTTGCGATCGTTGCGCTCGCCGCACTGGGCGGACTCGCGCATGCCAGCCTTGTTTTGCTTGCGGTGTTTGTTCCCTATTCGGCCTGCGCAGTTTTCCTGATTGGCTTCTGTTACCGTGTGGTGCGCTGGGCGTGGGCCCCGGTGCCGTTCCGCATTCCCACCACGTGCGGCCAGCAGAAGTCGCTGCCTTGGATCAAGCCCGCGTCACTGGACAACCCCAGTACCGGATGGGGCGCGTTCCGTCGCATGACCCTGGAAGTTCTTCTGTTCCGATCGCTCTTCCGCAATAATCGCGCCCGGCTGCACGATCAGCGACTGGTACTGGGTGAAGACCGATATCTGTGGCTGGGCGCTCTGGCGTTTCATTGGTCTTTGCTGGTGATTCTGCTCCGCCATCTGCGGCTCTTTCTCCAACCGGTTCCAGTTTTTGTGAGTCTGCTCTCACGACTGGACGGCTCCTTTCAGGTGGGAACTCCCGCAGTTTACGTCTCTGACGTGGTCGTCGTGGGTGCGCTTGTGTACTTGACGGCGCGGCGATTTCGCAGCCCGCAGGTCCGCTATATATCGTTGCCATTCGATTACCTGGCCTTGTTTCTGCTGTTGGGAATCGTGATCTCCGGCCTGCTCATGCGCTTCGTATTTCGGGTAGACGTGGCTGCGATCAAACAGTTTGCGCTTGGATTGGCGGTCTTCCACCCGTCGGTTCCCAGCACCCTGGCTCCGATATTTCTGATCCACTTGCTTCTTGTCAGCACCCTGGCTGCGTATTTTCCATTCAGCACTCTCATGCACATGGGTGGAGTTTTTCTCAGCCCCACCCGTAATCTGGCCAACAACAATCGCAGCCAGCGCCACGTCAACCCCTGGAATCATCCAGTAAAAACGCACTCCTATGCCGAATGGGAGCACGAGTTCCGAGACAAATTGAAGATTGCGAAACTTCCGCTTGAGAATGAAGATGCCGGAAAAATTGCTTTCGATTGAACCAAACAATCCGGAAGGCGATTGGCGCGAGGCCAAGGCCGAATTTCGCAAAGGGACGATCTGTTACAGCGCAGCTCCGAAGAACGTCACCTATCTCGGCCTGCCCAACCCGCGCCCGTGGCAGCCTTTCGACGCAGACTGGAAACTGCCACCCGACTGGAAGCAAACGATTCTCGATGGCATGAAAGAGCGATTGCAGAAGTACCGCTCTTTTCGCCTGTTCATGGAGATTTGCGTGCGCTGCGGCGCTTGCGCCGACAAGTGTCACTTCTATATCGGCTCCGGCGATCCCAAGAACATGCCGGTGCTACGCGCCGAACTGATGCGCTCGGTCTACCGCCGTTATTTCACTCTCACGGGCCGGCTCTTTGGCTCGCTTGTGGGCGCGCGCGAACTGACCGAAGACGTCATCAAGGAATGGTTCTACTACTTCTGCCAGTGCACCGAGTGTCGGCGCTGTTCCGTTTTCTGTCCCTACGGAATCGACACGGCCGAAATCACCATGATGGGCCGCGAGCTGCTCGACCTGATCGGCTGCAACATCAACTGGGTCCTGGAGCCTGCCGCCAACTGTTTCCGTACCGGCAATCACCTTGGAGTGCAGCCGCATGCTTTTCAGGACAGCCTTCAATTTGCCGCCGGCGAAGCATCGGAGATCACCGGACTGCCGATTGAGGTTCCCATCAACCGAAAAGGCGCGGAGATTCTCTTTGTCATGCCTTCGGCCGATTACTTTGGCACTCCGCATTACTACACTCTTCTCGGCTATCTGATGTTGTTCCACGAAATCGGCCTCGACTACACAGTGAGCGCATTTGCTTCGGAGGGCGGCAATTTCGGTCTGTTTTCTTCGCACGAATTGACGAAGCGGCTCAACGCCAAGATCTACGAAGAAGCGAAGCGACTGGGCGTCAAGTGGATTCTGGGCGGCGAATGCGGCCACATGTGGCGCGTTTTCCATCAGTATATGGATACGATGAACGGTCCGGCCGATTTCCTGGAGCCACCGGTTTCGCCCATCACTGGCACGCGTTTCGAGAATGCTCGGGCCACGCGCGCGGTGCACATTTGCGAGTTTACTGCCGATCTTATCCATCACGGTAAACTACGGCTCGACCCCAGTCGAAATGATCGTTGGAATGTCACCTACCACGACTCCTGTAATCCTTCGCGCGCCATGGGTTTGCTGGAAGAGCCGCGCCACATCCTGAAAAACGTTTGTCGAAATTTCCACGAGATGCCGGAGAACACGATTCGCGAGCAAACCTTCTGCTGCGGCAGCGGGGCTGGGTTGGGCACGGATGAAAACCTAGAGATGCGCCTGCGCGGCGGCTTTCCGCGCGCCAACGCCGTCAAGTACGTACGGGAAAAACACGGCGTGAACCTGCTGGCTTGCATTTGCGCCATCGACAAGGCAACGCTGCCCACGCTGATGGAGTACTGGGTTCCGGGCGTCGAGGTGGCTGGCGTGCACGAGTTACTGGGGAATGCGCTGATCATGACTGGAGAAAAAGAACGGACCACTGATCTGCGCGGTGAAGATTTGCGTGGTGAAGATCTGCGTGTTGAAAACCTGCGCGGCGAACGGCTGACAAAAGAGGAGGCAACCCGTGAGTGACCGTCCACTAATTCTCGCGGGCTTGACTCTTTTCGTCGGACTGGTCACCACCCCCATCTGGCACGGCGCTCTCGACAGAAAAACGGCCCTCACCGCTCCGCCGATCAAACTCCCTGCCCAGGAAAAGCAGTGCGTCGCGCCCACTAGCTACATGCGCAGCTCGCACATGCGGTTGCTGGAAGATTGGAGGAACGAGGCGGTGCGCGATGGGCAGAGGCAGTTCGTCGCATTTAATGGGAAGACTTACGACAAGAATCCCACCCGCACCTGCGTCACCGCATGCCACACCGACCGCAAAGAATTTTGCGGGCGCTGCCATGATTACGCGGGCGTTTCCGATCCAGATTGCTGGAATTGCCACAACGATTCCCATCAGGCGTCCAGGAGCGCCCCATGAAAATCACGCGAAAGGATTTCCTGCGGCTCTCGGGCCTGGGCTTGCTGGCCTTGGCCGGAAAGAAAGCCGTTCGCGCCGTGGGCGAGCGATCATTCGCGTCTTCCTCGCCGCCCAAGAAACGCGTCCGCTGGGGCATGGCGATTGACTTGCAAAAATGCCGTCAGAAGGATGGATGCGACCGCTGCATTAAGGCATGCCACTCCACACACAACGTGCCGCAGTTCGCCGACCGAGCGCACGAGATCAAGTGGATATGGAAGGAGCCGTTCAAGAATGTATTTCCCGCCGCGCAGACCGGCTACACGCGCGAGTTCTTCGGAGACCTACCCGTGTTGCTGCTGTGCAATCACTGCGACGATCCTCCCTGCCAGGACGTTTGCCCGGTCGACGCAACTTGGAAACGGGATAACGGCGTGGTCACCATCGATTTTCATCGCTGCATCGGCTGCCGCTATTGCATGGCAGCCTGTCCCTATGGCGCGCGCAGTTTCAACTGGCAGGATCCCCGGCCCGCCATCGCAATGGTCAACCCGGATTTCCCAACCCGGACGAGAGGCGTCGTGGAGAAGTGCAATTTCTGTGAAGAACGATTGGCGAGAGGGCAGGGGCCGGCGTGCGCCGAGAGTTGCGAGGAAAAAGCCATCGTGTCTGGCGATCTAGAAAAACCGGACTCCGAGGTGCGCCAGGTGTTGCGCTCGCGCTTTGCAGTGCAGCGCAAACCGGAATTGGGCACTGGCCCGTCTGTCTACTACATCGTCTGAGTGTGCTTATGTTTATGTTCGAAAGAGCGCTCACGGGAAGCCGTAAATACTGGCTCTGGGTTGCCTCGCTTCTCTTTGTGGTTCTGGCGGGTTCTCTCTGCTATGTCCTGCAACTGACGCATGGTCTGGCCGTCACCGGACTCAGCCGCGATGTGAGTTGGGGCCTCTATATCGCGCAATTCACTTTTTTTGTGGGCGTCGCCGCTTCCGCGGTCATAGTGGTTCTGCCCTATTACCTGCACAACTATCAGCAATTTGTCCGCCTCACTCTCCTCGGCGAACTTCTGGCGGTCACGGCGGTCACGATGTGCATGCTTTTCATCTTCGTCGACTTGGGCCAGCCTTCGCGGATTTTCAACATCGTGCTTCATCCCCAGCTGAAGTCGGTGATGTTCTGGGACATGATTGCGCTCGGCGGTTATCTGCTGATGAATGCGGTGATCGCCGTGGTCACGCTGACCGCGCAACGCGAACAAGTACCCGTTCCCGGCTGGATCAAGCCCGTGATCATCCTCTCGATTCCCTGGGCGATCAGCATTCACACCGTTACTGCGTTTCTCTACAGCGGATTGCCTGGCCGATCCTACTGGCTGACGGCGATCCTGGCGCCGCGTTTCCTGGCTTCGGCGTTCGCATCCGGCCCAGCTTTGTTGATCCTTCTGTGTCTGGCGCTGCGGAAACTGACGGGCTTCGATGCGGGGTGGGAAGCCATCCAGAAGCTGGCCGTGATCGTGGCCTATGCTCTCGCCATCAATATCTTCCTGATCCTCGCGGAGGTCTTCACCGCTTTTTACAGCGGGATTCCGGAGCATGAGGAGGCCTTCAGGTATCTCTTCGTCGGATTCAACGGCGATTACCATCTCGTGCCGTGGATGTGGCTCTCGGCGCTGCTTTCGTGGGTTGCGTTGACATTGCTGCTGGTCCCGAAGTGGCGAAACAACATCCGCCTGCTGGCGGTGGCATGTGCGGCTATTTTCGTTTCGATCTGGCTGGACAAGGGACTCGGGCTGATCGTTGGCGGCTTCACGCCTTCGCCGCTCGGGGCGGTCACGCGCTATGTGCCCACGCTACCCGAGTCAACGATTGTCCTTGGGATCTGGGCCGTCGGCGCCTTGATGATCACCGTGTTCTACAAGACTACGCTTTCGGTTTGGGAGGAGAACTGATGACAGAGATTTGTTCCGCGGAGATCCCGATACCAAGAACGAAAACCGGCAAAGTGTATTTGGTGGGCGCGGGACCGGGCCATCCCGATCTGCTTACGATCCGCGCGGCCGAACTGCTCAAGACCGCCGAAGTAATCGTGTACGACCGGCTGATTCAGGATGAGGTCTTAGCGCTGGCCAAGCCTTCTGCTGAAAAGATTTTCATGGGCAAGCCCTTGGGCAAGCATTGTTCGCGTCAGGAAGAGATCCACGATCTGCTGGTCCGCAAGGCCCGCGAAGGCAGGACGGTGGTTCGCCTCAAGGGCGGCGATCCGTTCCTGTTCGGGCGCGGCGGAGAAGAAGCCGAATATCTTGCGGAGCATGGAATTCCCTTCGAAGTGGTTCCGGGAGTTTCTTCCTGCCTGTCAGCGCCACTGAGCGCCGGAATCGCAGTCACGCACCGCGACCGGGCCTCGTCGCTCGCCATTGTCACCGGCCACAACGCGGACGGAAACGACGATCGCCTGGATTGGTGCGCCTTGAGTAAAGTCGACACGCTGGTGGTTCTTATGGGTGTGCACAACGCGGCGCACATTGCGCAGCACTTGATGGCGGCCGGACGTTCCCCCGACACTCCAGTTGCCGCCGTCCAAATGGCCTTCTGGCCCGGGGAGAGCGTTGTCTCTGCAACTCTCGGTACCATTGCCGATGAAGTGCGCCGCGCCCATGTCGAAGCCCCGGCGACATTGGTGATTGGCGAAGTCGTTCGCCTGCGCGAAAAATTGAAGCATCATCAACAACACATCGGAGAGCCGACCGACCAAGATTCGTTGGTTCACATTGTTTCTGCTCCCGACCTGCCCGCGAGCGATGCGCTAACTCTGGAAGAGGCAAGTTGCGTGGTCCCTGCGCCCTGTGAGAAAGAGGTTCTCCAATGACGGATGTGACATCGGTCCCAATCGAAACTCTGGCGGAAGAGATGTACCGGCTGGTCGCGCACTGCGCCGGAAAACGAAACCTGAAGCCCGGCGATTTGGCCAAAGAGTTGATTGCCAAACACGGCGCAGCCTGCAGCAAAGATGACTGCAAGAAAGCTCTGCGAATCTTGACTGACTCAGGCCGCTGCGTCTACAGCTATCTCGGAGGCTCGTACATCCAGCTTCCGCCCAAGCCAGGCACCGAACTGTGACGGATTCTCGCTCCATGCCGCGCCTGCTGATTGCCGGTATGTCCGGGGGGTCGGGCAAGACACTGGTCTCGCTCGCGCTCCTGCTGGCCCTGCGCCGGGCGGGATTCCCGGTACGCGCATTCAAGAAAGGACCCGACTATATCGATGCCGCTTGGCTGAGTTGGGCCTCGTCTCACGCCGCACGCAATCTCGACACCTATCTGATGGGTCGGGACATTGTCCGCTCCTCGTTCGCACGCAACGCAATCACGGATGGCGTCAACCTCATCGAAGGCAACCGCGGACTGTTCGACGGCTTCGACGCCGCCGGCACGCACAGCAGTGCCGCCCTCAGCCACTGCCTCGCCGCTCCCGTGTTGCTCGTCATCAATGCATCCATGGTCACGCGCACCGCAGCGGCTCTTGTCGCGGGATGCCGGGCGCTCGATCCGGAGCTCCCGATTCATGGCGTCATTCTGAACAACGTGAGTGGCCAGCGACATGAGGAAGTCTTGCGGGCGGCGATTGAGTCTGCTTGTGCAATCCCAGTAGTTGGCACAATTCACAAGGCCGCGGTCAATCCGCTGCCCGAGCGCTACCTCGGATTGGTTCCTCCTCAAGAGCACGACGCCACGGAGCAAATCCAACGGGATCTGCTGCAACTCGCGGATGGGCTCGACCTCAATGCCATCCTCTCGATTGCGCGGAATGCGCCGTCGCTGGAAATCGATCACCCGGAGGTTTCTCCATCAGCGGTGAAAGGCATCAAAGTCGGCTATCTGCGCGACGCCGCGTTTAGCTTTTACTACCCGGAAAATCTGGAGCAACTGGAGCAAGGCGGTGCTGAACTCATCCCAATCTCTTCGCTTCAAAGTGACGCCCTACCGGAAGGACTATGCGCGCTGTACATCGGAGGCGGATTCCCGGAAAAGTATGCGGAGGTCCTGTCGGCAAACCGCAGTTTTCTGGAGTCGATCCGGCAAGCAGCGCTCAACGGTTTGCCCATTTACGCCGAATGTGGAGGCCTCATCCTGCTCGCCCAAACGCTGCGCTGGGAAGACAGAGCGTATCCGATGGCCGGAGTCTTTCCCTTCGACGTGGAAGGCTTCGTTACACCCCAGGGCCACGGCTACAGCGAGTTGCATGTGGACCAGCCGAACCCGTTCTTCCCAACCGGGCTAGTTCTTCACGGCCATGAGTTCCACTACTCGCGAATTTCGCTTGGGGATAAACCGGCGGATACTGCGTGCGCTGTGCTTCGAGGCGTGGGATGTTTCCAGAAACGCGATCTTGTCGTCACTAAGAACGTAATGGCAGGCTATACCCACTTGCATGCGCTGGCCACTCCCGAATGGGCCAAAGGCTTCCTGAACGCGGCGCACCGCCTCGTGCCTCGTTCCGCGCACCGGAATGCTTCGCACACGATTGAAGCGATGGTCTAGCGCTACGCTGTCAGCCCTATAGGTGCTGGAGTTGCCATCAGCACGCGGTCGCGCTCCGGCTTCCTAACGCGCTCGCGTGCCCAGCTTGCCACTTCGGAGACGGCATGGATCGCGGCGGCCACTTCTTTCTCGGTATTGAATGCGCCCACCGAGAACCGCACGCCACCGTGGTTTTCCACCGTGCCCAATTGCGTGTGCACGAGCGGCGCGCAATGCAGGCCCGTGCGGACGGCGATATCATGGTCGACATCAAGCATCGTTCCGACATCGGCCGGATCGGCGCCTTGCACGTTCACCAAGACAGTCGAGAGATGGTTCTTGAGCTGGTCGCAACAGTACAGTCGCACTCCATCGATCTGGCGCAGGCCTTCCACCAACTGTTTCGCGAGCTTCATCTCATGCGCGTACACATTTTCAATTCCGTTTTCGTCAAGCCAGTCCTGGCCCGCCCAAAGAGCCGCCACTCCCACCATATTCGGAGTGCCGAACTCGAGCCGCCATGGGTATTCTTCCAGATGGTAGGGATCGACCGAGCGTACTCCGGTGCCGCCGCTGCGTACCTGTGCGATTTCAACATGTTTGCGAATACAAAGGCCGCCAATGCCCATGCTACCCATCAGTGCTTTGTGCCCGGTGAACGCGACCACATCAATATTCATTTCTTTCATGTTGATCGGGATCACGCCAGCGGTTTGCGCCGTATCGACGATGAAGACGATGTCGTGCTCCCGGCAAAGACGCCCCATTTCGCGAAGTGGCTGCACCGTGCCGATGACGTTGGAACCGTGGTTAACAATCAGTGCTTTCGTGTTCGGCCGGATGGCCCGCTTGACCTCGTCGGGTTCGATGAATCCCTCGGAGTTGAACGGCAGATAGGTTACCTCGGCTCCACAATCGCGAACCAGGTGATTCACCGGCCGGATCACGGAGTTGTGTTCCAGGTTCGTGGTGATCACGTGGTCGCCCTTGCCGATCAGCCCCGGGATAACCAGGTTTAGCGAGTCCGTGACGTTGTAGCTGAAGACGAGCCGCTCCGGCGCATCTTCGTCGCCGCCAAAGAACTTGGTCAAACGCTTGCGCAAGTTTGTGAGCAGGGAACCGGCCTCGATCGCCAAGTCATAACCGCTCCTCCCGGGGTTGACCCCGTGCGTGCGGTAGAACTGATCCATGAACTTGTAAACACTTTCTGGCTTGGGCCAGACGGTTGCCGCATTATCAAAATAGGTCAAGCGTTTTTCCATGGTATGCTCCGCTACTGGATTTTACGGTCGTTCCCTTCATAATGTCTAGCACATCTATGGACATTATGCCGCAATCTTGTTGCCGATCGGGCCGGAGCTCGGAAATATGCAAACTTCTTATGTTTCTGCAACTTAGGAATTCCCGGCGAGGATTGCCACACACCAGCAATGCAATCTCTTGCGGCTTAGCGGCTGCAGTCGGAACTCATCCTGTCGTTCATGCGGGCAACACGCCCCTGTTGCCGCTGGACGCGCTCGTCCGCGATCTTCCCAGCGTACAAGCTGCCAATGGACAAGAAACTATCCACCGCGTTCGAATTCGGTAATCACGCTGACCACCATTTCGACGCATTGGATCGGAAACTTGCCCACGGCGGTCTCGGCTGCCAGCACGAGGCCTTCGGCGCCGTCGTTCAGCGTGTTGTAGATATCGTTGACTTCCGCCAGCGTCGGCACTGGCGAGTGGACCATCGACTCCAGCAAGTTGGTGGCAACGTAGACCGGCCGGCCGATGGTCTTTACGCGTCGCATGATGTCCTTCTGGCAGGCGGGTATCTCTGGCAATGGCACTTGGCGGGACAGGTCGCCGCGATCGATCAAAATCGCGTCGGAGAGCCGGGCGATCTCCTCTGCATGGGCGACACCGTTGAGCGATTCAATCTTGGAAATCAGCCTGGCGTCTGCACCGATTAACGCCCGCATCTCCCGCACGTCCTCCGGCCGGTTGGCAAAGGAAAGTGCGTAATGATCCGCTCCCATTTGTCGCCCAATCTCGATGGCCTTGCGGTCCTTGAGCGTGATGGCGGGCAGCTCGATGTTGCGATGCACATTGCACGCCTTGTTATGGCCAACCCGGCCGCCCTTTTGGACGCGCACCACCGCCCTTTCGTCTCCGATCTCCAGTACTTCGACCACGACGGAGTGAAAGTCAATGGTGATCCGGTCGCCGGGCTCCAACAAATCGAGCGTGGCCAAGGGCGTAAGGCTGAAGCCCCGGGCGTCGCCGCAAATCGGTTGGCGGTGAATCTGGACGAGACTGCCTTTTGTTAGATTCGTGGTCGCGGCTTTGAACGTGCCGGTCCTGATCTGCGCCCCTTCGCTGTCCAGACAGACGGGCACATCGGAGTGTTGTTGCAGGAAGGCGATTGCCGGAGCGACCTTATCAATCGGCGTGTGCGAAAGGTTGATGCGAAACAGGCTCACGCCGAGCTCCTCAAGGCCTCGGATGATCTTGGGCTTAAGCGAACGTGGGCCAACCGTGCAAATGACCTTCGTCTTTGTCGGGGGCGCTACAACCTGTCCAATCGTCAAACCGCCCGCGAACTCGGGTCTTTCGCTTTCGTCACTCGTTCGCATAATCTTCCTAAGCCGGGACTCCGGCCGCCCACGCTCACGTCACAAAACTCATCCAACGCTTCTCAGACAGGATCTGTCAGTTCCAATCTTTTCCCCTTGACGATCAGCCGACCTACAACCGTCTTGGACTTCAGGAATAGCTTGGCGTCGAAATACCACGGGTAAGAAAGGCGCATCAGGTTGAGCGTTGGATCGAGGAGAAAGGATCTCCGGCGCTCGGCGGAGAGGCAGTAACCGAATTCCTCCAGACAGTCGCCGATCAAAGCCTCGAGCGCCACAATCTCCGATTGCGAAAGCTTTTGCTTCCAGCGGTCGATCGAATTGAGGGTCTCCAGGCTGGACTCGTCTTTCCAAACCGTGTTGGGAGAAGCCACCCGCCCGATGCTGTTCTTTTGAATGCGGCCATGGTCGAGATCGTGATCCAGGAATTCACCAACCGTACGCAAGGTATTTTCGGGTTCGCGAACCAGATCTTCGTAGCGCACTTCTAAATAATCGTCGGGAAACCGCTCTCCACAGCGTCTTCCCTTTTGCACCGTCCATTGCCAAAGGAGCGCCCACGCGTACAGTGCCCGTTCCTGAGCCCACCAACGATCGTCGCTGGCATGCTGTTTCTTCATCGACAGCGCAGTGTCCCGGCCGTCGCGAACCACGTGCACAAACAGCGCGTCGGGCACCTCGCGCTTGATGGTGGCCATATACATAATGTTGTCGGGATCGTAGTCGGCCCAGCGTTGAACGCCGGCACGGCGAGCAAGCTCACCCATGGTGATTCGCAAAAAATCGCCACCGCTCTTGCATTCCTGCAGAATCCTGGACCGAAGATCCTCGGGGTTGAGGCCGGTTCGGCGGAAGGCTTTGCTCCGCAGCCAGATTTGTAACATTTTCTCGCGATTCTTGGGCACGGACGGATCCCCGGACATGGCCAGTAAGGTCGAGTGCAGAAAGGGAGCAGCGTGGTAAAGCGGAAAGCCGCCGGCGGAGAGAAGGCTATCGTAGAAAAGAGCAGTGCCCGATCTGTGACAGCCAATCACAAACACCGGCGACTTGCTGCGCTCGATGCCGCGATTCGCCCCTAGATCGTTTGCGGGTTTACCCGCCAATGGAACCCTGTTTGTTCATGAGCTTTCCACAATTCGTTCATCGTTCTGTCCTAATGTCTATCACATTACTGTACATTTGCAAATGGCATGGAGGTGGCGGCACGACGAATGTCCTCCTAAGGAAGAGTCTGTAAAAGTCTATTGATCGAATCGACTTACTGATGTATAGTCGCAATCACGCGGCACCGGAGCGCTTGGTGTGTCACGGAGGAGACTCGGAGATGTCACTCAGAAGCTCAAGCGTTTTGAGCCAATTGCTGATTGTGATGGTTGGCGTCGCTGTCATGACGGGTTCGCAACTTGCCCGGGCGCAGACGTTTCGCGGCGGAATCCATGGCACAGTCGACGACTCTTCCGGCGCGTTCCTGGCGCGAGCCGAAGTGAAGGCCGCAAACGAAGGCACCGGCCAGGTCTATAGAACGGTTACGACATCGGCGGGAGAATTCACGTTCCAGGACCTTCCGCTGGGAAGTTACACCGTAAGCGTGCGCCAGAATGGCTTTCAACCACTTGAAGTGTCGCAGGTTACCGTGCGGGCAGGCAGCATTTACAGCCTGCCTCTGAAGTTGGCATTGGCTTCGGTTGCGACCAAGGTAGAGGTCGCCGCCGCCGCGCTTTCGGTCGACACCACGACATCCGTGCAGACAGAGGACCTCGCGACGAGTACAGTGCAGACGATTCCACTGAATGGAAGAGACTTCACCCAGTTGCTCACGGTCACTCCAGGCTATGCCGGCTATGGCGTCGGTTTCTTAAGCGCCATTAACGGCGCCCAGGCAACTCAGACCAACTGGCAAATTGAGGGGGCGGACAACAATGACGCGTGGATCAATACATCCGCCGTGAACCAGGGTGGCGTCTATGGCATCCCGGGCGTTCTGTTGCCGGTGGATTCCGTGGACGAATTTTCACTGGTCACGCAGGGCAACGCGGAAACCGGACGAAATCCCGGCGGAACGGTCAACCTGGTTTTGAAATCCGGCACCAACAGGGTGCACGGCAGCGCCTATTATTACAACCGCAACGAGGCGCTGGCGGCATCGCCGGTGTTCGCGGCAAACGGGTCGGATACCCCGCAGAAAAACAAATTGC
The DNA here is from genome assembly GCA_003162935.1 of Acidobacteriaceae bacterium. Lineage (GTDB taxonomy): Bacteria > Acidobacteriota > Terriglobia > Terriglobales > Acidobacteriaceae > Acidiflorens. The sequence goes on from PLUW01000115.1 coordinate 26,744, forward strand.
GCGACCAGCAGTATGGCTTCACGGTCGGCGGTCCGATCTTCAAAGATAGAACTTTTTTCTTCCTCAGCTTTGAACGCCAGAGCTTCGATATTGGCATTCCAACTTTGGTCACGGAGCCGTCGCAGGCATATCAGCAAGCTGCGCTCGCGGTGCTGACACAATACAACGTTCCGGTGAATCCTGTTTCCGAGAACCTCCTTGCCGGATTGTGGCCGGCCTCGGCGCTCACCGGCCTCGCTCAACCCGACAACTACTTCAATCCCGGAACGGAGGACGGTTATAGCAACAATGGCATCTTAAAGCTGGACCATGCTTTCAACGAAAGCAACCGCGTTTCGCTGCGCGCCTTCGTGGCGCAGGGTCATCAGATTGCGCCGACCAGTTCTTTCCTGTCGCCCTACTTCGAATCCTCTCCGATGCACGTGGAGAACTGGGCTCTGGTTTACAACTCGACACTTTCCCCGCGCTTGGCCAACCAATTTGTCTTCGGCTTTAATTACTTTGGCCAGACTCTCGCCGACGCCAATACCGACTTCAATCCGATCGCTTTGGGACTGAATACGGGAGTCACCAGTCCTCAACTCGCCGGCGCGCCGAATATCACCATAGGGGCATTCGATCCCATCGGCCTAAATCCATACTCCGGACGGCAAGATACGACCTGGCATCTGACCGATGCTCTCAGCTACAACATCGGCAAACATCAGTTGCGCTTCGGAGGAGAATTCCGCCGATCGAAAGTGGATGAGTTCTACCACACCGGACAACGCGGCACTTTCAGCTTCGACGGCTATCAGGGACCCTGGGCCGGAGACCCCAACATTACGGACGGCAACATCACGGCATTGGCGGATTTTCTGGCAGGTTTTGTCTACCAGTCGACCATCGTGACCGGCAATCCATCTCGAACTGTGTTTACGAACGGGTTCTCATTTTTTGGACAAGACAATTTTCAAATAACGCACCGGCTGAACATCAACCTGGGCCTGCGTTACGACTATATTGGTCCGATTCACGACGGCGACAATGACCTGTCGACCTTTATCCCGAGTGCGCCCGGGGGATTGGTTGTGGTCGGAGAGGGCATAAAGTCACTTTATCCCAGCGATTGGACGAATTTCGGGCCGCGCGTCGGGTTTGCCTACCAACCGTTCAACGATGCGGGCACGGTGGTGCGCGGTGGCTTCGGAATCGCCTACGACACCGTCAACGTCTCGCCCTTCCTGGGCAACAGCTTCATCTACAACGGAGGTCCAGCCGGTGTCGAAGGGAACCCGATCGGGAACAACTCCTCGCAGACTCTCACCCTGAATGGCTTCACTTTGCCAACTGACGGCTCGCTGATCGCATGGCCGACGAACACCAATTTCAATCTGTTTTCGGTTAGCCAGAATTTTAAGACACCGTATCTCTATAACTACAGCCTCAATGTGCAGAAGAGTCTGGGTCGAGCGGCGATTGCCCAGGTCGGCTATGTTGGAAGCCTGGGTCGGCACCTGCTGCTTCTGCGAGACATTAATCAGGCGGCGCTGGGCAGCGATTCGATCTATCCTCCGGGCACGCCCAACCAGACGCGGCCGTATTATTCGCAGTTTCAATCGTTCAGTGTGATTGATCAGCTCGAAAGCAGGGGAAATTCAAACTACAACTCCCTGCAGGCAACCCTGAAAACCTCGTCTTGGCACGGTGTAACGTCGCAATTCGCCTATACCTTCGCTCATACCCTGGACTACGGCAGTTTCACGGCGCTGCCGCAAAATAGTTTTGATCCCGCCGCGGAGTATGGGAACAGCGACTTCGATGCCAGACATAACTTCACCGCCTATCTCCTGTATGCTCTGCCGCAGTCTTCGCATGGTCTGCGGCTCGTGACGAATGGGTGGAAAGTCAGCAGTCTGCTCAGCTTTCGTTCAGGACTGCCGTTCACCGTCGATGCCTATGGCGACCCCAGCGGTACCGGCGAAAATACCGACCGTCCGAGTCTGACCGGGAACCCATATCAAGGGATTTCGCACAGCGTGATCGATCACCAGCCGGTGCAGTGGATCAATCCCAACTCCTTTACGATCAACTCGAACCAGTTCGGAACGATGGGACGAAATCAACTCTTTGGTCCCGGCTTCAGCGACGTAGACTTCTCCGTCCTGAAGGACACGCCAATCACCGAACGCGTTTCCACGCAATTTCGCATTGAGATCTTCAACTTGTTCAATCGTATAAACCTTGGCAGCCCGACCTTCACCGGAGCCAACGGGATCTATTCGAATGTGCCCTATGGGGGGACGGGGAATGGCGGAATCCCCATCGGTTCCACCAATGGATCGCAGTTTGGGCTACCCGGAATAGGACCGGGTGAGCCGTTCAACGTGCAGTTAGCTCTCAAGCTTCTCTTTTAGATTGCGCCGGCTAAACACACGCGGCATGACACGAGACGGAAAGGAACTCATACGGATATGAAGCGGGCGATTCGATCCCACGCCGGTCTCACCTTGACAAATCTGTTTCACGCATTCTTGGCCGCATCGGCTCTGATAGCTCTGTGCGCAGCAACCGCTGGCGCCCAGGCAAACTCTTCCGCTACCGCCGGCGCGCCCTCCGAAGGGCAGGAGTTGCCCGTGCATCAAATCCCGAACCTTGGACGGGGTGCCGAGTTCTACTTTTCTCCGGATAGCACCCATATCATCGGCAACGCCCAGCGCGAGAGCGACTCAGGTTTCCGCGTCTATACGCTCAAAATCGATGGCACCGACATCCGTCGCATCGAGGACAAGGGCGACGATGCCTGCTCGTTCTACTTTCCCGATGGCAAGCGCATCATCTGGACCTCGACCAAAGATCACTTGGACCTGCCCAAGTCGAACTACTCGAATCCGACCGACTATCCGCAGGGATCTGAGCTTTATACTTCCAACCTCGATGGCACGGATGTGAAACGGCTGACCAACAACACGGTCTACGACGCTGAGGTTTCGGTTGGCCCCAACGGCCAGTGGATTCTCTTCGGCAGCGAGCGCTCCGGGAAAATGGAGCTTTGGAAAATGAAGCCCGATGGCAGCGATCCGGTGCAGATCACGCACCTCGAAGGCTGGGAACCGGGTGGCGCATTCATCTTCCGCGACAATAAAACCATCATCTTTCGAGCCTGGCGCACTGCCGATGCCGTCGCCAAAAAACACCCCCTGCCCATGACGCTCTTTACGATTCAGGAAGACGGCACGCGGCTGACGCCGTTGACCCACGACGAAGGCACCAACTGGTCTCCGTTCCCAGCCCCTGACGGACACCACTACGTCTTCGTGAAGGTCCTTCCCCCGAACAATTACGAGATCTTTCTTGGAGATTTGAACAGCGATAAGCAGGTGCGGCTCACTTACAACAACGCCTTCGACGGCTATCCCTCGATCTCGCCCGATGGCCACTGGCTGGTGTTTACCTCAACCCGCGACTCCGCTCCCGGGGCCCACACAACCGGAGTTTATCTGCAAGATATCTCGAGTCTTCATATCGGACCCTAGATATCGGCCCTAGCGTCACTCAACGCGACAAAACGACTTCGGCAGTCGTGGGGTCAATCACCGATTTAACCTCGGCGATTCGGTTCGCCGGAAATTGACCCCGACGGGCATGCTCGCGGAGATTATCGGTTTCTGATCGCATTTGGTTCGCCTGACAGGAGTGATGAAACCGGACTGCCCATTCATCGATCAGAGAAAATGAAGGCTTCCAGGGAAGGTCGGACTGGAGAGTCCATTCTCTCCAGTGCGGTTCGAGAGGAGAAATTCGCGAATTGGCGGGCTTTTCGCGAGGATTTCAACGAACTACGGCCAGAGTTCGCATCAGCACAGACTGCGTGGCGGAGAGAAAGACATTCGAACTCTCGGTACCGTTTCCGGAACCCGTAAGAGCCCGCACCGTGCGGGAGTTGCATTTTATTCTGCAACAACAACATACAGTCAGAGAAAGGGATAAAGGGTCGACATACTTGGGTCCAGTGCGGTTTCATGACTTTGAAAAAGGCGAATGGCAAGCGATTGTGAGGCCGAACGAAATACGAATGTATGATGTACTTCCCACTTTCGAAACCGTTAGCGAAGACTACGCGCCTGCCGGGCAGTCAGGAATCGAACATTCCTTGTAAATGCCCCGGCTAGAAACGAATGTTCGGCGATTTTGTCCGCTCCACCGTCGACCTTACATGGTATGCGCCTTGCCCCGGTGACTCAGACCTGAGTATTGTTACGGAGTGAAATTCCCGCGATGTAGTGGAATCCTGCTGCACTTCACTTCTCTGCCCGGCCGCCTTGGTATCGGCGATCTTGGCCCTTGCGCTTATGAATTTGCGGACTTCCTGTTCGCCGCCGGACAGAAGTTGTGGCAAGTGTTGCCTTTGAATCCCACCGGATACGGCGATTCCCCGTACCAGTGCTTCTCCGCTTTTGCCGGCAACCCGCTGTTGGTCAGTCTGGAGCGCTTGCGCGATCAGGGCTTGCTCCAGGCTTCGGACCTGGCTCAGTCACCGCTGTTTCCCGAAGACTTCGTCGACTATGGGCCGGTAATTGAATTCAGAATGGCGAGCTTAGGCCGGGCGGCGCAGGTTTTCTTTGCCGACGGCTCCCGGGCGGATCATGCGGCCTTCGACCGCTTTTGCGAAAGCGCCAGTCCATGGCTCGACGACTACGCGCTCTTCATGGCCTGCAAAGATGAACACCACGGAACGATCTGGACCTCTTGGGACGCACAGATTCGGAATCGAGACGCGCATGCCCTGAGCGAGTGGTCGAGGAGACTGGTGCCGGAAGTGAACGCTTACAAGTTTTGGCAATTCGAATTCTTCCAGCAGTGGGAGCAGCTCAAGATTTATTGCGGGCAACGCGGCATCCGTTTCATGGGCGACGTCCCGATCTATGTTGCGCACGACAGCGCAGATATCTGGGCTCATCCCGATCTGTATTATCTCGACGATCAGGGCCGCCCGACCGTGGTCTCCGGCGTGCCGCCCGATTATTTCAGCGCCACCGGACAGCTCTGGGGGAATCCGATTTATCGCTGGGACTTGCTGGCCGCCAGCGGATACAAGTGGTGGATCGAGCGCTTCCGTGCCTCGCTCGCGCTTTTCGATATGGTGCGACTCGATCATTTCCGTGGCTTTGAATCTTACTGGGAGGTTCCCGTCGGCGAAACGACCGCTATTCACGGGCGCTGGATCAAAGGGCCGGGAGAAGATTTTCTGTCGGCACTGCAGAACGCGTTTTGCGGACTACCGATCGTGGCGGAAAACCTCGGCGTGATTACTCCGCCGGTGGAAAAACTGCGGCAGCAGTTCGGTCTGCCGGGCATGAGTCTTTTACAATTTGCGTTCGGGACTGATCCGCAGGGTCCATCGTTTCTTCCGCATAATTACAGCCGCGACCTGGTCGCCTACACTGGCGGCCACGACAATGACACAACCGTGGGATGGTGGTCGAGTTCGGGTGCGGGCGACAGCACGCGCACTCCGGAAGATGTCCGCAAAGAACACGACTTCGCGCGCGCGTATCTCAACTTCCACGACGATTCCGAGATCAACTGGGTCATGATCCGCGCGGTGCTGGCATCGGTCGCTGATGTTGCGATTGTCCCGTTGCAAGATGTGCTGGGCCTTGGCAGCGCAGCTCGCATGAATCTTCCGGGCACGGTCAGCGGAAACTGGAAATGGCGTTATCGTCCGGGCGCATTGAGCGGCGAGTTGGGCGTTAGGCTTCGATCTCTGGTAACCATGTACGATCGATAGGAAGAATTCTCGAAGGGGTTCTGCTTGTGCATGACGGTGATGCCGTTCGCGGCATGATGAATAGGACACTTGAATGTCACTAAACCGGGATGTGCTTTGGTACAAGGACGCGATCGTTTATCAAGTCCACGTCCGCACCTTCCACGACAGCAATGGGGATGGCATCGGTGATTTTCAGGGTCTTGAAGAGAAGCTCGACTACCTTCAGCAACTGGGGATCAACGCGATATGGCTCATGCCATTCTTCCCCTCGCCGCTGCGCGACGATGGCTACGACATCGCGGATTACAACGCTGTCCATTCCAGCTATGGAACATTGGAGGATTTCCGCAAGTTCTTGGGGTCTGCCCACGACCGAGGGATCCGGGTCATTATCGAAATGGTGCTGAATCACACCTCCGATCAGCACCCGTGGTTTCAAGAGTCGCGGAGTTCGCCGGACAATCCACGGCGCGATTGGTATGTCTGGAGCGACACGGATCGCCGGTACAAGGGCGTCCGCATAATCTTTCTTGATACAGAAACGTCGAACTGGGCTTGGGATCCGATTTCAAAATCCTTCTATTGGCATCGATTCTTCAGTCACCAGCCCGATCTCAACTACGACAATCCTGCGGTTCGGGAACAGATGTGGAATGTGATGAAGTTCTGGCTGGAGATGGGTGTAGATGGATTCCGTCTCGACGCGGTGCCGTACCTGGTGGAACGCGAGGGCACAAATTGTGAGAACTTGCCGGAGACCCACGCGGTTCTGAAGGAATTGCGGCGAAAACTCGATGAACAATTCCCCGGCAGGATGCTTCTGGCGGAGGCCAATCAGTGGCCCGCGGATCTTCGCCCATATTTCGGCGACGGAGATGAGTTCCACATGGCGTTTCATTTTCCGCTGATGCCCAGGATGTTCATGGGGCTGAAGTTGGAAGACCGCAAGCCCATCACTGAAATCCTGCAGCAGACCCCGGAAATTCCGGCCTTATGCCAGTGGTCGCTCTTCCTGCGCAACCATGATGAACTGACCCTGGAAATGGTAACGGACTTGGAACGCGACTATATGTACGACTCGTATGCCGAAAGCAAAACGATGCGGCTGAACCTCGGAATTCGACGACGGCTCGCTCCGTTGCTGGACAACGACCGCCGGCGCATCGAGTTGATGAACGGAATGCTGATGTCGTTACCGGGCACTCCTATCATTTACTACGGCGATGAAATTGGCATGGGGGATAACATCAATTTAGGGGATCGCAACGGAGTAAGGACGCCGATGCAGTGGGACGGGGGGACGAATGGCGGCTTTTCTAGCGCGCCCCTGGAGCGTCTGTATTCTCCCCTTATCCAGGACCCGGTATATGGTTATCCTGCGGTGAACGTCTTGCGGCAAAAAGCGAGCGAACATTCGCTCCTCAATTGGATGCAACGCATCGTGACGGTTCGCAAATCGACGGGAGTGTTCGGCAGGGGATCGATTGAGTTTCTCTATCCAGCCAACCACAGAATCTTGGCCTATGTGCGGCGACTGGGAAACGAGGTGGTCCTAGTGGTCAACAATCTTTCGAGCACCGCGCAAGCTGTCGAACTGGATCTCCGGCGCTACAAGGGAAATATTCCGATCGAGATGTTTGGCGGGAATATGTTTCCGCGTGTGGGCGACCTGCCGTATCTGCTAACGCTGGGACCCTACCAGTTCTACTGGTTTCGGCTGCGGCGGGTGTGAACAAATGTAAATAGTTAAAAGCGGCGGCCCATGACGCGCCTCTATACAAGGGCACGCAGCGGTACTTCGAACGGAGATGAAATTGGCGGAGGAGAGCTATCTTACGGATGATTTTCTTCGCCAACTGGTCAACGTCGGCGAAGTGGACATTCTCGTGGGTTTGCCCACTCACAATAACGCCCAAACGATCGGGTCGATCGTTCAGACCATTCAGAGCGGCATCCTGCGCGGGTTTCCGCGAGAGCGAGCGGTGATCATAAATGCCGACGGGGGGTCGCGTGATGGCACTCGCGAACTGGTCACGGGCGTCTCAATCGATGACGTGCGCCCGGCTTCCAATCTGCACGCTCTGCGGACGCTGCACTCAATCAGCACGGAGTATCCGAACAGTCCGTCGAGCGGAGCTGCGTTGCGGACGATTCTGGCTGCCGCCGAACTGCTCCGCGCCAAGGCCTGTGCGGTGCTGTCACCCAACTCCGCGAACATCGAACGGGAATGGATCTCCAAGCTTCTAAGCCCCATTTATCGCGACGGGTTTGATCTCGTGACCCCCACCTATCGCAGGCATAAATTTGAAGGCCTGCTCATCACGAATTTGGTCTACCCGATGACTCGCGCACTCTACGGGTTAAGAATCCGCGAGGCATACTCGCCGGAGTTTGGATTCTCCGGCCGTCTCGGAAGTCAGTTCCTTGGACAACATGCCTGGAATGACGGAACGGAAGGGGCGGGAGTCGAACTCCGGTTTACCCTGGCTGCGATCACGGGACGAAACCTCATCTGCCAGTCCTTTCTCGGAGAAAAGATGCACGTCGAGCGCCATGCCGCCGACCTGGTGCCGGCGCTGCGGGAAACTGTCGGCGCCTTGTTCTCCGCATTGGAGCCGGACTTTCCCGTCTGGAGCGCGGTGACCCACTCCCAGTCGCTACCTACGACCGGGGCGGACCATGAAGTGATTTTGGAACCGCTGCGGGTCAATCGGAAACGATTGCGAGAGATGTTCTCGAGTGGAGTTGCCGAATTGGAGTCCGTCTTTCAGTCAATTCTTTCCCTCTCCACACTGGCTGAACTCAAGCGAATCGCTGCCTTGGGAGAGGAGGAGTTTCATTACCCTCCCGAGTTGTGGGTCAGGACGGTGTACGAGTTTGCCGCCTCGTATCGGAAGTCTGTGATCAGCCGGGATCACATTATTCAGGCCTTGGCGCCGCTGTTCCGCGGGAGGGCGTTCACGTTCCTGGTGGAGAACCGCAACGCTTCCGAGGACGAGGTCGAGAACAACATCGAAGGTTTGTGTCTTGAGTTTGAGCGATTGAAGCCGTATCTGCTGCAGCTGTGGGAATCGAGAGAGTGAGGCAACTATGCGGGAAATGATTATCAGCGAACTAAGTCAGGCGCTGCACGCGATGGCCAGAGGTTTCGCCCACTTCCTTCCTCGTCTCATCGTGATGCTGATCGTTGCCATTGTAGGCTGGGTGGTCGCGTTCGTGGCAAAAGTGGTTCTGCGCAGCATTCTGAGGCTGGTCAAGTTCGACAAGCTTTCAGAAAATGCTGGCGCCTCTCAATTGCTCGCCAAGGCCGCGCTGCCTTCAGCCACGGAAATGCTGAGCCGGTTCGTCTTCTGGGTGGCGTGGCTCGGCTTCATTCTGCTGGGTGTGAGCGTGCTCGGGATACTGGGCCTGCAAGAGCAAGTCGCAAGATTTTTTCTTTTCTTGCCGCGTCTATTCGTAGCCCTGTTCATCATGTTTTTCGGACTGCTGGCAGCTAGTTTCCTTTCTCGCGCTGCCCTCTTGGCCGCGGTGAACGCGAACATGCCTTCACCCCGGGTTTTGAGTCTCGCGGTCCGCAGCATCATCATTGTTTTCGTATTGTCGATCGTGTTTGAAGAACTGGGTCTGGCGGAACAGACCATGCTGGTTGCCTTCGGAATTGCCTTCGGGGCCCTGATGCTCGGCTTGGCAATCGCGTTCGGCATGGGGGGCAGAGACTTGGCCAAGCGTTTTCTGGAGAAGAAGATTGTTCGCGGGAAGAAGAAAGAGGAAGAGGAGAACGAAGACGAACCGTCGCCGCTCTAGCGCCGGAAGTGTCAGCTCGCCACCCGTTGCGGTAGGATGAAATCTCCTTCCTTCTCCATTGTGGGGGCTAACGCCATGCGACTGCTCAGCATACGGCTCATTGTTTCCCTCATCGTGTGTATCACGCTGGTCTCGCTTTCGTCCTCGTATTACGAGGTACTGGGCGAGAAGCGTGGCCTGCGCCAAGACTTGGAGCGACGCGCCGAAGTATTGGGCGAAAGCCTCGCGGGGAATGTGGAGCGCGGCCTGGAGAAAGATTCGGCGCAGGATTTGCAGAGCATCGTACAGCATTTTGGGAACCGGGAGCATCTCTCAGGATTGGCTATCTACGGTCGGCAGGGTGACTTGCTGGCTGTTACACAGGAGTTGGCATCCACGCTGACTACCGTTCCCGCCGTAATGTCTGAAGCCTTGCGTGAGAACCGTGGAGTGGGAGCCTTTCAACGGGTGGGCGATGCCTCGTTGCATATTTACGCCCTGCCTCTTCACCAGCAAGACGAGGTCATCGGCGGCCTCGTGATTGTTCATGATGCCAGCTATATTCGGGCGGAGAGCCTTCGCATTTGGCGGGAAGCATTCCGGCGAGCGCTCATCCATGTATTTCTGATCGTGCTGATCACGCTATTGATTGTGCGCTGGAGTATTTCCGCACCCATCGCACGTACGGCGCAGTGGATGCGAGCTTTGCGGACGGGGCGAGCCGCTTCACCCCGGCACGGCGCCGATCTGGATCTGTTTCGTCCCCTGGTGCGGGAGGTCGCCGCCTTCGCTGAAAGCCTTACCCAAGCGCGGTCGGCGGCCGAGACGGAAGCGCGCCTGCGCGACACCGGTGAATCGCAGTGGACGGCCGACCGGCTAGCCGTGCACGTGCGCGCGCGACTGGATGGTGGACGTCTTTTTGTCGTGTCGAATCGCGAGCCTTACATGCACATGCGGCGCGGCCAATCCGTGGAAGTGATGGTGCCGCCCAGCGGGGTGGTCACGGCGATCGAGCCTGTGCTGCGAGCCTGTGACGGAACCTGGATCGCCCATGGCAGTGGCGATGGCGACCTCGAAACCGTAGATGAGCACGACCGGCTGCGGGTGCCTCCGGAAGATCCCCACTATACCTTGCGCCGGGTCTGGCTCAACGAAGCGGAGGAAGAAGGCTATTACTACGGATTTGCCAACGAGGGCATCTGGCCTCTATGTCATATCGCACACACCCGCCCGATTTTTCGCGCAGAGGACTGGAAGTACTATCAGACCGTCAACCAAAAATTCGCCGATGCGCTGCTCGAAGAGATGAAGGACGTGGAGAAGCCCATTGTGCTAGTGCAGGATTACCACTTCGCGTTGTTGCCCCGTCTGATTAAAGAAAAAAGACCGGAGGCCAGGGTGGCTATCTTCTGGCACATTCCGTGGCCCAACCCGGACGCATTTGACATCTCACCGTGGCGGCGCGAGGTTGTAGATGGTCTGCTCGGCGCCGATCTAATTGGGTTTCACATCCAGTCGCACTGCAATAATTTCTTGCATACAGTCGATCGGGTAGTGGAATCACGCGTCGATTGGGAGCACTTTTCGGTAAGACGTCTGGATCATCTCACCCGGGTGCGACCTTTCCCCATCAGTGTGGACTTTACAGATGTGCAAGAACAGGAGGCGACGCTGGATTCCTACACTGAACGTTCCACTTTGCTCAAGGCCCTGGGGGTTGAGGCTACCTTCATGGGGGTGGGCGTAGACCGGGTCGATTACACCAAGGGCATCCTGGAGCGTTTTCTGGCCATTGAGCTTTTTCTGGAGAAGCATCCCTCCTATCAGGGTAAGTTTACGTTCGTGCAGATTGGCGCTCCAAGCCGCAGCCACCTCAAACGCTATCACGATCTGATGCTGGAGGTGGAAGCGGAAGCCACCCGCATCAACGGGCGGTTCCAGGCGGCGAAATGGAAGCCCATCGTCTTTCTGAACCGGCAGCATAATCACGAGGAGATTCAAAGGTACTACCGCGCCGCCGATGTGTGCCTGGTTACGTCATTACACGATGGCATGAATCTGGTGGCGAAGGAATTCGTGGCAGCCCGGCACGACGAAAGGGGTGTTCTAGTCCTGAGTTGCTTTACCGGCGCCGTCCACGAGTTGCATGACGCCTTGCAGATCAATCCCTACGACGTCGATCAGACGGCTGAGGCGATTCGCACCGCTCTGGAGATGGAGCCGGAGGAAAAAGAATCGCGCATGAGGCGCATGCGGAAGACTGTCAAGGAACACAACGTTTATCGCTGGGCAGGAACCCTCATCGCGGAACTCTGCGAGCTGCGAATGGATGCATCGGACGAAGGCAAAGAGAAACTCCGAGCGAGTGCCGCTGGCTGGGAATGAGGAACATGTGGTTGTACCCACGGTCCATTCAAGCATAGTCGAGCAGTTCATGAACGCGGTGGCACAGTCGCCGGCTTCGGCGCTTCTGCTTGACTATGACGGTACTCTCGCGCCATTTTGCCTCAATCGCCAGCAGGCTCTGCCCTATCCGGGAGTGACCGCGCTCCTACAGGAAATCATCGCCAATGGCCGCACGCGTGTTGTCATCATCACAGGTCGAAACGCCCATGAGATCCTCCCGCTGCTTGTGGTTCACCCCCGTCCTGAGATCTGGGGATGCCATGGGTTGGAGCGGTTGAGAAAGGATGGAACCTGCGAGACACCCCGCATCGAAGAGCCTGTGCTACACGCCCTGGCTGATGCAGATCAGTGGTTACGGTATCAGGGGCTGCACAACCGGGCCGAATTCAAAACCGGTTCCGTCGCTCTCCATTGGCGTGGGCTGGACGAAGCGACGGCGGCGGAAATTCGCGGCCAGGTTCTGGTGGGCTGGCTCCCCATCGCGCAAACTACGCCAATGGAACTGCTGGAGTTCGATGGCGGTATTGAAATGCGCATGCCGGCCCGTGACAAGGGGGATGCGGTCCGCATCCTTCTGGATGAAATCGGCCCGGGGGTTCCCGTCGCCTACCTGGGGGATGACTTGACCGACGAGCGGGCTTTCCTCTCTCTTGGCACCCTAGGCCTAAGCATCCTGGTACGCCCCGCATGGCGCGAAACCGCAGCTGCCCTGTGGATCAGGCCGCCAGAAGAATTGCGGGAGTTTCTGACACTGTGGCTACAAGCCTGTCGTGGGGGGCCGCTTCGCGCAAGGACAGAGTCTTCTGGTCCTAAATGAGTGCGGTTTGCTCGTCAGTCGGGAGCCAACCGAAACTAGACTGGCCGATTACCTCACATCATTGCGCGAACCATTGAAGTCAAGTCGCCTTCGCCTTCGCCAAGTGATCGGTTTTTGACCGCATTTCCTTCGCCTCTGGAAATCATCGAAACCGGACTGCCGATTCACCGATCAGAGAAGATGCAGGCTGTAGACGCGAGGAGGCCCAGGCCGGGCATTCTCTCCAGTCCGGTCTAACTAGAAAGAATCGCAAATTGGCGGCCTTTTCGCGAGGATTTCAACGAACTGCGGAGAGAGTTCGCATCCGTCCAGACTGCGTGGCGGAGAGAAAGACATTCGAACCCTCGGTACAGGTCTGAATCGTGCAAGAGCCCACACGTCCGTAACTTACAGGGAATCAATCACTTCAGGATTCTCCGCAGACTGCCCGCCTACCGCGCAGTCGTGCTAAATAGTGCGGTTCATGACACCTCGCAAACGCGAATGGTTGGCGATTCTGTGGCTAGAAGTGGTCACTTTGGATGTTTTTCTCGGCTGAGTTGGTTAGCGCTGACTGCCTGCTCTAGCGCACAGTCAGACTCTAAAAACCGTCACCGAGAGCTCTGGGCAGATGACGGGAAAACCGGAAGTAGTCAGTGTCAACTTCCGCTGACAGGTCATTTCACTCAAAACCCGCCAATGAGCGAAATAGAGATGTTTCGACAACAGACCTCTGGAGCCGCCGCGAACCTCGTGCGTCTGCGCCAGTTGAGTTCACAAACCGGCCCCCGTTTTGCGACTGCAAGTAGTTGCATATTGACAGGGCAACCTCCGCGAGACATAATCGCCTCCACCTTTGTGGGGTGCCTTGCGGTCACACCTGTTCTCGAAGCAATCGGGGAGATTACGAGCAGTTCTTTCTGGGCAAAAAGGAATTCCAACCTAAAGACACGAGGAGCAAACCGAAAATGAAACATCCGATAGAAAAGTATCCCATTGGTTACGCCCTGTTGGTGGTCGCGGCAGTCGCGACAATTGGCGTGCAACATCTTTTGGCCCAGGAAGCGGCGGCGGAGCTTCCCGGCTATTACCTAACGATACCGTGGACCGAAGGTACCGCTGCCGACGCGTTGGCCCAGTCCCAGGCGGGTGGCACGGTTCCGATGGTCTCGTACAGCATTACCGCAAGCAAAGACGGTAATACTTACGCCGGAGTCTTCGCGGGAGGGGATTTTGAAACGGGCGTAAGCACCAAGATTCCGGTTGTGGTGGTTCCACTCAAACTGATAATCGGCAACTCAGTTTTCGATCCGAGCAAAGATAACTCGTGCGACGGAAACGCTTCCGCTCTGAGCCGGTTCAAGAAGTCGCCGCTCGTTGTCCATTCGCCGCTCACATTCAACGGTGTCGGAGTGGGCACGACCCAGTACTCGGACGGCTTCATGCGCGCCGAATTCTGGAGCATTATCAATAACAAATTTCACAATTACCTGTCTCCGATCAAATATGCCAAGGAGATCACCGTCACAGCCGATTCATCCGTGGGCACTACGTATTCCTCCGGATGCAGCGAACTGGGCATCGTGTCCAATGGCGCGTTTGCGAGTTTCCTGGGCGGTGAGGTTACTACGCTGCAACAAGATGGCATAGTCAGCCCCACGGAATTCGTAATCTTTCTGGTCAAGAACCTCGTGCAGTCGGGCGCCGAACCGCCAACTGTCAGCAACTGCTGCATTCTCGGCTTCCATACCGCGCAGGGCAGCCCCGCTCAGACCTGGGGGATCATGGATTACGATACGAGCGGAGATTTCGGCTCCGGCACACATGACGTTTCCGTCGCGAGCCACGAAATCGACGAATGGATGAACGACCCTCTCGGGAATAATCCGACGCCGGCTTGGGGGAATATCGGCCAGGTAAGCGGCTGCCAGGACAACTTTGAGGTCGGCGATCCTCTCAGCGGGACGCTGATGCCCACGATTGATCTGAACGGCTACTCGTACCATTTGCAGGAACTGGCCTTCTTCAGCTGGTACTACAACGCAGACGGCGTTGCCTCTTATGGCACGGGTGGAGAGTTTTCCGGGAACGGCACATTCAAGGGACCATCGAAGGCCTGTCCTCCGGGCGGCACCTACTAACGCCCAGGGGCTGCTTTGACGTTCCGGGCGGCGGTGCGGAGTCAAGAAGCACCGTCGCTCGGAATTGAGGGTCCTCTTCCCATGGGCGTGGGCCGCCGTGATCGTCAAGGGGAGCGCTAATCCGGTCGGGAGATCCTATGAGTAAGTGGGTTCCAGCGCTTGCCGCGTTTTTGTTCACAATGGCCGGCGCTGCGGGCTCCGGCCAGCGGTCTCCCGGAACCGACAGTTTCCTCTTCTCGAACAACGACTCCCCTGCATTTATCAATAGCGTGACGTTCTACACAATCGGATCGGGCGGCCTGCCGGTGCGGACCGCGGCCGTTTCCACCGGCGGAATGGGCGTGGGCGGCGGCTTTTTCGCGGCGTCGCGGCTGCTGGTCGTTCCGGCAGGCTCGATCATTTGCGTCTTTGCTTCCGATGCTGGAACCGGCGACATCGCGGGCATCGATGCGAGCACACAGACCGTGACCGGCAATTTCGCCGCCTCTTCGTCGGACATTGGCCTGGCCAACGGCATTGGCATGGCCGCGAACGGTTCTTATCTTTATGCCAGCTATTCCACCTCGAGCACGATCGGCACCTTCAGCATCGAGGCCGGCTGTGAGTTGAGCTTCGTGAGCGATATCCTGGCGTTCGGGCTCAATAACGGCGATGTTACCGGAATGGCGGTGCACGGAAATCTGCTGGTGGTGACTTACGGCGACGGGTCGATCGGGACGTTTGATATCACCGGCGGCGCGCCGGTTTCGAATAACGACACCCGGTTTTCGACAGGTTCACGGGAAGACCATTTTCCCAACGGAGTCGATATCACGGCTGACGGCCATTTCGCGATTTTCGGCGACGCCTCGACCGTGGGCACGGTCGAGATCGCGAACATCTCAAGCGGCAAACTGACGAATACCATCCCCTATGACGTGACTACGGGCTGGAACTCCGGCTCGGTTCGCCTGAGCCCCGACGAGAGCGTCATCTTCGTCACCAACAGTTCTTCGGGGCAGGTGACGGCGGCATTTTTCGACAAAAAAGCGATTCATCTGGCCGACCGTGCTGACGATTGTGATGGTGCAGAGAGCGTTTGCAGGGGATGATGCGAGCGGTCCCGTTCCATTCCGGGTGGATGTCGCAGCACTTCACGACCTACTCAATGACGATAGAAGACAAGTTATGGAGTGCATCTCTAGCGACACGGTTCGTCTACGAAGGCTCAGCAGTTCACTTCGTGCGGACATCACTGCCTTTGCAGATGGGCGACAAAACTGTGCAAGGTAGTGTGTATCAGGCCGAGGAGAAACCAGACGTCTTTTACGTCGTGAATGGTGACGCCATGTTGAAGTTGGGCACAACGTGGGCCTACAACCCCGGTGTTGGCCGGGCGGAGCTACGAAAGCAATTAGAGAGTGGAGGCAAGAGTGTATCCGCTAGCGTCCCGGCGAAGAATTCGGTCTTATCGAGCGACTGGATCGGTTTGACCGTCGAAGGCCAAGAGAAAACGGTGCGGCGGCGAAGTTCATCTCGTGGTGCCGCCCAACTCCAG